>CAZOZZ010000227.1:0-2111 GCA_964584435.1 uncultured Solibacteraceae bacterium | reverse complement strand
CGGCCTGTACTAATCCTGGGGAAATAACTCTCCAGTTTGCGGGGCGCACTCCAGATAACTCTTCGGCTTATAGTCCTTCATTGGTCTTGATCTCAGAAAACGGAGGGCACGACCAGTGTACTCTATCGCGCAATGTACACCCCACAACTGGCCACTGGTCACTGGCCACTTCCCTTAACCACTTCCCCTCAATACCCCTTCGACTTATCTTCTACCTGGTTGATCAGAGGGCGCCCGTCGCGGAAGCGGCGGATGTTTTCGATGAAGAGGTCCGTGACGCGGCGCCAGAGTTTGGGGTCTGTGCCGGAAATGTGGGGCGTGAGGATCACGTTCTTCGTGGAAAAGAGCGGGTGTCCGTCGGGGAGCGGGTCGGGAACGAATACGTCCAGGCCGGCGCCGGCGATCCGGTCTTCTTCGAGAGCCTCCATCAAGGCTTTCTGATCTACGATCTCTCCGCGGGCCAGGTTGATCAACACGGAAGTCGGTTTCATCTTTTCCAGCTGGTCGGGGCCGATCATGTTCTCGGTTTCCGGGGTCAGCGGAGCAGAGATCACCAGGTAGTCGATTTCGGGAAGGATGTCGTCGAGACGCTCGGGAACATACAGTACATCGGCATGTTCCTGACGCCGACTGGTGTCGCGCTTGAAACCTACAACCCGCATGCCGAAGCATCGGGCACGGCGGGCGACTTCCGATCCGATCGCTCCGAATCCGACCACACCGATCGTCTTTCCAGCCAGTTCTTCAAACGACGGCACGCGCAAATAGATTTCCGTACGACCCCACACGGCCTTCCGCTGAAAATCCATACAATCGTGGAGGCGTCTTGAGAACGCAAGGATCAGGGCCATCGCATGCTCGCCCATTGTGTTGGCGTGGATACCCCTGGAGTTCGACACCAGGACATCGCTCTCTACAACCGGAGGGATGAGGATCCAGGTCATCCCGGACATTCCCGTATGGATCCACTTCAGATTCTTGGCCGCCTTGAAAGCCCGATCGGTCAGCTTCCACGCAAAAAGAACGTCGGCGTCACGGATCTCATCGAGGATCGGTCCGGTAGAGTCCAGTTTCACGAAATCGATATCCGGAAACACCGAGGTGATCTCCTCCATGGACCAGGCTGGAAAACACCAGGCTGGGAAGTCGGGATGGAAGGCGGTCGAGAGGATTTTCATTGGCGCGAGATTGTAACATAATGAAGAAATGCTCCGTATCCCAGCCGTCGCCGGACGTTTCTATCCCGGCGATCGTCGATCACTCGAGGACACGCTTCGGGATGTCACCTACAGGAGCGAAGCCCCGACGGGCGCGCTGGGAATCGTCGTACCTCACGCCGGATATGTTTATTCAGGACACGTAGCCGGCGCAGTGTATTCCCAACTCGAACTACCGGACCGTTACATCATCCTCTGTCCCAACCACACCGGCGTTGGCGCACCGTTGGCTATTCTGAGTTCCGGGAAGTGGCAAACCCCTATCGGCAATGCAGTGGTTGACAAGGAATTGGCCGAACTGCTGAAGTCGATTGATCCGGAGCTTCGAGAAGACGCCACCGCACACCATTCCGAGCACGCCCTCGAAGTCCAGTTGCCTTTCCTTCAATTTCTGGCTGAGTCAGAAATCCTCTTTGTACCGATAACCGTCGGCACATCTGATCTGGGAGCCTTGAAGAGGTTGGGAGAGGCGATGGCCATCGCAATTCAGAAAGTACCGGGGCGGACGCTGATCATCGCTTCCAGCGACATGAACCATTATGAATCCGATTCCGTAACACGCGTGAAGGACCAGAACGCGATTGCCTGCATGCTGGATCTGGACGCCGAAGGGCTTTACGAAGTCGTGAAGACCGAGAACATCTCCATGTGCGGATTCGGGCCCGTCACAGCAATGCTGATCGCGACAATACAGCTCGGAGCAACCGCAGGCGAACTTGTGAAGTACGCCACCTCGGGAGACATATTCGGCGAACGCGACCAGGTGGTCGGCTACGCCGGGTTGATCGTCAAGTGAGGCTCCTCTTGACCTGCTAGTCATGCGCTCGACGGAAGTCTGTATTTCAACATGATGGGATGGACTCCTCCTTTGACTTGGTCGGCATCTAAAGTGCC
>CAZOZZ010000226.1:0-2682 GCA_964584435.1 uncultured Solibacteraceae bacterium | reverse complement strand
ACCTTGACTGCAACCCCGAATCTGTGCACAGTTGCCTGATAGCCGGGGATTTATTCCATTTCGAACAGGCGGACGTGGCAGCCACTCGTGGGACCGGCGAGGGTCGCCGGAAGGGGTGTTCCGAGCTCAGGCGCGAAGACGAGGAACAAAGCGATGGTTTGTCATCGTGACCGGCGGCCGACAAAGCCGGAGAACCGAACAGAGAAGTCTGACACGACTCGAACTGGGGCTTGTTACGACGGTATATGGTCCCTATAATGAATGATCTAGTGCTGCGATGGGCCGGAAGGGACACAAAACACTGCTGACCGGGCACTCGCCGGAGGTTTAATGAAAGAGGGTATCCATCCAAAATACATGGAAGCGGTCGTCACCTGTGCATGCGGTGAAAGCTTCCAGACCCGATCGACAAAGCCGGGAATCCACATCGAGATCTGCTCGAAGTGCCATCCTTTCTTCACCGGTAAGCAAAAGCTCATCGATACGGCTGGACGTGTCGAGCGATTCCGGCGAAAGTACGCAAAAAACGAAAATTAGCGGAGTCGCTGTGATTCTTCAGTGCCTGAAGTGTCTCTCTAACTGCGCCGCCAATTGGGCTTTAGGCTCAAACGATGACGACATTCTGGTGCGTGACAGGACGTCATCGACACCGTAATGCGTTCGCCAAACCTGTGACATCATGAGTGACGAACTACTTGTAGAAAAGCTGGCGGCTCTTGAAGTGCGGTACGCCGAATTGAACCAGGAACTAGGCGATCCGGAAGTGGTAGCCGATCCCCGCCGCTACCGGAAGACTGCCAAGGCACACAGCGACCTTGGGGAAATCGTCGCCAAGTTTGACGAATACCGGGCCCTGGACCAGGGCATCCGAAACACTCGCTCAATGCTTCACGAATCGGACGAAGATCCGGAGATGAAGGCGATGGCCGAAGAAGAACTCGCCTCGCTCGAACAGCGCCTGGGAGAGTGCCGCGAGAACCTGAAGCTTCTCTTGCTGCCTAAGGATCCTAATGACGAGCGCAACGTCATCATCGAGATCCGCGCCGGAACCGGCGGCGACGAAGCAACCCTGTTCACATCGGACATTTTCCGGATGTACTCACGGTACGCGGAAAACCGGGGTTGGCGCGCTGAGATCATGTCTTCAAGCCCGACAGGAGTCGGCGGCTTCAAGGAAATGATCTTGTTGATCGAAGGTAAAGGTGTGTACAGCCGGATGAAATACGAAAGCGGCGTCCACCGTGTTCAGAGAGTACCCGCAACCGAGTCGAGCGGCCGGATACATACGTCGGCAGTGACGGTGGCGGTCCTTCCGGAGGCGGACGAGGTCGAGGTGGCCATCAACGAAAAGGATCTCAGGATCGACACGTTCTGTTCTTCCGGACCGGGAGGGCAAAGCGTCAACACCACGTATTCTGCGGTTCGCATCACCCATCTTCCGACAGGCCTGGTCGTGTCGTGTCAGGACGAAAAATCGCAGATAAAAAACCGGGCCCAGGCACTGCGGGTCCTCCGCTCCCGCCTCTATGAACTGGAACTGGAGAAGCAACAGCAAGCGGTGGCCGACGAGCGACGATCGATGGTTGGGAGTGGCGACAGGAGCGGGAAAATGCGTACATACAACTATCCTCAGAACCGCGTCACGGACCACCGAATCGGGCTGACACTTCACCGTCTGGAGGCCATCACGAGCGGAGACCTCGACGAACTCATCGACGCGCTGTTCACGCACTTCCAGGCCGAACGGCTTAAGAAAGAACTCGTGGCGTGACGCTCGGCGAAGCCCTGGCGACCGGCATCGAGATCCTGGAACAAAACCTCGTATCCGCCTCCCGCCTGACGGCCGAGGTCCTCCTCGCCCACTCGATCGGAGCTGATCGGACCTACCTTTACACCCACGACAGGGACGTCATCGACAACAAAGCCTGGGACGCCTACCAATCGATGCTCGAACGACGTTCGGCCGGCGAACCGACGCAACACATCACCGGTGTCCAGGAATTTTATGGCAGACCTTTTTCCGTCAATGAATTCGTCCTGATTCCCCGCCCCGAAACCGAATTAGTGATCGAGGTAGTGGGTGAACTCAATCAATGGGAGGCACCACGCATCATCGATGTCGGTACGGGATCGGGCTGCATTGCCATCACGCTTCGGTTGGAGATACCGTCTTCCGAGGTCATAGCAAGCGACATTTCCGAAGAGGCACTACGCGTGGCCAGGAAGAACTCGATCGCACTTGGCGCTTCGGTTGGATTCTTGAACATGGATCTGACCGAAGCCTGCCGTGGCGATTTCGAGTTCGTCGTCAGCAATCCTCCTTATGTCGCAACCACCGACCTGGCAAGCCTGCAGAGAGAAGTCCGTGAACACGAACCTCACGTCGCCCTGTTCGCACCCGACGATCCCACGAGCGTGTATCGCAACCTGCTGCCCCAGGCTCACGAACGATTGATCCGGGGCGGATACCTGGTCGTCGAAATCGGTTTCGCAATGGAGGCGGAGGTGCGGAAACTATTCGGCGAAGAATGGGAATTGCCGCCGACCCGAGCCGACCTGCAGGGTATCCCCAGAGTCATCGCGGCCCGGAAACGGTAAAGGGAGGGGAGGGGACTTTCAACGCAAAAGCGGTAGAGTAGGGGAGGACGCGAAGAGCGACCTCCCCCCTCGTCGCACCGGACG
>CAZOZZ010000225.1:0-2868 GCA_964584435.1 uncultured Solibacteraceae bacterium | reverse complement strand
CTACGTCAACCATTACGGCTATACCTCCTCACATCTGCAACGGAGTATGGAAAGCGATCGGTTGGTGGCGGAATGGTGGTTGGAGAAGAAACGTCCCGTCATCGTCGGGGAACGTCGCCGCGTGCGTGTACCATCCGACATTCAACTGGTAAAGGATCGGAGCGTGGACGAGGCGGTGGAGATCCAGCTTCGGGTTCGTGCCGAGTTCGAACAGCACTTTGCAGATGACTACATGGTCGTTGGGTTTGAACGTCTGGATAATGATCAGAGTGAATACGTCCTGTCTTCAGCAGAAGGTACCGAATATGCAAATCGAGAGAGTTGAAGTTCGAGAGGTTCGGATGCAGTTGCTGCATCCTTTTGAAACCAGTTTCGGGGTGACCCGGGAACGTCGGATCCTGATTGTCAAGGCCACGGCCGGCGATCACACCGGCTACGGGGAGGTGACCGCCGGCGAAGGTCCCTTCTATAGTCATGAGACCTCGGAGACGGCCTGGCATGTCTTGTGTGATTTCATCGTTCCATGGACCGTCGGGAAGAGTTTCGAGCGGGCAGCGGACTTCATGCCCCTGGTCGGCTCGATTCGTGGTCACAACATGGCCAAGGCCGGAATGGAGAACGCGCTCTGGGACCTGGAAGCCCGGCAGAAGGGAATGCCGTTGTGGAAGTTGCTGGGAGGGGAGCGGGAGCGTATCGAGTGCGGCGTCTCGATCGGTATCCAGTCCTCCATCGATCAACTGCTCGAAAAGATCGAGACGGAAGTTCGGGCGGGGTACAGGCGAATCAAGATCAAGATCAAGCCGGGTTGGGATCTCGATGTGATTCGGCAGGTTCGCCAGACATTTCCGAAGATTCGGCTCATGGGCGATGCAAACTCGGCCTACACGCTCGACGACATCGATCTGTTCAAGCAGATGGATGCTTTCGACATCATGATGTTCGAGCAGCCCCTCCACTGGGAGGACATCATTGACCACGCGGAGCTTCAGAAACACATCCAGACACCCGTGTGTCTCGATGAGTCGATCCATTCCCCCGAGGATGCGCGGAAAGCGATCGACATCGCGGCGTGTCGCATCATCAATGTCAAACTGGGTCGTGTGGGAGGGCACAGTCATGTGCGTGCGATCCACGACCTGTGCCGGGATCGTGGCATTCCGGTGTGGTGTGGTGGCATGCTGGAATCTGGAATCGGCCGTGCACACAACATTGCCCTGTCGAGTCTTCCGAACTTCTCGCTTCCCGGCGACGTCTCGGCCAGCAAGCGTTACTGGGCAGAGGACCTCATTTCACCTGAAGTCGAAGTGAGTCCGGAAGGCGAGATCACACAAAGCCAGGCCCCCGGTATCGGCTTCGAACCGCGGGAGGACTTCATCGAGAAGATCACCAAGAGGTCGAGGACGTTCCCGGTATGAAGGTTGTTCAAGCCGACTGGGTCTGTCCCGTTTCGTCCGAGCCGATTCGGAATGGCTTCGTTGTCATCGATGGCGGAAAGATCGTCGATGTCGGCACGAATGCGCCGGACGATGTGGAGATCACCTCCTTCTCCGGCTGCGCCCTGCTGCCCGGCTTCGTCAACGTTCACACGCATCTCGAGCTCACCATACTGCGGGGTTTTCTCGAAAACCTCCCGTTTGCAAGATGGATTCAGCGCCTCACCCGCACAAAATACGAGCACCTGTCACGGGATGAGCTTCTCTTGTCGGCACGCCTGGGAGCGATGGAGTGCCTCGCCGCCGGCGTCACAACGATTGGGGAGGTGATGGATATCGGCACCGGGTGGGAAGCGATGGCGGAATTCGGCCTTCGAGGGATTGCATATCAGGAAGTGTTCGGTCCGTCTCCGGATTCGGCGGGGAACGCGGTTCATGGACTAAAGCACAAGCTCAACGGATACCGGAAATCGGAAAGCGACACGCGCCGGATAGGTCTTTCCCCACACGCCGTCTACTCGGTTTCATCCTCCCTGTTCGAGCTGGTTCGGGATTTGGCGAAGACCGAAGAGGTTCGGTTGGCGGTCCACGTTGCTGAGTCTGCAGACGAGAGTCGGTTTGTTCGGAGTGGTGAAGGTCCGTTTGCCGATTACTGGCGAAGTCGGGAGATTCCGGTCGTTCCTCATGGCGAGTCCCCGATCGAATACCTGAACCGTCTCGGCATGATTGGCCCTCAGACACTGGCCGTCCATGCTATTCACGCCGACCAGGCAGATGTCCGAATGCTCCGTGACCAGGGAGCCGGCGTTGCACATTGCCCCAAATCGAACCTGAAGCTGGGGCATGGCATCGCTCCGGTTCGGCAGTTCGTGAAAGCCGGTGTCCCCACAGGTCTGGGAACCGACAGCGTTGCCAGCAACAACGTCGTCGACATGTTCGAAGAGATGCGAACGGCCCTGTTTCTCCAGCGTACGCAATCGGGCAGACAAGACTCGGTAGTTGCCCACCAGGCACTCCGCATGGCCACCCTCGACGCCGCCCGCTGCCTTGGAATGGACAGCCAGGTAGGTAGCCTCGAGCCCGGAAAGCTGGCCGACATGGTCGTCGTCGACCTGACTGACCCGGCCCTGCAACCCGTCTACAACCCGGTCGAAACACTCGTCTATTCAGCGTGCCGCAAAAACGTAAAAGCCACCCTCCTGGCCGGGGAACCCGTGACTATCGATCCCACGTCCCTGATCAGAGACGCACAGGCTGTCGCCGAACGGTTGGGGTCGGCAAAGTTCGAGTAGGCAACGCCTGACTCTCAATAGAGGCTGATCAACGGTCTTCATTTCAACGCAAAGACGCGAAGGACGCAAAGTGGGTTTTGTTCGGAGGGCTAGCCCGCATTTCTCATGGATAGAGTCCAAGGCTGTGTTTTGGAGCAGGAAAA
>CAZOZZ010000224.1:0-3391 GCA_964584435.1 uncultured Solibacteraceae bacterium | reverse complement strand
GGCACGCGTTTTGTCTATGTCTGCAATCCGAACAACCCGACCGGCACGATCGTCAGCGACGCCGAGATTCAGGATTTCCTTGATCACGTTCCCGAAAACATGATTGTCGTGATTGACGAGGCGTATCACCACTTCGTCGAGGATCCGGGATATTCGAGTGCCATCAAGTACGTTAAGGAAGGCCGCAACGTGATCGTCACACGCACGTTCTCGAAGGTCTACGGGATAGCCGGGTTGCGTCTCGGCTACGGAATCGCAAAACCGGAACTGATCTCGCGGATGCGTCCTTTCAACCTTGGAAGCATCAACGTGATCGCGAAGTCCGCAGGTGTTCAGGCTCTGGACGAGCCCGAAACCGAGGCTCGCGTTATCCAGCTGAACAACAGCATCAAGAAACGCGTCATTGGTCAGTTGGGGGATCTGGGTTACGAAGTGATCCCATCAGAGACCAACTTCTTCATGGTCGGAATCGGTCGCGACATCGATCCGGTCCGCCGCGCGTTCCAGGAGCGCAACGTTGAAATCGGCCGGCGATTCCCGCCTATGACCGAACACCTGCGCATCTCGGTGGGTACCGAGGCCGAGATGGATCGTTTCATGGAAGTCTGGAACGAAGTCATGGGCCCGGCCGACTCCCAAGCCGCCGCCGGCGCATAGTATTCAATCGCGTGAGCCAGAGAGCGGCAGCCCCGCTCTCTGGCTCCCCGCCCCCCTCCTCCCCTTGCCCCCCCTTCTTCCTCCCCCATCTGCGCAATCCGCGTGAGACCTCGGACTCCGGACCTCAGACTCCCCCTTCATCCCCGTAATCCGCGTCTGTAGTAAACTGATCCCCATATGCGCAGATATCCGATGTTCGACCCTCAGGAATATGTGAACTGGCAGCCCGATCCGGCCGTGATGGAAGAGTATCGCCGGACGCTGGCGACCGATTCGGATCGTCAAGACGTCATCAAGGGGTTGAGTGAAGACGCCTTGCTCGATCTTTACTCAGGGATGCTGCGATTCCGTCTTCACGACATCACGCTGAGGCGGTGGGTCAAGCAGGGGATTCTTTCGAAGGCCTGGCTGGGCACTGGAGAGGAGGCGGTTACCGTAGGGAACGTCCATGCCCTGGACCGAAGTTGTGACCTCGTCGCACCGATGATTCGGAATTCCGGCGCCTGCCATGAAATGGGAATGCCTGTCGCCGACATGTTGCGCGAGTACCTGGCGACTGAAGATTCCCCCAGCAGGGGTAAGGACCTCCACACCGGAGACCTGAAGTATGGTGTGATCGCACCGCCAAGTCAGGTGGGTTCGCTGGTATCGGTGATCCCGGGAGTCGGGCTGTCGTTCAAGAACCGCGGCGAACGCCGTGTAGTGCTGTCGTGGGTGGGTGACGGGGCTACCAAGACCACCGCGTGTCACGAAGGCGTCAACATGGCTGCCGTCCTCCGTGTTCCCGTCCTGTTTGTCTTTCAGAACAACCAGGTCGCCCTCGGAACCCGGTTCGACACACATCAGGTAGGTCCGTTTTCGTCGTGGAGCAAGGCTTACGGCGTAGCCGGCTTCGAGTGCGACGGAAACAATGTCCTGGATACCTACGCCGCGACTAAACTTGCCGCCGACCATGCCCGCAACGGTGGCGGCCCCGCGATCATTTTTGCCGAAACCTTCCGCATGGGCGGACATGCGACGCACGACGAACGCGAAGCTCGAGACACATTCGGAAACGCCGTTTTTGAGAGTTGGGGAAAGAAGGATCCGATCGGTACATACGAAGCCTACCTGGAGAGCATAGGGATCAACCCATCGGTGCTGGCGTCCGTGGAAGAGCGCGTCGTCGTCGAACTCGATCAAGCCGAAAAAGAAGCCCTCGAGAGCCGCGACAACTGCATGCCTGCCCCTGAATCCGCTCTAACCGGAGTTTACGCGGACACGTAGGTTTCTAAGACGGGGAGAGGGATTTCAACGCAAAGGCGCTAAGACGCGAAGGACGCAAAGTCCTTTTTCTTGCAGGCACAGACAAGCAGCCTTTTCCTCCCAACTCCGCTCCTCCGCATTGACTCACAGATCTTCTCGATCATTGCTTCCTCCAGGCCAGGCGCAATCTAAGCGCCGTCCGAGACAACAAATTTGCGACCTTCGCGTCATCGCGTCTTTGCGTTGAAAACTCCTTTCTGAATTATGCCCCTGAAATCACAAGCCTCACCGAATCACCGTGTGATAGAGTCCCGCCCATGCTGATCAAACCATTTGTCTACTTTGTCTGGCTGGCTTTTGGCCTGCAGAACTCCAATCCCGAATTCGATGCTCGGGCGATAGAGTTACGTTCCATCATCAGCCAGAGTTCGAAGCTCCCACTCGAAGCCACAGAGATCAAGGCGACTCCGCCCGAAGAGGGTTGGGAGATGGGCATGGTGTCGTGGGTCGCGGCCGATGAGAACCTGACCTACCTCCTGCAACGCGGTGAGAATGCGGATCCGGTAGTCGTACTGGATCGGGAAGGGCACGTTGTCAGGTCGTGGGGCAAAGGCCTTTATTCAATGCCTCACGCGATTCGCATCGGTCCGGAGGGCAACATCTGGACGGCGGATGCGGGGAGCTCCATGGTCATCAAGTTCAGTCCCCAGGGGGACAAGCTGATGGAGATTTCCGTCGGCGGGCAGCCGGAAGACTGCCAGAGTGCTTTTTGCGGTACCAGTGACGTCGCTTTCGGTCCGGACGGACGTATTTTTATATCCGACGGATACCGGAATGCGCGGATTCTCGAATATACCTCCGACGGTAGAAGGGTCCGCGAATGGGGAAGTGCCGGGGATGGTCCCGGACAGTTCCGCGTGCCCCATTCGATCGCCATCGACGATGGCGTCGTTTTTGTCGCCGACCGCGAGAACGGCAGAATCCAGCGCTTCGATCTCGATGGAAAGTTTCTCGGCGAATGGACGAAGTACGGCAAGACCTTCGGGCTGCACCTGACGCCCGGAGCAGTCTGGCTCGCCACCCAGCACAGCAACGAGCCGAACATGTCGCCCGGCTGGCTGATGAAGATCGACCGTGCGACCGGAGACCTGCTCGGCTATGTGGAAGTCACCGGAGTCCACGGCATGGCCGTTCTGAACAACGGCGACCTGATGGTCGCACCCGGGCCCGATGCCGCGCACCCTCAGTGGTTCCGTATGCCACAGTAACCTTGATAGCTGGGGAAGAGAGGGGTACTTCAACGCAAAGACGCAAAGCCGCAGAGTCTTTTTTCTTGCTTTGTCGTTGGATTCAGATTGGTTTGTAGTTTTCGATAGAGCGAGAAGGGTTGGGATTCAACGCGGTGACTCGGAGGCCACGGAGTTGGAAATAATACTCTCTGCGTCTTTGGTGCGCCAGGCAAAGCTTGGGCATTCTAGCTGAATGAAAG
>CAZOZZ010000223.1:0-3655 GCA_964584435.1 uncultured Solibacteraceae bacterium | reverse complement strand
TTTCCTGCTCCAAAACACAGCCTTGGACTCTATCCATGAGAAATGCGGGCTAGTTCAAAAGGCTCAGGGTGGGGACGTTGACGCGTTCTGTGCCCTCGTGGCCCTCCACCAGCGGTCAATGTATCTGCTGGCGTTGAGGTACTGTGGGAATCACCATGATGCCGAGGATCTGGCCCAGGAAGTGTTCCTGAACGCCCACCGGGCGATCGGCAGGTTCGAGGGAAAGAGCTCGATCAAGACCTGGCTTTCTCGAATCATGGTGAACGCGTTCCTGAACCACCGGCGGAAGAATGACCCGCTGGCTGCGAACAAGCGGTCCGACAGCGATCCGGAGGTCAGCGCCCCGGCGACTGGATACCGGAACAACGAGGCGTCGGCCAGAACGACCGAAAACCGGCTGCTGGTTCAGGAAGTCATTCAGTTTCTGGATTCTGTCCCGGAGAGGCAGCGCTTGATGTTCTTGATGAAACACCAGCAGGGCCTGACCTGTGACGAGATCGGAAAGTCGATGGGGACCTCGGTCGGGACCGTGAAGAAGACCTTGTTCCGTGTGGTGTCGAAACTCCGTGAGGAATTTGTCACTGTGCCGAACAGATTGAAGGAAGAACAACCATGCATCGTTGCGAAAGCTTCAGAACAAGCGTAATCGAACCGATTCTGGATGGTGGGGAACTGACGGACGCCCAGAGGCACGAGTTGTCTTCATGCGTGGCGTGTATGGAGTTCTACGCGGAGTCCATCGAGGCGATCGGCGCGTTGTCGGTGGCTTTCGATGAGCCCGACGAGGAATTTTTCGCCGGTTTCAACGATCGACTGCGTCGGCGCGCCATTAACGGCCGCGTTAACGATGAATCCGAACACCACGCCGAAGCTACTTTCTGGCCGTCGATTCTGCGACCGCTCATTCCTGCTGTAAGTCTGATGTTGGTCGTTTTTGTCGTGTTCAGTGCGATCCAACCTGAAGATAACGCGGTGTTCGAGTTGTTGAATCAGCAATTGATCACCGAGTCGGTTCTCGAACTGGACCCGGTCACTGTCGATTTCATGGAGCAGTCGGAACTGTTTCTGCGCACTTTTTCCAAGCTTACTGTGGATGACGCCGAAGACCTGGCCGAATCGCAGCAGGTTTCAATAGAACAGATACCGGATCTGGCGCTACGCCGGGAAGCTGCGATTGACTTTCCGCCTGTTCTCGTAGTGCTCGACGAATATGAAGACATTCTCCGCGATGTGCGGAATTTGCCTGAAGAAGTCTCCGAAGAGGACATCGTCGACATTCAGGAACGAATATATCGCCACGGCCTGGTTGCCAAGATGAAGACGTATCAACCGAACATGACCCTGGTGGCCGTGGAGCGTTAGCCGGGCCGCCGGTGCCGAGCCGAAGCAGCTTGGCAAAAGACTCTTATAGAGTAGTGAGGAAGGACCCTATGCGACTAATCAACTGGAAAACGATTCTGACCCTGGCGATCATCCTGTCCGTTGCGACGCCAGTGGTTCGAGCGCAATCTCTGTATTCCCTCCAGCCCCTGCCGTACATGGAACAGGACGAAGCTCGTGACCTTTTTAACGAAGGGCGCAGGTTGTACGACCAGAACGACTATCTCGAGGCGGAGGAGAAGTTTCAGGAGGTCATCCGGCGTTTTCCCGAAAACGCTATCACGGACCGGACGGCATATTACCTGATTCGGACATTGGTTCGGCGCGAGCGTGCCGCGGAAGCGCTGTCTGAGATCGCGCTGTTTCCGAATCGCTATCCCGGTTCGCGTTGGGCGACCGATGTTCGAGAAGAGCAGCTCCGGCTGACCAACCAGCTTCCGAGGCTACGAGCCTACCTTGCCCCGCCCCCCCCGGCTCCCCCAGCCCCACCTGCACCGCAGGCTCCGCCTGCTCCTCCAGCTCCGCCGGCAGGACTGGGCATAGCCGTTGGGACCAGCGTTCAGCGAGCTATCGAGGAGTCGATGAGGGAGCTGGAACGAAGCATGCGTGCAGCCACCGCCGGCGCGCGAGAGGGCGAACGTGCGATTCGAGCAATAGTTCAGAGCCGTCTCGGAGAGGACGATGAGGATGTGGATCCGGAGGTCAGTCTCCAGCAGGAGATCATGAGTGCCATGCTGCGGAACGACCCGGAACGTGCCATGGAGATCGCGGCGGAACGTCTGGCCGCGGATCCGTCCGACCCGGTCGTCCTTGCGAACTTTCACATGATTGCCAGAAGCGATACGGAAGCGGCCCTCACAATGCTCGAAAACATCGCAACGAACTCGGAAAGCGAGAAGGCGCGTCGGGATGCGATCTTCTGGATCAGTCGCTGGGACGGTGATAACGATCGGGTTGTCGATGTGCTGGTGAACATTCTGCCGTCGATTACCGACGACGAAACGGCCGCCGCCGTGGCGTTTTCACTGAGTCGAGTCGATAGCGAAAAGGCCGTGGACGCTCTGGTAACGATCGCCAACGATCAGAACCGGAACGAGGAACTTCGGAAGAGTGCCGTGTTTCACATCACCCGTACGGATATGGGAGATCCCATCGCGGCTTTCCGCCAGATTTACCAGAATGCATCCGACAGCGAAGAAATCCGCAAGCAGGTGACCTTTGCGCTGAGCCGGGTCGACGATGAGAGCGGTGCTGTGACCCTGTTGGGTGAGATCGCCCGGAACGATGCGAGCACCGAAGTCCGGAAGCAGGCCGTGTTCTGGCTTGGCCGCTCGGATCTGCCCGAAGCGATGCAGATCCTCGGCGACCTCCTTCAACCGCAACCGTAAAAGGGAACACGATGAGCTTTCTGATTCACGTTCTGTTTCTGCTGACGTTCCAGGTTTCGACCGCCGGTTTTGTCCAGGTCGCCGGAGCCAATGTCGAGAACCGCTTCGATGACGCGGTCTCACAGGGTCGCGATGCCAGTGACGACACTTTCTGGGTGGGTTACCAGTTTCCAATCGAAGAAGGTGTCCGCATTGACAGCCGCAACGGGAACTTCAACGTCAATCGGGGGACGACGATAGTCCGTAACTCCGAAGACGGCATCATATGGATGCCCGAGAGTGGCGAACCGACCCAGAGAGCCGGCGTCTTTTTCCTCACGCGTAAATCCGATGGCGCAATTCGGAGAACGCGCGTCCTGGATCTGGCCCAGAACTACGAGATCCAGGACCGCCAGGTGTACTGGGCAGGGCAGGCCGGCGCGGACGAAAGCGTCGACTTGCTGGCACGTCTTGTCGGTCAAACGGGAACCCGAAACACCTCGAGCTTCATGATGCTGATCGGCCTCCATCCCACCGAACGTTCGACGGACAAGTTGATCGAGATCGCCAGAGGATCCTTGTCGAATGACGTCAAGAAAGATGCCTTGTTCTGGCTCGGCCAGGAAGTCAACCAGAGGGCTGGTGAGGCGCTTCGGGATGTGGTCATGGAAGAGACGCCCGAAGTCGAGGTCCAGAAACAGGCGGTCTTCGCCCTCAGTCGCCGCGACGATGACGAGTCGATCCCGCTTCTGATCGAAGTCGCCGAGGATCACCCCAATCTGGCGGTCCGCAAACAAGCCATTTTCTGGCTGGGCCGAAAGGAAGATCCTCGCATCATCAACTTCTTCGAACGCCTCCTTCGCAACTGACCTGAAAGACCAGGAGCAAACGGGGAGTCAACGCAAAGA
>CAZOZZ010000222.1:0-3821 GCA_964584435.1 uncultured Solibacteraceae bacterium | reverse complement strand
TCTCTGCGTCGAAACAACCTTCCGTCACGAGATGACGTGTCAGGCCAGGCTCAGCACTCCCTTACATCAAGCCCGCAGTTTTTCGTAGGTGGACACGACCTGGCGGCGGGTTTCTTCGAGCGAGCCGGAGTTGTCGATCACGAAGTCCGCGTATCGGGCCTTCTCTTCCAGGGGCATCTGTGACTGGATTCGCTTTTCGATCTCTTCAGCGGAAAGGCCTTCTCGTTCTATCAGGCGGGAGCGTTGCTGGTCCGGGCTGCAGGTCACGACGACGACCTTGTCGTAGTTCTTGTACGTTCCCACCTCAATCATGAGCGCCGCATCAACTATGGCGATCGCATCAGGGTCTCTGGACTCAACCGATGCCAGGAACTCCTTCTGGCGTTCGATGACCGCCGGGTGAACGAGTCCGTTGAGCGTCTCCCGCCGGGCCGGATTGTTGAAAACGATTTCGCCTAAGCGCGATCGATCGATCCGGCCGTCGACGTCGCGGATCCCGGCTCCGAACCGAGCGACGACGGATTCATGAACCGCTTCGCCTGGCTCGAACAGTTCGTGGGTTATTCGGTCTGAATCGATCAGATGACAGCCCAGTTCCACGAACATCGCGCCGACCGTGGTCTTTCCGGTCGAGATGCCGCCGGTCAGCCCGACCTTGACCATCTACAGTCCTCGCCGGAGGCGCGCCGCCTTGATCGTGTTGGACATCAGCATCGCGATCGTCATCGGACCGACACCTCCGGGAACCGGGGACAACATGGAAGCCACTTCCTTCACTTCCCTTTCATGGACGTCCCCCATCCAGATGTAACCCCTCTTATCGAACAGTTCGAGACGCGGCGAATCATCGCCGAACAACCTGACGACCTCGTTCCGATCTGAAACCTGGTTGCTGCCGACATCGATGACAACGGCACCGTCTTTGACGAAGTCCGCGGTAACCAGGGCAGCTCTCCCTATCGCCGCGACAATGATGTCGCTACCGCGAGCCACCTCTGCCAGGTTCGCCGTCTTCGAGTGACATATCGTAACCGTTGCGTTCGCATGCATCAGAAGCATTGCGAGGGGCTTTCCGACATCATCGCTTCGGCCGAGCACTGTCGCCCGCGCTCCTTCGATTTCGACGCCGGAGCGTCGCAGCATCTCCATCACACCCAGAGGCGTACACGCCACCAGGCTCTCATGCCCCAGGACGAGAGACCCGATATTTCTGGAATGAAACCCGTCGACATCCTTGAACGGCTGAACCGCCTCGAGGATGGCATGCTTGTCCACGTGCTTCGGGAGGGGCAGCTGCACCAGGATTCCGTCGATCCGGTCGTCATCGTTGAGTTCGGATACCCGACTCTGCACCTCGGCGGTCGTGGTCTCGGGAGGCAGCGTCACCATTCGGCTCACGATCCCCAGCCGCTCGCACATCCGGGCCTTCATGTTCACGTATGAGGACGAAGCCGGATCGTCCCCGACGAGGACTACGGCGAGACCTGCTTCGACCCCGGACTCCTTGAGCCGCGAGACTTCCACGGCGACTTCGTCCCGCACCGTCGCCGCGATCTCGGTTCCCTTGATGAAAGTTGCTGTCATATTGGTACCTGTATTCGATAAAATAGACCCCATCATACACGAGTCATGTCAACAGCTCTCATACCACTACTGATCGCATCCAGCCTCTTCACGACTACTATCGAGAGTGCACTGGCCAGTTTCGAAAGCAAAGACTTTGCGACAGCGGCTGCGCTGCTCGATGAATCGGCAGCCGTGGAGCCCGACCTGTTCCGGATAAACAATCTCCACTATGTCCGGGGAAGGGTCGCCGAACACCAACAGGATTGGGAACGTGCACGGCAGGAGTTTCGACAAATCGCTGAATCGAGTTTGTTGTTCGGTCTGTCCCTGTGGCATCGCATCCTCGGTGCTGTTCGAACGGGCGACATGGACGACGCGGGGATGCTTCTCGACAGGCTTCCCTCGAACTTCCCCGCAAACCTTCGTTTGGAGTTAGCCCTGGAAGCCCCGGACGACTTTGCGTTGAGGATTTACGATTCGATCCAGACGCGCGAGGCCCAGTGGAGGAGGGCCCTCATCCGCGGTGACGAAGCTTCCATGTGGAGGTTGCTTGCCAGGCAGCGGACGGATGATGTGGCATTGGAGGCGGCTCGTCGGCTCGCAGGGCGGGGGGGGACACCCGAACAACGGCTGAGGCTGGCCAAGACCTTCTATGCACACCGACTTTTTGAACAGGCGGGGGCCGTCTACTCCACCTTGCTGGAGAATGCGTCGGTCGGCGACGAGGCGCACTACGAGTTGGGTCGCACGTTCTTCCAGCAGGCAAGATACGGCGCAGCGATTCGAATCTATCGGCTTACCATCGCCCGTTTTCCCGACACTGACTGGGAACGCGACGCCGAATACCAGATCGCTTCCTGTTACTGGCGCATGGAGAACTTCCCGGCGGCGGCCGGGACCTATCTGGAGATCATCGAGAAAGAAACGGAGCGTGACCGGTACCACTCTGCTGTGCGTAACCTGGTGGATGTATACAGGGTGCTCGGCCAGTCCACCGAGGCGCTTTCCTGGATCGACCGGGCCCTGGAGCGGAGGCCTTCGACTGCAAACCGCCAGGTGCTGCTCTTTACGAAAGCCAAGCTGCACTACACGAACGGCCGCCATGAAGATGCTCACACACTGTTCAGCCAACTGGAGCAGATGCGGCTTCGAACGGCCCCGAACGGAACCGGGCTGGCCGAGGTCCGGTATTTCCGGGCCCTGAGTCTGGACAGGCTGGGACGTATGGCCGAGGCGCGTGGTATCTGGAGGGACCTGGCATCGGAACCGTTCACCTACTACGGGCAGAGGTCCTCGGAAAGACTGGGAACGGAGGCTGGGGAGGCTGTTCTCTTGAACCGCACTCTCCTGGAAGCGGGACGCACGTCCTCGATGGATCTTTGCAGACGGGCATCCGACCAGACGGTAATCGAAACCATTCGCAAGCGACGCCTCTCGCGAACCCGCGACTTCCGTGCGGAGGGCTCACCGGAAACCGACATGGTCGGCGAATTGGTTTTCCTGCGGCAGTGGGACGAAGCATTTTATTGGGCGAACCGCGTCGCATCGCGATGGAAAGACATTGCACTGGCCGACCTGGCTTACCTGGCTTCCGAGCTCAAGAGTTCGATGTTCTATGCCGACCGGTTGCGGCCGGTAGAGGACATGGAGCTATTCTCGCTCGACGCGAACTACACCGAAGAGGGACGGGCTTTGCTCGGGATGCTCTACCCTTCCGCCTTCAACGCTTCGATTTGCAAGGAGTCCGCTCTGGCTGGAGTGAGTCCGCTCTGGCTCCAGGCCATCATATGGCAGGAAAGCCGGTACGATCCCGATGCCCGTTCCGGTGCATCGGCACGAGGCCTGATGCAATTCATCCCGGAAACCGCGGCTGAAATGGCTCGGGAACTGGGCATGGGCGACCTCGAACTGGATACGCTCTACGACCCCACCGTCAGCGTCCGTTTCGGCGCACACTACTGGTCCCAGTTGATGGAAGAGTTGGGGCATCCCGCCCTGGCACTGGCGGCCTACAACGGCGGCATTCAAAACGTCCGCCGTTGGAAGGCGAAGTCCGGAACCGACGACGTGGACCTGTTCGTCTCCGACATCGGCTTCGTCCAGACCAAGGACTACGTCATGAAGGTCTTCGCACTCTACGCCAAGTACGCCCACCTTCGATAATCAAGCTCCTCGATACAGGGAAAAAAGAACCGAAGGATTTTCGACGGTAGAGTAGGGGAGGACGCGAAGAGCGACCTCCCCCCTCGTCGCAC
>CAZOZZ010000221.1:0-3851 GCA_964584435.1 uncultured Solibacteraceae bacterium | reverse complement strand
CCGGTGCGACGAGGGGGGAGGTCGCTCTTCGCGTCCTCCCCTACTCTACCGTCGATTAACCTGTCGTTTTGGACACTTGTCACATTTGAGGCCAGAACTGATCAAGTGAAGAATGCATGGAGTGTTAAAATCAGGGCGATGACTACCGAAGCGGTTTGTCCACTGTGCGAGGGTACGGGGTGGCAGCAGGTTGAAAGAGACGGTGTGTCGGGTGTCGCACGGTGCGATTGTGCGAAGCGGACCCGCGGGGAACGGCTTATGGAACAGGCCCGAATTCCGCGGAGGTATGCTCATTGCGAGCTGGATAACTTCGATCTCGTAGGGTCGAACCGGCATATCGAGGCCGCCAAGGTCGTGTCCGAGAAATTCGTTGAGGAATATCCCATGTCTCCTCCCTTCGGGCTGCTTTTCATGGGGCCTCAGGGGGTGGGCAAGACGCATCTTGCCGTGGGTATCCTCAAACGGTTGATCCGGGAAAAATCCGTTGTGGGGCTCTTTCGTGCGTTTCCGGAACTGCTGAAGGACATTCAGAATTCGTGGAATCCGGTGTCCCAGGCATCGGAGTTGTCGCTGCTGGCTCCCGTACTGGACGCCGAGGTTCTTGTTCTTGACGAATTGGGTGCGCAGACGCCGACATCCTGGGTTCGCGACACGCTCGCCTACATCCTGAACCACCGCTACAACGAGAACCGCGTGACCCTTCTGACCACCAACTACTTCGATGAACCGAAGGGCACTCCGGGACGTCGCGTTTCGGCCGATACGTATAGTCTTGTCGATCGTATCGGCCCCCCTCTCAGGTCTCGCCTGTTCGAGATGTGCAAGACACAGGAGATGAAAGGCGACGATTTCCGAGAGAAAATCAAGCAGGCCCAACACCATTTCTGATCGGCGATGAATCGAACGATAGCCACGAAAGCCACGACAGCGTCGACCATACGACTTGCGGGACTCTTGATCCTGCTCGCGCTTCCCCTTCGTATCTGCGCCCAGGTTCCAACCACGGGCCTGGATTCGATTCGGGCCGATGAACTTCGGGCCAAGCTGTCTTACTTCGCGTCGGACGAGTTCCGCGGAAGGGGTAACGGAACACCGGCGCTCGATGAAGCTGCCCGCTACATCGCCGGCATCTTTGAAGAAAACGGGTTGAAGCCGATTGCGGGGCAGAGCTATTACCAGGATTTCAAGGTCCAGCGACTGAGCCTGGGCGAGGCCAACGCGCTGGAGTTAGATGGCCCCTCTTCGGTGAGGTTGAGACTTGGCCGTGATTTTGTGCCTTATTCCGGTTCTGCCGATGGAGACGTTGCTGGGCCCATGATCTTTGCCGGGTATGGGATCCGGGCTCCAGAGTTGGGCTACGACGATCTCGCCACGGTTGATGTCACCGGACACGTCGTCGTTGTTCTCGATGGTCACCCGCAGGCTGAGGATCGGAGTTCGCCGTTCAACTTGCGATCCGGAGACATTTCCGGAATTCGGACGAAAGCAAGAAACGTAGAACAGGCGGGCGGGATCGGGCTCATCGTTGTTCAAGGCCCACTGGATCGAAACGCCACATCGATCGGATACCTGGCCGATTCGTTAAAGCCCGGGCTTTCACCACGCCGGAGCACGATGGATCTTGAACACGGGTCGGTTTCCCCGAAGATTCCGGTCGTCATCGTTTCCCGATCGGCAGGACCCCGGGTGGTTCCAGGCCTGGAGACCCTTCAGCGGTCCATTAACCGAAGCATCGAGCCCCGATTTTCCAGACTTTCGGCCGAGGCAACCCTGCGGGTGGAACTCCGCCGTGATATCTACACCGCTCACAACGTCATAGGATGGATCGAGGGCTCGGACCCCATGCTGCGGGAGGAAGTCATCGTGGTTGGGGCCCATTACGATCACGACGGCGAGGAAAACGGCACCATCTGGAACGGCGCCGACGACGACGGCTCGGGGACGACCGCATTGATGGAACTGGCAGAAGCGTTTGCCGGCGAAGGCCGAAGGCCGGCTCGTAGCATCCTCCTGTGCGCGTGGGCGGGGGAAGAGAAGGGCATGTTGGGGAGCCGGTACTATGTCCGGAGTCCCGTCCTGCCCCTGGAAGATACGGTTGCGATGTTCCAGATGGACATGATTGGCCGCAACGAGGACCATGGCGCGAATCGGGGTATTGGTGTTCCCTCCGAACGGGCTTCCGAGAACGGCAACACCCTGAACCTGGTCGGATCCGTATTCAGCCCCGATATGAAGCGGATCGTCTCGGGAGCGAATGCCGAGATCGGGCTCGAACTTCGTTTTCGCTACGATTACCGGGGTGACGATCTCATCAAACGGAGCGACAGTTGGTCGTTCCTTTCCGGTGGAATACCCTCCCTGTTCGTGTTCGCCGGCTTTCACAAGGATTACCACCGACCCAGTGATACTGCCGACAAGATCAACTACCCAAAGCTTGAGAAGGTCGTGAAACTCGTTTACATGTCCTTGATGGACCTCGGTGACGCGAGAATCAGGCCGCTGTTCATGAATCCTTCATCCCAACCGCGAGGTCAAGACCAATGAGCATGAAAGACGAAATGAGGCAACACGGATACAGCAAGGAAGACGAGTACTTCTTCAAGAAGGATCAGGAACTGATTGAGAAGATGCGCATCGAGGCGGACGCCCAGCACAAGGAGATTGAAGATAAGAATAAGGAACTGGGCCACTGGATGAAATGTCCCAAATGTGGTTCCGACCTGGAAGAAGAGAAGTACGCAGAGCGCGTCCTCCTTGACCGCTGCCCGGGTTGTGGCGGTATCTACTTGGATAAAGGGGAGTTAGAGATCCTGTTGAAAGGGAACCCCGAAGCCTTTCGAGGTCTCAGTCGACAATAAGTGGCGACAAGTTCAGATCCGGGGGGGGACCGCCCCCGGGGGCCTTTCCAGCGTAAACGATCTCTCCAAAACCCGCTATTGACACCGGGAAACCGTGTTCCCTATTATTAGCACTCGGACCTAGCGAGTGCTAACCTATCTGACGTAATCTTCTTAGATCGAGGAGAATAGAGAAAATGAGTGTACGACCCTTACATGACCGGGTGCTGATCAAGCGTATCGAAGAGGAAGAAACGGTTCGCGGAGGAATCATCATCCCGGACAGTGCCAAAGAGAAGCCCCAGGAGGGCGAGGTGGTTGCCGTTGGAAGCGGCAAGCGACTGGAAGACGGTACGGTGCTTCCGCTGGAAGTGAAGGCCGGTGACCGTGTGCTGTTTGGCAAGTATTCCGGCACCGAAATCAAGCTGGAAGATCAGGAGTATTTGATCCTGAAAGAAGACGAAATCCTGGGTATCACTTCGGGAGCCGCCGAAGCCGCCACTAAGTAGAAGGAGACAACAATGGCAAAACTGATCGTACATGGCGAGGATTCTCGTCAGGCCATCCTGCGTGGCGTAAATGCTCTTGCTGACGCGGTGAAGATCACGCTCGGTCCTAAAGGCCGCAATGTGGTTCTAGACAAGAAGTTCGGCTCTCCCCTGATCACAAAGGACGGAGTGACCGTTGCGAAGGAAATCGAACTGGAAGAGCCCCTGGAGAACATGGGTGCCCAGATGCTGAAGGAAGTGGCGTCCAAGACCAGCGACGTGGCTGGTGACGGGACCACGACAGCAACCGTACTGGCCCAGGCGATCTTCCGCGAAGGTGTGAAGACGGTTGCCGCCGGCGCTAACCCCATGGCCGTCAAGCGCGGCATCGAAAAAGCAGTCGTAGCGGCGGTTGACGACATCCACAAGCTGTCGACCGAAGTGAAAAAGGGCGAGATGATCGCACAGGTGGCAACCGTTTCCGCCAATAACGATTCCAAGATCGGCAACATCATCGCCGAGGCGA
>CAZOZZ010000220.1:0-3870 GCA_964584435.1 uncultured Solibacteraceae bacterium | reverse complement strand
GAGCATCGACGTCGTCGTGGCGCCTTGCATCTAGCCCCATGGCGCTCGTAACGCGACCCTACAGACTTCCACCACAGGCTCCTAAACACATCAACACATAAAGGGCGGATGGATGGATCGACATGAATGATCCCATCCATCCGCATCTTGGCTCGAAAAAGTACACCGCCCGCCTCTCTTCAGAAAAACTCTTCCAACCCGCACCGGTTTCTCAACATAATGTGACCTTCCCTCAACCGATGGGATCGACACGAGACGATATGGCAGACGAAGGACAACTCAAGACTCTGAACAAGGGGGTCGATGCCTGGAATAGTTGGCGGGAACAGAACCCGGAAGTCGTGCCGGACCTGGCTGCGGCCAACCTGGTCGGTCGCGCGCTGATCGGGATCAACCTCGCCAGAGCCGACTTGTCAGGCGCCAATCTTCGCCTGGCCGGTCTGTCCCGGGCCAACCTGTCGCAGGCGAACCTGACCAAAGCCGATCTCTCCAGATCCGATCTGTCCAACGCCGATCTGTCTGGAACAAATCTTTCGATGGCAGATCTGACGCGGTCCGACATGACTGAAGCCCGCCTCGGGTTGACAACGTTCGGCTCAACGGCCATGGGTTACGTCCAGGGCCTCGATAGCGTCAAGCACAGCGGACCGTCGGTGATCGGAGTCGACACGGTCTATTTCTCACAAGGGCAGATTCCAGACATCTTCCTGAGACGTGCCGGAGTACCGGAAAATTTCATCACCTACATCCGCACCTCCGTCACGAACGGGATTATCTACGACAGTTGCTTCATCACTTATTGTTCCGGAGACCGCGCATTCGCTGAACGAATATATGACGATCTCCAGAGAGAGAACGTGCGTTGCTGGCTGTCGGAAGGAAGTCCCGACGCCGGACAGGATCCAGTTGAAGTGTCCACGCGAATCCAGGACAAGCTGCTCCTTGTTCTGTCACGAGATTCCATAAGAGAAGAGTGGGTCAGAGACGAGGTCGGCGCAGCGTTCCGGAAGGAACAGGAACAACGGGAGAAGCACGGCACCGACGTCGGCATCCTGTATCCATTGTCGATCGACGATGCCGTGACGGAATCGGACTCTCCGTGGGTGGCTGCGGTCCAGAGAAACGGCCACGTCGTCGATTTCAGAGACTGGAAGACCGGAACCCGCTATGACCTGGCTTTCAGCGATCTGTTGACCCACCTCAGAACCGGTTCCTTGTCGAACGGATGAAGTCTTCTCTCTTTTCTACCGGCAAACATGACGAATGCCTGGAATAGGGTTGCAAATATAACTAACCACGCGTTTTAAACGGCAAGCAGCGGCTCTCAGGACGCGACGCTGCCTGTCCCGAACCCTGTGCCTCCGACACTCCTTCGAAGTCAAGATCCCCGATTCCAAATCGACACTTTATCTGATACGCTTCCGACAACTTATGAGACTCTCAACATCCCTGTCAGGCCTCTGTCTGTTGCTGTTCTCAGTGACGGCGTTCGGGCAGAACTCGTCATCGAACGATGGCCCGCCTGTCGACTACGAAACTGCACGCTTCAGCCGCATCATTGAGGCTGTTGCGATCGAGCAGGCGATTACGCTCGACGGCCGGCTCGATGAAGACGTCTGGCAACTCGCCAAGCCTGCCACGGATTTCACGCAGGGCGGGCGCAGCCCGAATCCGGGATATCCCGCATCGCAACCTGTCGAGGTGCGGTTCCTCTACGACAACGACAACCTGTACATCGGAGCGATATGTTGGGAGGAGGACATCGCCAACATGATCGTCAACGGTTTGAAGCGGGACTTCACGAGCAACCAGGGCGACGAGCTTGGGGTCGTCTTCGATTCGCTCAACGACGATCGCTCCGGTTTCTTTTTCTCCACGAACCCGGCAGGGGCCCGTCGCGACCTGCAGGTCGCCAACGACAGTCAGATCAACCAGGACTGGGACGGCGTCTGGGACGTGCGCGTGCAGGTTGAAGACGACCGATGGGTTGCCGAGTTCATGGTTCCGTTCAAGACGCTTCGTTTCTCCAGTTCGGAGACGCAGGAATGGGGTTTGAACATGTACCGCAAGATTCGGCGGTCGAACGAAGAAAGCCACTGGGCACCGTTGCCGCGTCGCTACAACATGACGCGCGTTTCGCTGGCTGGAACTCTGACGGGACTGGAAGGCGTCAGCCAGGGGCGCAACCTGAAAATCAAACCCTATGGTAAGGCGGAATTCACCCAGACCCGCCCGGTCGACAAGCTCGAAACAGACTCGGATTTTGACGGTGGCTTCGACGCCAAGTACGGACTCACGCAGTCCCTGACGCTGGACGTCACATACCGGACAGATTTTTCACAGGCCGAAGTCGATCAGGACCAGGTCAACCTGACTCGTTTCAATTTGTTTTTCCCGGAGAAGAGAGAGTTCTTCCTCGAAAATTCAGGGGTGTTCGGTTTCGGCGGGCGCAACGCCGCCGCTCAAGGCCGTGGGGGCGGAAACCTGATCCCCTTCTTCAGCAGGACAATCGGCTTGGGTCCGGGAGGGACACCGATTCCGATCATCGGCGGAGCACGCGTGTCGGGCACTGTGGGTGGGAGCTACGAACTCGGCCTGCTGGCAATGAAGACCGAGACGGTCGGCGCGCCGGGCGCGGACGACTACGTGGCCTCGAACAACTACCTGGTCGGCCGCATAAAGAAGAACATTCTTCAGAACTCCTTCATCGGCGCAATCGTTACAAGCCGGGACGCAAACGCGGGTGACACTAACCGTGTGTACGGAGCGGACGCCGTTTTCCAGTTCTACAACAGGTTGGACATCTCCGGGTACATCATCCAGAGCGACACTCCAGGCCTGGACGGGCCCAGCCAGGCTCGCAAGTTCGCCGTCGGATGGAGAGACGACGATTTGTCTTTCGGCGCCGACTACGAAAAAGTGGAAGACGATTTCAACCCCGAGATGGGATTCATCCGGCGCAGGGACAACTCCCATTACTCTGGCGATTTTTCCTACCGACCCCGATTCGATGACAGCGACCTGGTACGTAACCTCTCGTTCGGGACCAACTTCGACTACTGGGAAGGCTTGACCGGAGAGATCGAAACCCGCGAGCATCGGGGCAGCCTGGGTATCACGTTCGAAAACACGTCGTCTCTCACGTTCACGACGACCGAGACCTTCGAGAGGCTCGAAAGCGAGTTCAGCCGTTATTCCATTCCCATTGGCGATTACAAGTACCGAAACAATTCGATCGCATACAGTTCCGATCGGAGCCGGGTGATCGGTGGTCGCGTCAGCTACGGCTGGGGCGATTTCTGGAACGGCACGCGACGGTCATTGAGCGGCAGTGTCACCCTGAAGCCGAACTACCACTGGCAGATCGACACAACCTACAGCCGCAACGACATCAAGGTCCCGGTCGGCAATTTCGTCACGACGCTGGTCGGATTCAAGGTGTTGTACGCGTTCTCGAGCCGTACGTTCCTGAATACCTTCCTCCAGTACAACGCCGACCGCAACCAGTTCAGCACGAACATTCGTTTCAACATCATCCACCATCCCTTGAGCGACATCTACGTCGTGTTCAACGAACGGAGAGACACGGTCACGGGAGAGGTTCTGGACCGTGGCGTGGTATTCAAATTCACAAACCTGTTCAATTTTTGAACGAAGTTTCTTCCTGTAGGTGCGCTCTGTGAGCGCATGTGCGGTCATAGACCGCACCTACATCTCAGCACGTCTTCTCCAGGCATTTGAGGTCGTAGCACGCACCTATCATTTCAGCGTAACTCTATGTGTTAGAATACTTTCTTGCGCAGCGCCATTTACTCGATTTTGAGTGCGCCCCTCCGACTGGAGACTTTTCCCAAAAGTTTAGTACAGACA
>CAZOZZ010000219.1:0-3948 GCA_964584435.1 uncultured Solibacteraceae bacterium | reverse complement strand
CAGACCTTATGACTGCTTAGGGAAGTGGTGTACGTCAAATCGAGGCAAGGTCACGGGCGGGTGGGAGAGGGCAGCGGGGAGTGGGGAGCGGGGAGCTACTTGCTGACAGCTACTCGCTGATCGCTACTTAACCGTCGCTACCGCCGGCCCACTTGGAAATTCGTTACAATGGTCTGATGGAGGTCACCTTGGAAAACCGTCCGGAAAGGGCACTCATGCTGGATCGGCTACTCCAGGAGCGGATCGTCACACTGGATGGACCGATGGGAACTATGATCCAGCGTCATGAACTGGACGAAGCAGCATTTCGTGGAGACCGTTTCAGAGACCACGCCTCCGACCTCAGGGGAAACAACGATCTCCTGTCACTCACCCAGCCCGACGTGATCCGTTCGATCCACCGCGAGTTCCTGGAAGCAGGCGCGGACATCATCGAAACCAACACCTTCAACGCCAATGCAATTTCGATGTCCGACTACGGCATGGAAAGCCTGGTCTACGAAATGAACAGGGCGGCGGCCGTCCTGGCCCGGGAAGAAACGGATCGAACAAGCGACCAGGATCCGAACCGCCCGCGTTTCGTCGCCGGCGCCGTCGGGCCGACCAACCGAACAGCCTCTCTTTCACCCGACGTCAACGACGCGGCATTCCGCGCGACAACATTCGACGATTTAGCCACCGCATACCTCGTACAAGCGCGGGGCCTTCTCGATGGCGGCGTCGACGTTCTGCTCGCCGAGACAATCTTCGACACTTTGAACGCAAAGGCAGCGTTGTATGCGTTCGAGGAATGTTTCAGAGAGAAGGGTCGCCGCATCCCGATCATGGTTTCAGTCACGATCACCGACAACAGTGGCAGAACGCTGTCCGGCCAGACCGTGGCGGCCTTCTGGCACTCGGTCTCGCATTCTCCCATGCTAAGCGTGGGCATCAACTGTGCGCTGGGCCCGAAACAGATGAGGCCCTACATTGAAGAGCTCTCTGCCCTGGCTCCGGTCTACCTGACCTGCTATCCGAATGCCGGGCTTCCCAACGCATTCGGCGGGTATGACGAGACTCCCGCAGAGATGTCGGCAACCCTCAGGGATTTTGCTTCGAACGGTTGGCTCAACATGGTCGGTGGCTGCTGCGGATCCACTCCCGATCACATACGGGAGATCGGGCGGGCGGTCCAGGGCTTCCCGCCGCGGAAACGGCCGAGCCCAGCCCCCAAGATGCGACTGAGCGGCCTGGAGCCCCTGACAATCGAACCCGACATCAACTTCGTCAATATCGGAGAACGCACGAACGTGACCGGCTCCCGGCGGTTCGCGAAACTGATCCTCGGCGAAGACTTCGAGAGAGCCTTGAGCGTAGCCAAACAGCAGGTGGAAGGCGGAGCTCAAATCATCGACGTCAACATGGACGAGGGGATGCTCGATTCCGAAGCCGCCATGGTGCAATTCCTGAACCTGATCGCCTCGGAACCCGACATCGCCCGGGTCCCGATCATGATCGACAGTTCAAAGTGGTCGGTGATCGAAGCCGGGCTCAAATGCGTACAGGGCAAAGGGATCGTCAACTCGATCAGTCTCAAGGAAGGCGAAGATGTCTTCAGGGAAAGAGCTCGAACCATTCTCAACTATGGAGCCGCCGTCGTCGTGATGGCATTTGACGAGGCCGGGCAGGCCGTAACAACCGATCATCGATTGGAGATCTGCCAACGCGCTTACCGGATCCTCACCGGGGACATAGGCTTCCCGCCCGAAGACATCATCTTCGATCCCAACGTCCTCACGGTCGCAACCGGCATCGAGGAACACAACGATTACGCCGTGAGCTTCATTGAGGCCACACGGAGGATCAAGGCCACGCTGCCCTCCGCAAAGGTCAGCGGTGGGATCAGCAACGTATCGTTCTCGTTCCGCGGCAACGATGGCGTGAGAGAAGCCATGCACTCGGCTTTCCTCTATCACGCCATCCAGGCCGGACTGGACATGGGCATCGTCAACGCCGGACAGCTCGCGGTCTACGCGGATATTCCGAAAGACCTCCTGGATCGCGTCGAGGATGTCTTGTTGAACCGGCGAGCAGACGCGACCGAACGCCTCGTCGACTTCGCGAAATCTGTGACGGGAGCCGTGGCCCGGGAGGCTACGGTTCACGCCTGGAGAGAAACATCGGCCCGGGAGCGCCTCAAACACGCGCTGGTCCACGGCATCGTCGACCACATCGAAGCGGACGTCGAGGAGAGCCGGGGGGACTTCGACCGGCCGCTGCAAATAATCGAAGGCCCGCTCATGGAAGGAATGAGCATCGTCGGCGACCTGTTCGGAGCCGGCAAGATGTTTCTCCCGCAAGTCGTCAAGAGCGCCCGTGTGATGAAGAAGGCGGTGGCATACCTGGAGCCCTTCATGGAGGCGGACCAGACCGGAAGCCGCTCCCAGGGCAGAGTGTTGCTGGCCACGGTCAAGGGAGACGTCCACGACATCGGGAAGAATATCGTCGGGGTTGTACTCGGTTGCAACAACTACGAGGTCATCGACCTGGGTGTCATGGTCCCAAGCGACAAGATTCTCGCGACGGCAAGAGAGAAGAGTGTCGACATCATCGGTCTCAGCGGCTTGATCACTCCCTCGCTGGACGAAATGGTCCACGTTGCGAAAGAACTGGCACGAGAAGGCATCGAGACGCCGGTGCTGATCGGGGGGGCCACGACGAGCAAGATCCACACGGCCGTTAAGATTGCTCCCGGCCGAACGCAACCGGTCGTTCATGTCCTTGATGCATCCCGGGCCGTGGGAACCGTCAACAGCCTCCTCGGCAAAGACCTCAAGGAAGATTTTGCCCTGGAGGTTCGGAACGAGCAGGAATCGGCAAGAGAAGCACATGAGGCAGGCAAGGGGCGAGATACCCTGCTGACGCTCCCGGATGCCCGAAAACGGCACGCGCCCATCGACTGGGACGCCGGCGAGATCGCGAGTCCATCTTTCACGGGGACGCGCGTCCTGAACGCCGTGACCCTGGAAGAAGTCGTCCCTTACATTGACTGGTCCCCCCTCTTCCACGCGTGGGAGCTAAAAGGTGTGTACCCCCGAATCCTTGAGGACCCGGCCGTCGGCAAGCAGGCCACGGAGCTTTTTTCCGACGCCCACGCACTTCTCGACAAGATCGTCGGCGAGAGCCTCCTGAGGCTTGGCGGTGTATACGGTTTCTTCCCTGCCTCAGGCTGGGGTGACGACATCAAGGTTTACACCGATGAAGGCCGCACCGAGGTCCGGACGATTTTCCACACGCTACGACAGCAATTGGCCAAGGGTCCGGAACAGCCGAACCTGGCGCTTGCAGACTTTATCGCGCCACAGCCAACCGGCCTCGACGATTTCATCGGAGCGTTTGTCGTGACGGCAGGTCACGGGCTCGACGAACTGTGCGCCAGGTTCGAGGGTGAGCACGATGATTACAGTTCCATCATGGCGAAAGCACTCGCCGATCGCCTCGCCGAGGCATTCGCGGAATGGCTGCATGAGAAGGCCAGGCAGGACTGGGGTTTCGGAGCCGACGAGAACCTCGAGCCGGAAGATCTCATAAGAGAACGTTACCGCGGAATCCGGCCGGCCCCCGGATACCCTGCCCAGCCCGATCACAGCGAAAAACGTATCCTCTTCGATCTGTTGGATGCGAAAGCCCAAGCAGCAGTCTGGCTGACCGAAACCTATTCGATGGTCCCGGGCAGCTCCGTCTGCGGCATCTATTTCGCCCACCCCCTCTCGCAGTGTTTCAGCGTTGGAAAGATCGGCCGGGACCAGGCCGTCGACTACGCCCAACGGAAGGGGCTTCCCGTAGAAGCCATCGAGCGGATGCTGGGACAGAATCTCGGCTACGACCCCGACTAGACGGCTCACGGCACGACCCTCGACGGTAGAGTAGGGGAGGACGCGAAGAGCGACCTCCCCCCTCGTCGCACCG
>CAZOZZ010000218.1:0-3950 GCA_964584435.1 uncultured Solibacteraceae bacterium | reverse complement strand
AAATCCACCGACCATCTCTTCTTGCCCCTTCTCGAAGTCCACGCACCCCTGCTGCGTTGTGTCCATTGCAACGTTTTCGCCTATCACGACACGGTCAAACAACTCGCGAAAAGGCGTGTCTACCGGGTGGATGAGGAGGAAATCGTGGTTCCTTCGGGAGAAGAACCCTACTGGCGACGTGTGTGGTCGCGCTTTCGACAGGCTTTCGCACAGTAGGTACCCTTCCTCGCAGTCCACCTCCCTTCGTGTCCAAAGTCGTCACTAATTGCGGTCTTCGAAAGGTATCCAAGGCTTCGGTCAATCTCTACGGTAAACTAATTGATTACCTGTTCAATGGAGAACTGACCGAGGCATGAATCTATCTGCGACGATCCCGATAGAAGAGAGATACCTGGAGTTTCACGATCGCTATCCGGCTTTGAGTCTTGTCGGAAACACAAGAATGGTGGAGATCCTTTGTTTCAGGGAGGAGTTCCCGGGTGTCCGCGTTTTTGCGAAGGCCGAATTCGCCAATCCGGGCGGCAGTCTGAAGGATCGTCCTGTTCGCAGGATGTTGCTCGAAGCCATGCTGGCGGGTGAACTTGAGGGTGGTCGTGCTGTACTCGATTCCAGTTCGGGAAATGCCGGTATTGCCTACGCCATGATCGGCGCGATGATGAAGGTTCCGGTTCACATCGTTGTGCCGGGGAATGCGAGCAAGGAACGAAAGATGCGCATTCAGGCTCATGGCGCCACGCTCATTGAAACCGATCCGCTTGAGGGTTACGATGAGGCGCTTCGCGAATGCCACCGGATTGCGGCGTCCAACGCCGATCGTTTTTTCCATTGTGACCAGTATTCAAACGACAACAACTGGCAGGCCCACTATGACACGACGGCGGTGGAGATCCTGGAGCAGATGGGGGGTGGCATCACGCACTTCGTTTCCGGAATCGGAACCGGAGGGACACTTACGGGCGTCGGTCGCCGCCTGAAGAGAGAAGTGCCCGGTATCGAAATCGTTCAGATCGTGCCGGAGGACTTTCCCGGCATTGAAGGTCTGAAGCCCCTGGAATCTCCGGGCGACATCATCCCGAAGATTCTCGACACCAGCGTCGTCGACCACAAAGTCAATGTTTCGAGCGACGACTCCGCCCGGATGTGCTCCCTGCTCGCCCGGTACGGCCTGTTCGCCGGTCAGTCCTCGGGAGCCTACCTTCAAGGTGTCTATGAAATGGCACGCCGCATTGAAGAGGGCGTGATCGTCACCCTCCTGAACGACATCGGTGAACGCTACATGAGCACTGCTCTCTGGGAGTAACGCCGTGGTTGTGAAGAAGGGCAGGATTAGGATTCAACACGAAGACACGAAGACACGAAGACACGAAGAAAACGAAGGCCTTATTGGAGACAGCACAATAACGATTTCCTTCGTGGCCTTCGTGTCTTCGTGTTGAAATGCCGGCTGTTTCGGTCCGCCTTCATGTTTCCACCAGCTCGTATCTACCGTACTTGAAGGCTGTAGTTCCGATATAGCTCGGAGCTGATGATCTTGATGCTGGCTGCGACGGGTACCGCGATCAACAGTCCCAGGACACCAAGTATCTCCCCTCCTATGAGAAGAACCAGGATGACCGTGAGCGGGTGCAGGTCCACGTTTTGCGACAGCACCACCGGGGCGAAGACGACGTTGTCCAGCAGTTGAGCAATCCCGACGCCGGCAGCCAGAGCCACGATTGAGGAGATCGGAAAGCCCAGGCCGAGGTAGAGAAGAGCACCGAAAGCGAGTCCCATCAGGGGGCCCAGATATGGGATCAGGTTCGTGACGCCTATGACGACCGCGATCAGCAGAATAAACGGCTGCGGGACCCAGATCGCCAATATGCCCATGGTCACCAACATCGCCAGCCCCACCAGGATCGATTCGATACAGCGCCCCTGAAATATCCCCCGACCTGTCGGTCGACCTGGTGCATCATCATCAGGCTCATTTCAAAGTAACGGTTCGGAACCATACCAACGAGGCGCCGCCTTAGCTTCCTGCCGTCCCGGACCATAAAGAACGCAATCAATGGTACGAGCAAGAGGTTGATCGTGACACTGCCGACGAGCGATGGGAGGCTGTTGAAGAAGCGCACGACGAAGGAAGTGCCGCGATTGGTTATCTCGCCCGCAATGTCGAACGATTCCACCGCCGGCAGGCGGTTCTTGATCCACTGTTCGATTTCTCTCAGTTGGGTCTCCAGACGAGCCGTGAATTCGGAGTCGGCGCCTTCGGGCGGCGCGGCGATGACGGATTGAAACTCTTCGGGATCCTCCAGGCTCAACCAGCTGGGGATAAAGGTTAGAAACGTGCTCAAGGCCAGCACGGTTCCGGCAAGGAGAAGGAGAAATGCGGTTGCTGCACTGAGATTTCTCCGCTGTAGCTGAATGACTGCGGGTTCGAATACGTAAACGAGAAACAGGGCAGCAATGAACGGTACCAGAAGAATTCTAGCTGCAAAGAATGCAAGGACCAGGGCGAGGACCAGGCCACCGAACAACATGAAACGGGTCGTGTAGCCGCTCGAGACGTTGTTCATGTTGACCGAATTTCCCAGATCTTGCGGAGTTGGTCGTTCGTGAAACGGAGCCTTTCGGCGAGCGTCTTTGACAGGCCAAGAGTGATCTTCGCTCCCATCGCCGGATGCAGATCCATGATTTCCAGCAGGTCGGGATGGAAAAAACCGATGAGATCTGAACGCTCACGCGCCCTGGCTGTGGCTGAACGTTCAGGGTCTCCCAGCAGCGCCATTTCGCCGAAGAAATCTCCGGACTCAAGCTGGGCCAGGTAGAGCGGCTCGTCAGAAGCGTGGTTGAGGAGGATGTCGACGCCTCCCGATTGAATCACGCACATGCCGGCGCCTGGTTCGCTTTCCATGAAAATGACCTCTTCGGGCTGGTATGTCCGTGTGTGCACGATGTCGGTCAGGATTTGGAGCTCTCGGTCCGCGAGATCGCGGAAAATCGGAACCCGTCGGAGGATCTCCTTGAGGCCTTCTTCGTTCTGGCCGATCCTGAAAATGTTGGCCCAGATTCCATCGGTTCGCATGGTGAAGGAATGTACTGCACGAGCGGCGGAATTTCAATTTCAGATTTCGAGGCACTGAGGTGCGCCCGGGACAAAGTGTTTGACCGGGAGCATCCGCCTGCCTTAACGTGAGCGTCATCATGAAAGCCATTCGCGTGCACGAACATGGAGGGCCCGAGGTCCTGAAATACGAGGAAGTATCGACCCCAGCGCCCGGTTCAGGGGAAGCGCTGGTCCGAACCGAGGCGATCGGCGTGAACTTCATCGACGTCTATCATCGAACTGGCCTTTATCCGACCGAACCGCCCCTGACCCCCGGTATGGAAGCGGCCGGAACCGTTGAGGCCGTGGGATCTGGCGTCGACGAGATCCAGGTGGGAGATCGGGTGGCATACGCGATGACGCCGGGTTCCTATTCCGAACTCCCGCTGGTTCCGTCCTGGAAACTGGTCCGATTGCCCGAGAACATGGATTCCAGGTCCGGAGCGGCAATCATGCTCCAGGGTATGACCGCGCACTACCTGAGCCACAGTACCTACCCGCTAAGGGCGGGGGACACTGCCCTGGTCCATGCGGCTGCCGGTGGTGTGGGCCTGCTGTTGATTCAGATGGCAAAGAAAATTGGGGCAACCGTGTACGGAACCGTGTCCACCGGAGAGAAGGCGGCACTGGCCCGAGCAGCCGGGGCAGACGAGATCATCCTGTACACGGAACAGAATTTCGAGACCGAGGTGCGACGGCTGACTGACGGACAGGGTGTCCAGGTTGTCTATGATTCTGTAGGACAGGCTACTTTCGAGGGCAGTCTGAACTGCCTCAGACCGCGCGGATATATGGTTTCCTTCGGACTGTAGCCCGTCAGAACATTTCAGACAGAGATCCCTAAAAAACTAAGAGACAC
>CAZOZZ010000217.1:0-4072 GCA_964584435.1 uncultured Solibacteraceae bacterium | reverse complement strand
TCAGACCTTATGACTGCTTAGGGAAGTGGTGTACGTCAAATCGAGGCAAGGTCATGGTCCCTATGTGACCCTGAGACCATTCCTTCAGGCGTTCATCGATCTCCCCGGAACCGACGATCCTTTGCCTGAGAGTCTGGTGGTCCCGCCAGGAATGATCGGTTCCGCCGCTACGGAGCAGCCCGACCGCTCGATCGGAGTATTCGCGGGCTGCTTCGATGTCATTGAAGAAGCCGTTGGAAAGGGTCAGCCCCACCCAGACAAACGCCCTTGCCAGGAGCCGGGTGTTCTGGGTTTGTCGGGCCAGTTCCACGGCCTCGAGCCCGTAATCGAAAGACCGCTGAGCGTGGCGGCTTGGGTCATCGAACTCTTCGATCTGTTCGTCGAACCGGGCGTTTTCCACCATGCAACTCAAGATGCGTGCCCGGGCCATCAGGAGCCGGTCTTCCTGCTTGTCGCCACTCGCGTAGGCCTGCCTGGCTTCATCCTGGGCACCGGATAGATCCCCACCGTCCAGAGCCAGCAAGCCTCGAACAAGCATGATGTTTCCAAGTCCATGGTGGTGGCGACGCCGATCGAAGATCCGCTCAGCTGTCCTCAGGTGCGACATGGACTCCTCCCTCAGCCTCTCGAATCGTTGGCGCTGACCCGTGGCGCTTTCACCCCGGGAGGCGGCTTCATCAATTCGACGAACGATCTGTGTTGCGATCAATCGCTTGACGGAGGCCAGGTTGGTCAAGGCGCGCCCGATGTTGCGGTGCCGGGCATTGCGTTTCTTGTACTCGCGGATCGCTCTTTCGAAATACTCGAGCGAACGCTCGTAACGGCCGTCCCGACGCGTCATTCGTCCCCGGGTGGAGTAGAGGTTTCCAAGCGACATGTAGTCGTCCGTTGAGGACAGCACGTCTTCGACTTCGTCCAGGATCTCCCACGCCTCGTAGAAACGGCCCTTCTGGAATGCGGCCAGCTTTCGAGCAGACGCATCACCGCAGCCATTTCCCGGTAACCTGCAGAGTCGGCAACATCCCTGGCTGTTAGCGTGCAGCGGAGAGCATCGTCGTACTGTCCCTTCTTCCGGTGACACCGTGCGATCCAGAAACTGCTGATGGCCACGACGCCCCGATCGGGAATCTGTGCCTCGAGTGACAGGACCATCCGGAAGTGTTCCAGCGCGTCCTCGAGGTGTTCCTCCAGCATAGCCACGAGGCCTGTGCCAGGCGTAGATGGATGTAGTCGAGCAGGGCAAGGCCGGCCAGGCAGTCGTCGGGAAACGTCGCAACCAGCTTCCGTGCCAACCGGAGTTCGAGGTGGCCCACATCTACCCACTGTGCGACGTAACCGACGAAACGGCCGGCACCCGGGGCACGCGGGTCCAGGGTCTCGAGGAGGGGTTCGTGTCGTTCGAGACACCGAATCCCCTTCTCGATGCGTCGATGCGCAAGGTTGTCCCGAAGCTGAACCAGCAGACTTTCAGGGATCGAGGGGTTCGGCAAGATGACAAATATCTCCGGGACTGATTGTTCGAGTGGTCCGAATCGGACCGCTCGCCTTGCATCTTACCGCACAGAGCGGTCTAATGTTTAGCTACATCTCAGAAAAAAACCTCCGTCAAATCGGCGGTAGGTCCGTCGCAAGAAATACAAACATTGAGTTGTTAGACACCACCAGGGGGAACAGGACAGTGAACCTTTTCGATCAAGAAATCCACGACACGCAAGCATGGTTTGAGCGGCCGCGCTTCGATGAGATCACCCGCTTGTATTCGGCGCGTCAGGTGGTGGAACAACGCGGCACGATTCGCAATGAATACACCGTGGCGCGAACGGCAGCCGACGGTTTCTACGAGCGACTTCGGGAGCTGTTCAGGGAGAAGAAGAGCATCACGACGTTTGGGCCGTACTCTCCAGGACAAGCGGTTGCGATGAAACGACTCGGCTTGGAAGGGATCTACCTCGGGGGTTGGGCGACCTCGGCCAAGGGCTCGGTGACCGAAGACCCCGGTCCGGACCTGGCGAGCTACCCCCTCAGTCAGGTGCCTGACGAAGCGGCTGTCATCGTTCGCGCGCTGCTCACCGCAGATCGAAACCAGCAGTATCTTCGTTCGCGCATGACCGAAGAGGAGCGGCAGGCCGCTCCATCTTTCGATTACAGCCCTTTCGTGGTCGCCGACGCGGACACCGGTCATGGCGGAGACCCGCACGTTCGAAACGTCATCCGCCGCTTCGTCGAGGTGGGTGTGCCGGGCTACCACATCGAAGACCAGCGTCCGGGAACGAAAAAGTGCGGCCACCAGGGCGGTAAAGTCCTCGTGGCTTCCGACGAACAAATCAAGCGGTTGAACGCGGCGCGATTCCAGCTCGACATCATGGATGTCGGCGGCATCATCGTCGCCCGTACGGACGCCGAAGCGGCGACGTTGCTCGAAGGTCGCTCCGACGAACGTGACCAGCCGTTCATTCTGGGGGCAACCAACGCGAACCTCCCGTCCTACAAGGCGTGCTACCTGACGATGCTCGAACTCTTCAACAACGTCGGTGTCACCGAACTCAACGGACATCTTCTGTATGCCCTTTCCCGGGAGGAGGCCGCGGCTGCCGTGGTGTGGCTGGAACGTGTCGGACTACGAGGGGTGTTGGACCGCAAGGTCGAGGACTACAAGAAGGACGGAAGGGTCGGCGTTGACGGACTTCTCAAGGAAGTCGGCTCACGCCTGGTGACGGAATGGGAAGCCGATGCCGGCCTGGAGACCTACGGTGAAGCGGTCGCCAAGATGCTGGAGTTCCGCACCACCGAAGGCGAGACCTTCGACATGAGTCCTGACGAGTGGCGCCGCTTTTCCGGCGGAGCCTCTTTCTACAGTGCCCGTTCAAAGGCGCAATCGCTCGGTATCAACCCCGTCTGGGATTGCGAGCTTGCCAAGACTCCCGAGGGTTACTACCAGGTACGCGGGGGCATTGCCTACGCGATTGCAAAGTCGGTGGCCGTCGCGCCGTTTGCCGACGTGCTGTGGATGGAGACCAAGACTGCCGACCTGGAGGATGCGCGGGAGTTCGCTCGGGCGATCCACTCCAGGTTCCCCGAGAAGATGCTCGCCTACAACCTCTCACCGTCGTTCAGCTGGGACACCACGGGGATGACCGACGAACAGATGCGGGAGTTTCCCGAGGAACTGGGCAAGCTGGGGTTCGTGTTCAACTTCATCACCTACGGCGGCCATCAGGTCGATGGCGTTGCCGCCGAGGAATTCGCGACGGCCCTCCAGCAGGACGGCATGCTTGCGCTGGCTCGCCTGCAGCGGAAGATCCGCCTGGTCGATTCTCCCTACAAGACCCCGCAGACACTTGTTGGGGGGCCTCGTCTGGATGGAGCACTCACCGCGTCATCCGGCCGGACCGCCACGACCAGAGCCATGGGTAAGGATTCCACGCAGCACCAGCACCTGGTTCAAATCGAAGTGCCGACGAAGCTGCTCGAAGAGTGGCTGTCTCTGTGGGGCGAACACCACAACCTGGGGCAGAACCTGCGAGTCCGACTTCGTCCCCACCGTGCAGGTGGGGAACTGCTTGAACTGAGCATCCGCGGTGCCTCGGAAGAGAAACTGGCCGATGTCGTCTTCACGACAATCCAGGACCGACGGGGCAGGACGATTCTCACGGTGCGGGACCAGAACACGTTCGACACATCCCTGCGTCAGAAGCGCTTGATGACCTTGATGCATCTCTTCCTGATTCACCGCTACAAGATCGATCTGATCCACTACGTCAGCCCGACCGACGACAACCAGTTTCAGACGGCTTCCATGAAGAAGCTCGGCATCTTCAGCCAGGTGAACAACGAGATCGGCGAAATCATCGTTGCCGATGTGGATTCCGAAGGCGTTGCCTCTCTGCTGGCGGCCGACCAGGGTGCCCTGCGGGGTGTGATTACGAAGAAGTCGGCTTGAAAGTGGATCTAGGAGCCTGCGCGGCAGAAGGAATCTACTACGAAAGCGGTAGGAATCGGTCCATATTTCCCCGATTTTTCGTTAAATAGAACCACTATTCGCCTCAAAATCGAGAAAATCTGTCCTCGATTC
>CAZOZZ010000216.1:0-4098 GCA_964584435.1 uncultured Solibacteraceae bacterium | reverse complement strand
TTTGGCACTTTAGATGCCGACCAAGTCAAAGGAGGAGTCCATCCCATCATGTTGAGGTCCCCGACCTGGGGCGTGGGCCCGACGCTGGAAACAATCAGCTGATGAAGAAAATGTCAAAACTAGCCATCCTTCAATCGATAGTCCTGCTGACTTTGGCCTGTATCCCCGAAATGGACCCGGCTATCGACGAGGCCACGGTATTGAGCGACAACACTTCTGTGCGCATCGATGCCACCGCCTCGGCGCGGACCCTGTTCATGCTCGATGAGGGAGCCCGCATCTCCGTCATCGAGAAGCGCGAAACCTGGTACCGGGTCCGGGATCAGGACTTAATCGAAGGCTGGATGGCAGAGAGCACGATCCTTCGGGATTCGACCCGTCTGGCCATGGAGGCGCGTGTAGTCGAATCGGCTGCCCAGGAATCGCAGAACATCGCCCATGCAAGAGAGGAGGTGAACCTGAGACTGGACCCTGGCCGCGACACGACCATCATCCGACGGTTGCGCAGGGGAACCACCCTCGAGGTGCTGGAGCGAGCGACCACTCCACGTCCCGGAAGCGAAGCCATCGACGTATGGTTCAAGGTCAGACGTTCCGAAACCGAGGTCGGCTGGGTCTATCAACAGTTGATCGAATACGACATTCCCCCGGCAATCGTCCCGTTCACCGAAGGACGCCTTTACACAGCAGTTCGGCGGCTCAAACGCGTGGAAGACCCGGAGGCCGGCCCCGTCGACTGGTTCGTCGTCGCGGAGCGCCGGCCTGAAACAGACCCAACCCTGGATTTCGACGGAATCCGGGTGTTCATCTGGAACCTGGAGGAACACCAGTACGAGACAACGCTGCGTCTTCGCAATCTCCGCGGCAACTATCCTCTGGAACTGACAGGAGACCCCGACGCTCCAGGTTTCCGAATCCACGTCCGGAACCGGGACGGCGAGGTAGAAACCCGTGACTTCATCATGCGGGGGACCCTACCAAGAGAAACGTCCTAGCGCTCGGGCAACATCCCGCAACAGGGCCAGGGAGTTCAACACGAAGACACGAAGTTGACGAAGGTGAAATGTATGAGAACAAAGCCCTTCGTGTTCTTCGTGTCTTCGTGTTGAAGCCTGCTGCCGCCTCTTCGTCAGACACCCGACAGTTACAGGTAATAGACCAACAGACCGTCAAACCCTCGCGTCAGAAACGACGGGGGCGGGGTCGCCCAGAAGAGGGGGTCGGCGCACTCTGGCAGGTCACACAGACAGTCCTCGCAACTCGAACAGACCTTCGTCCGACGGTCCGAACCGCACCGGCACCAGGAAGCGCTGAAGAGATCGAACTCCCTGCCACATTTGCGACATCTGACGAAATGGGATTTGAGAAATCCTGACCGAGAGAAGAGGCTTCGATGGCTCGGGCGCAGAATCATACGGTAGGGGATGCAGTTCGGTGACCAGAGTCGTCTAGCCACATGTCATCCCGCCGGGCCACCATTACCGTGCACATCAGATTCAAGAGAAAAGCAGGAAGATCGAAAAACGATCGAGGAATTGCTCCCTGAAACTGCGACTAACCGGCTTTCTGCATTCGGGCAGGTCCAGCTTCAGGCAAATGGTTTCTCAGAGGATAAAATTCAAGGATGAGCTCGCCCTGACGTTGGTGGGATTCTTCCACGGGGCAGAGTTCGAAAGTGAAGGCATCGGGCTCGTTCGGCCAGAAATACTGACGTCTCTTGTCCAGACACTGGAAGAGTGTCTGTTGCAGATTATCGGCCTTGCCAATAAAGACCCAGCCTTCTCCACCATACAACCCATAAACCCCGGGCTGCTTCGGCACGTTCGTCAATATCGCCGCGCTGGTGAACCTATGACCATGTGGTGTCGACCACGGCATTGATCTTCTTACCCTCTATCGGACACGAATGCGATTGACTCTGTTTCCGTGTGAACCAGCGGCTAACTTGTCCCAAGCTGAGGCACACACGTATGACCTAACGTTCTTATAGGCGCAAAACGGTAATAACTGTATCTGGTCTGCAGCCAGAAGCCTGGTCTGCAAGGGAACAGTGACCGGGGATCAGTCCGACGAGTCGTTTCGCCCAACAAAAACGGCGCTCTTCGACGGGACGGGCATCTCGACAGGGGGAGACGGGATGGTTTCGACAAGAAGGGTGGATGCGGCCACAAACCGGTACTCTTTCAGCTTGTACTGTATCTTGCGGACACTCATATTGAGGGCCTTGGCGGCACGTGTCGTGGATCCACCGACCTGTTCGAGAGTGCGAAGAATGGCTTCCCTCTCTATCTCCTGGATGGTGGAGCCGGGAATTCGTGGTCCGGACCGATTCCCTTCGATCTGTTCAGGAAAAGCGGGCAGATCGTCAATGCCGAGAACGCTGCCGCTCGCCGAGGAAATAGCATGTTCGATGGTTGTTTCCAATTCTCGGACGTTACCCGGCCAATCGTGCTCCATCAACCGGGCAAGCGCATCCGGAGTAAGGGTCCGTACGGGCTTGTCGCTGGTCCGGGCGTACTCCCGAATGAACCGATCGACCAGCAGGGGGACATCGGCCTTTCGCTCGCGCAGCGGAGAGACGGTTATGCGGACGCCGTCGAGTCGGTGAAAAAGCTCCCTGTTGAAACTTCCTTCCCGCACGTCCTGCTCCAGATTCCGGCTCGAGGCAGCGATGATTCGCACGTCCGCAGTGCCAGGAGAACCGCGCCGACCCAGAGGCTGGTAGCTTCGATCGTTCAGGAATTGGAGTAGCTTCTCCTGAGTCTTCCGTGTGGTTTCCCCTATTTCGTCGATCAGGAGCGTCCCGCCGTCGCAGAGTTCGAGGCGTCCCGCCTGCCTGGGGCCCGCACCGCCAAAGGCACCGTCCTCATGACCGAAAAGCTCGGCTTCGATCAGGTTCTCGCTCAGCCCGGCACAACCAAGATGCAGAAAGCGGTGGTCCTTTCTCGAACTGTTGCCATGAATCACCTCACCGATGAGTCGCTTTCCCGTACCCGGCTCACCGACAACCATGACGTTGGCGGCTGTGGATGCCACCTGACCCACGAGCTTCAATACCGACTGCATTTCCGGGCTGGATCCGTGTACACGTGGGAAATGGTTGGCAGGCCCACAAACCGCTCGTAATTCCCTAACCTCTTCGGCCAGTTTCTCCTGCTGATCGGCCTGCTCGAGGATCAGCCGCATTTCGTCATAACCGACGGGCTTCTTCAAATACGCCCGAGCTCCGAGTTCGAGCGCGGCAGCTACTCTGGACATCGACGACTCACTAACGAGCAAGAGGATTCTGGAACGACCGCCGGTTTTCGACAGACGGCTCACAACGTCTAGGCATTCGACTTCCGGCATGTCGCAATCAAGGAGAATCAGGTCGGGATGCTTTGCGCGTACTCGTCTCAGCGCACTCTCGATGTCCTCGGTTGCGCCGGCTCGGAAGCCGCTCCGGTCCAACGTTGGGATCAGGGACCGTTCAACGTGGTTGTCGTCGGTAAGAATCAGCGCTTGGCGTGTCAATGTCGGCATGTGGCAGAGTTAATGTGACGATTCCTTCGTTCTCAGGAAAGCTTACAGCACGGTCCGAATCCGTTGCCACTTTGCTCCTTGCGTGCCAGGGAACCTCCCGGCATCTACTTCAAAAAACCGCCCAAACCCATCCTGAATGAGCACGGGCACGGGACTTGCTGCAGCCCGATCAATTGACCAATGTTCTGAATGCTTGGATGGCTGGCGTCCCGGTTATCTTTTGCGGCGGCTGACAGCACAAATGCAAAAGTGACCAAAAGAACCGCATCGAAATTGCCTCCGGAACAGGCAGCCTAGAGTAGTACCTCGGCTGAGGAGAATCAAGCGGAATCAGCGCTACCTTGAAGCAAGAGGTGAGTAAAGTGCGTATTCCGGTCCATCCTGAACATTGATTCCGATCCATGGTGAACACCGATTCCGGGATCGTGAACGCGGATTCCGGGATCATGAACAGTGATTCCGGGCATCCTGAACACTGATTCCGGTGATCCTGAACACCGATTCCGGCCATCGTGAACACTCGTCGGTAGCGAAGTTTAGACCTGTAAGGTTCTTCTTTGAAAAAAGGAGAACTTG
>CAZOZZ010000215.1:0-4157 GCA_964584435.1 uncultured Solibacteraceae bacterium | reverse complement strand
TCCTTTCTCGCAAAGTGTACCCATTCGACTGTCTCACTTTAGGGGTTCACTCCAGGTGCCTGTCCCTATTTTCTTTGATGATTCCACATCTACGACAAGGCGACTACCCAGGCATCTGGATTGAAGGGACGTCGAATCGAGAGGCTTGTCGGGGTCAGAGGACTCGAACAGTGGGGATCAAGGCACTGGCACCCGTTCCTTCAGCTCTTCGAAGAAGTTCTCGACCACGATGACCTCGGTCGCAGCCGCCTCGCCCTCGCCCTGGTAGGGGCGGACCATCAGGAACCGCTGATCATCTGACGTGATGTCGTAGAAGTTGTCGCCCGGGTTCACGAGATATCCCGCCGGTATGGTGAACAGCGTCTCCTGCGCCAGCACCTGCCCCGAGGCTGGATCGAACTGGGCAGCCACCAGCCCACGGTCCTCGCCCACGAAGAACAACTCACGCCCGCTGTGCGCCCAGAGTGGCCCGCGCCCTCCGTCCCTCGAGACCAGCACCCTGGTCGAGTTCACGTCGGGGAGCGGACGCACGAACACCTCGTAGCTGCCCGTTTCGTTCGAACTGTACGCCAGCCATCTGCCGTCCGGCGACAATGCCTGGCGACCCTACAGACTTCCACCACGGGCCGCTAGTGTCCTCGGCGGCTACCTTCGCTTTCGGGAAACCTTGCCTGTAGACGACTTGGTTTTAGACGTCTTTGTCTTGGACGCCTTCCCGCGGGAACCTTTCTTCTCAGACGACTTGCCCCCCGGTGTCTCCCGGCGTGTTCCGACTTCACCCGGGACCATCACCGTGCTCCCGTCTTCCCGCAACTCCAGATGAGATCCGTCATCGCAGGTTGCGCACCCGGTGTCTTCAATGAACGAGGTGGCCGTGTTGATTGTCGGGTCAACACTCGAATCGACTTGCGCGCCGGACACGTCCACGGTAACCCGGTCCGACCATTGAATAGTCCGTGGATTCTGAATGTTCTGGAGCCAGCGGCGGCTGACCTTTACCTTTCCCCGAACCGTCACCACCAATTCGAGCCCATAGGGAACACGCCACTTCTTACAGAGAACCGGGAGATGGGCATCCAGGCCAATAGTCTCTGCAACGTCCAGCGCGCTGCGAATTTGCTGAGCGATCGTTTCGCTGGAAACGAGTTCGACAGTCACCGACTGCGTCGCACTGGCCGTGCTACTAATCGAAACATGAGTGGAATCGATTCCGGCCTGAGTGCCGACGCTACTGCTAATTGTTCCCGAAACAGTTCCGCTGATCCGTGCGCTCAGCGTCTGCGACACGCTGCGCACCTCCTCTTCGGTCATTCGAACCGTCGCGGTGTGCGGCGTGGCGGTGTGACCGGCAACCAGACGGCACGGATCACCCGGAATCCGCGAAACCCATCGCTCACAGTCGATGTAACCCCGTCGATAAAACGTACTCTCACGCACGTCGACGTCGACTTCGATCTCCGCCGGGTTCATTGCTGACAGCTGAGACATCATCGTCCCTGGAGTCTGAATCAGTGTTTCGACATCATTCTGCACAGTTGCCCAACGATCTGGCATGTTGGTTCCTCCTGCTGAAGTTGCGAGCGTCCCTCTTATAAAGATAGGAGGGCTTGGGACGGCCAAAGATACTTCAATCAGGCGGATAAGCGGTATAACCAGGGTCCGCCCGACGGCCTGCGGCCGCGCGGGTTGACATAACGCCCATACGACGACAGTGTCCGCCCCTCCACAGACGTCGGACCCTGCTTATCCGCCCAGGCAGTCCAAGATTTGCTAGGTCTCACCGGGCGGATGAATTGCTGCGGCCGCAGCGAAACACCGTACTACTCCTGCATTGTGTTTAGGAACGCTCGTTTGGCCTGCTGCGGAGTCACCTGGCCGTGTAACCGCCTAACCGGACAGGTGCTATTGGCTAAGCCGATCACTTCGCCATTGATGTCGCCTTCGGGCGTGCGTGTCGGGGCGGCCGGCCCTGGCAGCCCGCGTGTCAGTGGGAGGGTGCAGGGAGGGTGTCCTGTACGGATCTCTTTCCCGCGGGTGGTCAGGGACTCACCACCCCGACACGCTGCCCTGCTCCTTTTCTCTTCGATCCGGATCCAGGTTGCGGCGGCCACGGAACGCTGTCAGAGATCGCCCTCGCCTTGAGAATCGCCGCTCCTGTCGTGAGTTTGAACACCTGGAAGGGTTCGATCGACGACACCCGTGACATCGATTACGAATTCCATGTGACGGCCCGAGCCGACGAGGCTGTCGAAAAGGCGATTGAACTTGGGACGGCTCGTGTATTAGGCTGACGGGTTCCGCGGCAGCCTGTGGCTGACCGTAAACGGGGTAGATAAATGCAAGAATCGATTTCTATTTTACGAAAAGGTGGCGGCTTTCTCCTGGGCGAGAGCCTGCCCGAAGATATCTTCACTCCTGAGGATTTTTCAGAAGAGCAACAACTGATCCGAGACATGACCAGGCAGTTTGTCGAGTCCGAAATCGTTCCGCGAATCGAAGAAATCGAAAGTAAGGACTGGGAAGTCACCAAGTCGCTCCTCCGTGGCTGTGGAGAGTTGGGCCTGTTGGGGATCGAAGTCCCCGAGCAATATGGAGGAGAAGCCCTGGACAAGATCTCCGCGATGATTGTCATGGAGCAACTCGGGCAGGTCGGATCTTTTGCGGTCACCTACGGGGGCCAGGCCGGGATCGGCACTATGCCGATCGTCTACTTCGGCAGCGAGGACCAGAAGCTCAAGTACCTTCCACAGTTTACAAAAGCCGACTTGTTCGTCGCCTATGCTCTTTCCGAGGCCAGCGCCGGATCCGACGCCCTGGCCGCCAGGACATCGGCCACCTTGAGCGAAGATGGGAAGGAATGGGTGCTCAACGGTGAAAAGATGTGGATCACCAACGCATCGTTCGCCGATGTCTTTATAACCTTCGCTCAGGTCGACGGTGACAAGTTCAGCTGCTTCATCGTCGAGCGCGGCCATCCTGGCGTTTCAACGGGCTCTGAAGAACAGAAGATGGGCCTGCTGGGCTCTTCGACAAGCACCGTAATCCTCGATAGCGCCCGCATTCCCGTCGAGAACCTTCTCGGCGAGATAGGCAAGGGTCACCATATTGCCTTCAACATTCTGAACACGGGCCGGGCGAAACTGGCAGCGACCGCTGTCGGGGGCAGCAAGACGGCTCTCAACGACGCCATCGGCTACGCTAAGGAACGGATCGCTTTCGGACAGCCGATCGCAGAATTCGGCGCCATCCAGCACAAGCTTGCGGAAATGGCCATCCGGACGTGGGTCACCGAGGCCATGGTCTACCGGACTGCGGGCATGATGGACCAGGGCCTGGAAGAAGTCGATGTTGATCAGGCGAAGCAGGTCATGGGGGCTATCGAAGAATACGCCGTAGAGTGCTCAATCCTGAAAGTCTTCGGCACCGAGGTGCTCGACTACGTTGTCGACGAAGCGGTACAGATCTATGGCGGCTATGGTTACAGCAAGGAATATCCGGTAGAGCGCTACTATCGGGACTCCAGGGTCAACCGGATCTTCGAAGGTACGAACGAAATCAACAGGATGCTGATTCCCGTTATGCTTCTGAAACGGGCCCAGTCGGGTCGCCTTCCGTTGATTGAGGCGGGGGAACAAGCAGTTCGAGCCGTGCTTTCGGGATCGGCAGAAGCTGAACCTCGAGAGAGCCGCGAACAGCGGGCCGCGGCCAATGCGCGCCTGGCAGCACTCTTCGTAGCAACGTCGGTAGCCGGGAAATACGGCAAGGAAGTCCGCGAGGAACAGGAAGTGCTGATGCACCTCAGTAACATCCTGATCGAAACCTATGCGATCGACTCGGCGATCGGCCGTCTGGCAAAGCTGGCCGGGTCGGCTCTCCACGCCGACGTCGTACACACTTTCGTCACGGACGCGACCGAACGCATCGAATCGTCCGCCCGCCAGGCACTGGCCGCGGTCGTTGGTCCGGAAGAACTGGACGATCAACTGGCCGCCATTCACCACCTCCTCCTCACGACACCTGCAGACACGGTGGCCGCACGCCGTCGTATTGCCAGGACTCTGATAGAAGAGGGACGTTACTGTCTCTAGGAAGCAAATAGCTTTTAGCTCTTAGCTCTTAGCTCTTAGCTCTTAGCTCTTAGCTCTTAGCTCTTAGCT
>CAZOZZ010000214.1:0-4367 GCA_964584435.1 uncultured Solibacteraceae bacterium | reverse complement strand
TGCGACGAGGGGGGAGGTCGCTCTTCGCGTCCTCCCCTACTCTACCGGTGAAGAATCCCTTTCCCCCTTAATCTGCGTCCACCGGCTCTTCCTTCCGGGCGATCAACTTAAACACAGTCGGGAACAGCAAGCCTGATATGAGGGCGGCCAGGATGATCGTGGCGCTCTCCAGTTCGGTCAGGGCTCCCAGTTCCAGTCCGAGTGTGGCGATGGCTACAAGCAGGGTCAGCGGCGTGGCCAGGAGCAGGGCGGCGCCGGCGAGTTGTCGAGGGCCGAAATGGGTGATGACGAGCAACAGGGATGCAATGGCCTTGACGAGGAATGAGAGCACCAGAATCTGGATGAGCAACGGAATGATCTCGGGGCTTCGAAGGGCTCCCAGGTTAAAGCTCACGCCGACGTGGATGAAGAAAACCGGTATGAAGAAACCCTGCCCGACTCCGGCGAGCTTGGTTTCGAGAATCCCTTTTTCCCGAAACACGAACGAAAACAGGGCACCGGCAAGAAACGCACCCAGGATGGCCTCCATTCCCATCAATTCCGAGATCGCAACAAAGGCGATCATCAGTGCGAGCCCGGCACGGACACCGATTTCCGACGGGTCTTCGATCTCGATCATCCTCGAGAACTGAGTGGGGTACCACCAGACGAGCAGGCGCAGGATCTTTAGGACCAGGTAGGCGATTGCAAATACCGCTCCGATTCGAAAGACCTCCCCGACGAGTCCCACGGTGAATCCGAAAGTAAAGACGATGTTGTAGAACGTGGCGATGATCATCGTCAGAAACTCTCCGACCGAGCCGACCAGGATGATGGTCTGGCCGAAGTCCGACCGTGCCGTCCCGGTTTCCCGAAGGCTCACCAGAACGATGCCGATGGACATAGCTCCCATGACGATTCCGAAGAAGGGTGACCATCCCTGCTGATAGGCAGTAAAGAACGCCAGCCCGAGAACACTGATCGACACAAGGGCGCTGACCAGGAGGAGGTGCTTGCCCCTCCGTTCAAGACTCGTGAAGTCCAGTTCGAGTCCGGCCAGAAACATCAGGAAAGCAAACCCGAACTCGGCAAGGAACCCGAAGAATTCAGTTTCCGAAACAATTCCCAGCAGGTACGGACCGACCAGCATTCCGAAGGCGATTTCTCCAACGGCCGCCGGGACTCCCACGCGCCCGCTGAGCAACGGAACCACGAAAGCTCCGATCGATATCACCAGCAGGGTGATGGCCTGGGAAACTTCCATTAGACGGGGAGGACGAACGTCGTGATCGAGGAACGTCGCACGAGGTGCTGGCTCGCGTCAGGGTTGAAGAACGACGGCTTTCTGTCCTTGCCGTGAGAGATGACCATCAGTTGATAGTCGGAACAGAGCTTGAGTACTTCCTCGATGGGGTTCCCCTCCAGGTGGATCTGCTCAACCTCAATGCGATACAGGTTCGCCAGGTGAGTGATCTTGCGGAGCGCGGCTTTTTGATCTTCGACCGCCCGGAGTCCTACGACGAAGCGAGGCGCGGTCACTGTAACGATCGTCACTCCGGCCTTGTAGATTCGAGCCAGGTCGAAGGCAAACCGCGCCATCTCCATGGATGATTCGGATTCGGTAACGGGAAGCAGAATCTTGCGGTAGGGGTCACTTCCGCGCAACACGGCTACGGGAGAATCCATTCGGTGGAAGATCTCCGCCAGTGCGGTCCGGCGAAGCCCGATGCGCTCCAGGAATCGAAAACGTTCGTCCGGAACGAGGAGGCAGCCGCAGTCCTTCGTTATGACGTGCTTCGTGGCCACATCTCCGTATTTCCCGAAGACCGCGAGTGTGGATGCTTCGATCCGGTTGTCCTTGAGGATCCGCTCGAGGGCCGGCTGTATTCCGGGCTCATGCGGCCAGTACAAAACTTCGACGCCCCGTGCGTGACTGTGGTCCAGCAGGTAGCGCAATTCTCCCACTATATGCTCAAAGTCCGTGGAACTCTCGGTCATCACGTGGATGTTCGATCCGAATTCGAGGGGAAACTCCGGCTCTCCGATTCGGAAGAACTCTCCGATAGAGCGTAGGATTTCCGGTTCGCCGATCAGGATCACGCGGTCGTCCTGCTCGATCCGTGTCGGTCCGGTCGGTACGATCAGCTTCCCCCCGCGATATATCGCGCCGACGTGCCAGCGGCCGGATCGAACAGAGGAAAGAGGTCGGCCGATCATAGGCGAAGATGACAACACCGTGACCTCGATTACCTCTCCGCGCCCTTCTCCGGTGTTCAAAGACGTTCCCACACCGTGCAGAATCCGGGTTTCCAGGTTGACGGCGGCGGCGTACGAGGGTGTGACGAAATCGATGTTCGCCCGGCCGTAGCTCTCACGTTCGGAAAACTTGACGACCGAGGCGTATAGGTTTGTTTTCTCGTAGTCTTCGCGAGCCAGTCGGCAGACTTCGAGGTTGGCTCTGTCCGATCCCGTGACCGCGGCGACGTAGTCGACGTGCTCGATTCCGGCCTGCTCGAGGACGAGTCGGCTGGTGCCGTCGCCGACGGTCTTCCGGATGCGATCCGGATCCACATCGTCGCTGATCAAGTCCAGCCTTGCTTCGTCTACGTCGACGATAGATACCAGCCAGGTTGTTACCAAACGGTTGAGGAGCTCGCGTCCGGTGGTTCCCGCTCCAACGATCAAGACCCGAGGTTCGATTTCGGATGTTGCAATTTTCATATGCTGGTCAGCAATTATACGACGGGGGATGACAGAGTTGGGTCCATCAGCAAGGTCGGGTTTGAGTGGCTTGTATAATAGTTGGCGAGTAGAGGAGCAAAAGGCAATGAAACAAGTTCTTATCGGGTCCGTTCTGGCCGTTGTCTGGATCATGGTTTCAGGCTGTGCGCAAGAGCCCCTCCAGATTCCGGAACGAATACCGACACCGATCGATTCCAGTACGGTCGGTACGATTCGAGGGACCGTCAGGTTCACCGGAGAAATACCCGAGTCCGCGGCACTGGCTCTGGGTGGCTTCCCAGGCTGCGCGACCCAGCATACCGAGGCTCCCCGGGACGATTCGGTGCTGGTTCGTGACGGCCAGTTGGCAAACGTTTTCGTTCGCATTCGCGAGGGCCTCGAAGGGAAAACGTTTGCCGTGCCGACCGAGCCGGCCGTGTTTGACCAGAAGGGATGCCTCTACCTGCCCCACGTTCTGGGCGTTCAGCGCTACCAACCCGTTCAGGTTCTGAACAGCGACACGTTGCTCCACAATGTCCATTCGACTCCCGAGAAACAGGAGGGTTTCAATTTCGGCCAACCGGTGGCCGGTATGGTGAGTGTGGTTCAGTTCAGAGAAGAAGAGGTGATGGTGTCGGTCAAATGTGATGTTCACGGATGGATGAAAGCCTACATCGGTGTTGTCGATCACCCGTACTTCGTAGTCACGCCGGAGGATGGAAGTTTCCAGCTTCCGAACGTACCTCCGGGAACCTACACCCTGGAAGCCTGGCACGAAGTGTTTGGGACACAGACGGCGGAAATCACCGTTGGGGACAGTGAGGACGTTGTCGTCGATTTCAGTTTCTCAGCGTAGAGAACTGTTGCCTGCCCACAGCGGACACAAAAAAAGGGCGACCGAAGTCGCCCTTTTTTCGTTGCCTTTGAACCTTACATCCCTTTGATGTTTTTCGAGAATCCGTAAAAGAACTTCACCAGTGCGAAGCCCACCACGGTGACGATCACCAGCGTGTAGTAGTTGAAGATCGGGTAGTGACCTTCCGAAGCGGCTCCCATGAAGAAGAGCAACGGAACAGACATGTACGTGTTGATTTTCGAGGCCATGCCCGCCCTGACCGGTAGACCCGTAGGTGGCGCCTCACCCGCCTTGACGGCAGGGATGATCTTCTGTTGTGCGGGCCAGATGATGAACCAGACGTTGAACCACATCACGGTTCCAAAAAGCATACCGAACGTGATCCACAGGCCTCCGGGCGTGGTCATCAGCCCCGATGGACCGGTCATTCCCGAGCCCAGAATGAAATACTTGATGAGGATGATGCCCAGTCCCGACAGGAAGGTGAACATCGCCCCCCAACGAAAGAAAAATAACACCCGGGGCATCAGTTCAGGCACCACCTTCTTCTTCGTGTCGCCGTCCATCGTACCCGTTAAGGGAATGTTGATGAAGTTGAAGAAGTACAGCAGGCCGATCCAGGTGATACCTGCGAGGAAGTGGATCCATCGCAGCAGAAACATGCATGTTGTCTGAAGGTCCAGCATTCGGTTTTCGTCTCCTCTTCTTGTGAAAGCCGCTAAACAGAATCAGGCAGTCCTGGAGGCGCCAGAGATCTTGCCCTCTTCCCGAACCCTTTTAAATCATTGTAGACTTAACTTCGTTTAGACTG
>CAZOZZ010000213.1:0-4452 GCA_964584435.1 uncultured Solibacteraceae bacterium | reverse complement strand
CCCCCTGTAGGTGCGGTCTAAGACCGCAAGAGCGCTCACAGAGCGCACCTACAGTTGTTGACGTTTTACTGCCCGGGTCGCCATGAAGAGCGGCATGTAGCGGGAGAGCAAATCCCCTGACTCTCGGGGGTACGTGTCCTCATAGAACCCCTCCATTACAAATCCGGCATCGAGTTGCCCACCGATCTGGTCGTCCAGACTGTGACTGAACTCCAGCGGTATCTCGTCATCGATCAACTGACGTCGCTCGATGTCCGTGAGGTTCACAAGGTCGGAATAGGGCAAGGAATGCCTTACCTGGAGGAGGCCGTCTTCGGCCAGCTTGCCATCGAATATGAAGGATGCCGGGTTCATAAAACCACTCAGAAGTGCGGCTCCCGGTTTGAGAACCCGGGCCGCCGATGTCCAGACAGGACGAAGTTCGGGTGCGAAGATGTTGGAAACGGGGTGGACGATGAGATCGAAACGCGACTCTCCAAACGCCGAAAGATCCGTCATGTTGCCTTCGACCGTTTCGATGGAAAGCGATTCCCTTTCGGCAACCATGCGATCCTGCTCGAGCTGTTTGGGCGAGTTGTCGAAAACCGTCACCTGCGCTCCCGCGGCGGCAAGAACGGGCCCCTGTTGACCGCCGCCCGAGGCCAGGCACAGGACGTCCGCACAGTTCAGTTCGGGAAACCACTCCTTCGGGACCGGCTTGGATGGCGTCAGGATGATCTGCCAGTCACCCTTCCGGGCCCGGGCAATCGTGTCGGAATCGACCGGAACCGTCCATTCACTTCCCCGCTCAACATTGCGATCCCACGAGTCACGATTGTGCTTTCGAATGTCCATGACGAGCCAATGGCCCGCCTTTCTCGCCAGTCGTCGACTGCAGCTGCGACAAACGGCGGGAACTGCGGGCCAGTTCGATCATAACGGAATCGAAAGGCTATTGCTCATTCAGCGTGACAATCGGATCAACCTGTGTCGCGCGGCGAGCCGGCAGGGCACAGGCTGTGACTGCGACCGCACCCAGTGTGGCGAAAACCACACCGACAACAAACGGATCTGTCGGTCCAACCCCATAGATCTGGCTCTGAACCGCTTGGCGCAGGGCCACCATACCAATCAGACCGAGTATCAAACCGCCACCCACCAAGACCGCACCCTCCCCGAGAACGAGTGAAAACACGCGTCGGGCGCTGCTGCCAAGGGCGATGCGGATACCAATTTCTTTAGTTCGCTGCGTGACCAGATAGGCCAGCACACCGTAAATGCCGACGGCGGAAAGAAACAGAGCAATGCTTCCGAACGAAAGGGCGAGCAGCATCGAGGCTTTCCTGGGCATCAACGACTGTTCCGTGCGGTCGGACATTGTCTGGATCGCATAGAGCGGCAGCTCGGGATCGATTCCGGCAATCTCGGACCGGACCGTGTTGAGCAGAGCCTCCGGATCGGTCGAGGTCTTTATGGCAAGAGTCATGTTCCTGGTTGGCGTCTGATCGTACACAAAATAATAAGCCCCGGTCTGATTGCGGTCCCCGGCAATGTCTTCCCGTCGGACGTTCGCCACGACACCGACAACATTGTAGAAGCTCGTATTCTCGTCGATCTTGAGCAGATCATTCGGGTCGCCTGGCGAGTACAGACGCTGACCGATGGGATCGCGCCCGGGCCAGAATTTATTCGCCAGCCGTTCGTCAATGACGACAGCCCCGGGAGCGTCGTTCGAGTCCTGCCGGGTGAAGTACCGACCTTGCCGAAGCGGGATGCGCATCGCCTCGAAGTATCCGGATGTGACGATCAGGTTGTAGGGAGCAATCAGCGACTCACCCGGCTGCATTTCGTAGCCCTCCGCCAGGATGACATTACTGCTGAAGCTCTCACCGAGAGGTATGCCGTTTGTCGCGCCCGCGTCCTCGACACCAGGCAGAGCACGAATCGTTTCGAGCGTCCGGGTCATAAAGGGGCGCAGTTCATCGGCACCCTCGTACCGAACAGCTGGAGCGTTGATCGATACCGTCAGAACACCGTCCGTCTTGAAACCGGGATCAACCAACAGAAGCTCACGGAAGCTTGCCAGCAACAACCCCGCCCCAATAAGAAGGACGAACGCGAATCCGACCTGCGCGACGACCAGTCCCCGCCGGATAGCACGGGCACTCTTTCCACTGGACCCGCTCCGGCTTTCCTCATGGAGCACGCGGTTCAAATCGATACGAAAGATATGGCCGACGGGCACCAGGCCGATCAAGATGCCCGCAAGAACTGCCGTGGCGATCGTCAAACCGACGACTGTTGGATCAATGTGGATCTCACCGGCACGGGGGAGCCGGTCGAGGCCGACTCTGCCGAACGCGCCCAGCATCCCCTGACCGATCATCAGGCCGCCAACACCTCCGGCCAGCGCCAGGATGACGCTTTCTGTTATCAGTTGCCGCGTCACCTGCGCCCGGGCTGCACCCAGCGCCAGTCGTGTCGCAAGCTCCTTCAAGCGGAGGCCCGAACGGGCAAGCGCAAGGTTGGCAATGTTCACGGCGCCGATCAAGAGAACGAACGCGGCGCCACCCCACAGCAGGTACAAGGTCGAGCGCACATCACGAACGAGCCGGTTCTGCAAGGGCTCGACACCTGTATGGAAACCCGCGTTGATCAGAAGTTCCTTAAAGGCCGGAAAACGTTCCAGGTTGGCGGCGTTCAGGGCATCCACCTGCGCTTGAGCCTGCTCGATCGTGGCACCGGGCTTCAACCGCCCCACGTTGCGCCAATTATTGCTGTGGCGACTGTTGTCGGACTTGTCCTCGTCGGTGAACGCCACCGGAGTCCAGAGGAGAACTTCGGGATCCACGAACAGGAAGTCCTCTGGCATCACTCCAACGATGGTGAAGGGACGGCCGCTCAGACGGATGTCGGCGTCCAGGACCGATGGATCACCACCATATAGTTGTTGCCACAAACCGTAGCTCAGAAGGACCTTATGATCATTGCCGACCTCCCCTTCTTCTTCCACGAAAGTTCGACCCAGGGAGGCCTCAACCTCGAGAAGCCTGAAGAGCGAGGGTGTCGCTCTCATTTGACGAACACGCTGCGGGGTCCCGTCGATCTCAACTGTCTCGCCGGTAACACGGTACACGGCGTGTTCTTCCAGAACATCAACGTCCCGAATCCGGTCGTAATAGTCGGGCACACCACTGCTGCCGAAGTCCTCGACTCCCGCGTTCGGGTACAGGTTCGACATGAGGACAATCCGGTCGGCGTCCGGCACGGGAAGCGGCGTCAACAGAACGGAGTTGACTATCGTAAAGATGGCGACGTTGGCTCCGATACAGACGGCGAGCGTCAGTATTGCAGTCGCCGCAAAGCCTCGATCCTTCCACAGGAGCCTTCCGCTGAACTTGACATCACGAAACAACGAATCCATCATTTCCCTTCTCTCCTTCCGCCAAATCAACCTTTTCCTTTTGAGAAGTACGAGCGGGACGCCCGACTTGTTCCCAGCCGAAACTCTTTCCTGTTCAGAATCAAGACGTCTCAAACGGGCACCCATTACAGCAAGTGGACAAATCTGAGAAAATCGAGATCGCAAAGTCTTTAGAAGAAGGTATGTTCCGCGTTATCATGGCGAGCGGCCTACGAACCGGCGCGACGATCCAAGTGGATCTACAGGCTCGAGAAACGATGGAGGATCAATGAACTTTAAAGTTATCAGCACTACTCTTTTCTGTCTTATGGTTGCCGCAGGATGCCAGGGAGCCCCACCGCCGAGGTTCGAGGGGGCAGAAGCACCCGATTCGGAAACACCCGTGGTCCACGAGAACGTCCTGATCAATCTGTGGGGAGAGAATAAGACTTCTTTTGGTGTTTACGTTCCCAACGAGGACCCTCCGCCCGCCGACGGACAAGGACGAGGAGCGGGAGGTGAAAGACCGGCACCGGTCTACACGGTGGAAGGCGGCCGGAAGCTAGCCGAGAATCCCCTGTACGACTTCGTCTTTCTCAACATCGAAGGCAACTACGACGTTGAGGCGGTTCGGGCGATCGGCGAGGGCATCCGCAGTCCCACCGCGGTAGGCCGAAAGACTTTCCTCGTCCGGATTCCCACGATTGAGAGAGACGGAGCGGAACTCACCAAAGCGCGGGTCAAGGAAGTGCTCGATCTGGGAGCGGATGGCGTGGTCATCCCGCACATCAGGGGCACCGAAGAGGCTCGTCTGGCCCTCAGCTTCTTTACCGACGCCGGAGCCGATGTCTGGTCTCCTTCGAACCGCTGGGGTGAGGTCATCGCCATGCTCATGCTCGAAGATCCCGGCGCTATCGCACAGGCGACAGAGGTCGCAGACATCGAAGGAATCAGCGTTCTCGCCTGTGGCATCGGAAGCCTCACGGGCGCCATCGCCGCCCAAATGCGGGAAGGTATCGATGGAGAAATGAGCGAAGAGGCTCAGATCACGTTGCGTGGGGAAGCCTCGG
>CAZOZZ010000212.1:0-4479 GCA_964584435.1 uncultured Solibacteraceae bacterium | reverse complement strand
ATAAATAACTCGTGTTCCTTGAGGAAGGTTGACCTCGATCAGGTCCTCGCCGGAGAAAAGCACACGGGGAGCTGAGTTTCCCTCCAGGTATACGACCGAATCTCTGGCCGCTCGTTCAGGGTCGTATCCGTGGGATCTGGTCATCAGAGTGTCTTCGCCGTTTCCAGGCCGTTCCGAAGGAACGGAGGGAAATGGCTTGAACTATCCCCGCTGCCCTTTGCACTTCCAGTCAGCGAGATGATCGACCACTCATTTTGTCTGGCAAAGCGCTTCAAACGGCCGGTCGGGTTTGTGGCCACGGGATGGCCGGTCACGGCCAGCATTGGGATGTCGGACATACTGTCGGAAAAAGCACAAGATGCGGACAAATCCAGTCCTTGTTCCTGCGCGAACGATTTGATGATGGTGGCCTTTTGTGTTTCCGCCACCAGAGGGTCCAGAACCTTCCCGGTTGCGACGTGATTCTTGAACTCAAGCCGGTTGCAGATGATTTCATCGAAACCAAAATGCAGGGCGATCGGGCGGACCGTGAAGTCCAGAGCCCCGGTCACCAGAACGTTGCGATAGCCCTGATCCCGGGTCTGCTTAACGAGCGCTTCGGACATCGCGTAGATCGAAGGTTTCAGCGTCACTTCAAACAGGTCGTCGGCAAGACCGATAAGCCGGTCCCGGTGCATGCCTCGATACGCCCTGAAGAAGAAGACGTTAAACAGCGTCCGTGAGTAAAGATCCAAACCGAGGAAAACCGGCAGGCTGATGAGGACCTTTGCGAACTGGTACAACGACTTGAAGATAGACCGGTCGTTACGAGCGTAATACGCGTAGGTCGTAACCAGATTGCACGACAGCAGAGTGCCGTCCAAATCGTAAAAAGCCGCTTTCTGTGGTTGTTTTGTGCTCAAAGGGACCCTTGCCTTGAATCTGGAATATTACAACGGATTACGGTTGGGGGAAACTCGACCCGACCAGTCGGCAGTTCGCCACAGGTAGGAATGGGAGTTCAACACGAAGACACGAAGGACACGAAGAAAAATTTGATTCATCAATTCCCATCTTCTTCGTTGTCTTCGTGTCTTCGTGTTGAATTCTGTGGCCAGACACTATCGCTTCCGTAACAGTTTTCCAGGGAAGACGCGTTCTAGTTCTTTAAGGTTGGGTATGTGATCCCCAGTTGTTCCAGATACGTCTTGTATCGGGTTGGATCGAAATAGTACTCCTTCATGCGGGCTCGGTACCGATCCATGATGTCCTTGTTCAGGTGGACGGCAGGGGTGTCGGTGTCACTGATGAACGGCGTATACATTGTGTCTTTCCCCTGGACGTCCCGGAAGTAATCCCACGCACTGTCCCTCAAGTCGGAGCGGAGCATGAAATCCAGGATCGTCATTGCCTGGACCTTTGCTCCGGCTGTTGCGCCCTTGTGCGCGATCGGCGTGGCCATGGCTACGGCATTTGCCCAGTGGTGTCCGGGTAGGCCGGGAATGTTGGACGGGAACCGTAGAGTAACCGTCGGGACATTCCAGGAGATGTCGCCGATGTCGTCGGAACCGCCGCCGCGGGGTGCTTCGATCGGTTCGGGGAGTGCCCGGATCTCGGTGGCCAGACCACGTGGATTCTCGTTGCCCAGTTCCGTCTGTAAGGCACGGGCCAGTGTCTGGTCGTTTTCGCTCCATTCGGGTAAACCCACCGCCCGGATGTTTTCGTACATCGTCTCCGCTACCGTCTTGTTGAAGTGGCCGGGCCAGGCGGAACCGAGAATTCGATAGTCCACCTCCGTGTTCGTCATCATCGCGGCAGCTTTCGCCATCGTCTGTCCCGACTCGAGCATATCAGCGATGTGGGGGTAATCTGTTTCCCGGAAGAAGTACCACACCGAGGCTTCCGAAGGTACGACGTTGGGCTGATCTCCGCCGTTCGGAATGACGTAGTGCGAACGTTGTTGAAGGCGGAGGTGCTCGCGCCTGTAGTTCCAGCCCACGTTCATCAATTCGACAGCATCCAATGCGCTGCGGCCTCTCCATGGCGCACCCGCGCCGTGGGCCGCCTCGCCGTGGAAGGTGAATTCAATCGAAACCAGACCGCTGCCCGAAGTGGGCCCATAAGAGACGGACAGGTTGTTGCTGACGTGTGAAAACAGAACGATGTCGACGTCCTCGAAAAATCCATCCCGGACAAAGTATGCCTTCGATCCGAGCTGTTCTTCCGCAACACCGGGCCAGAGCTTCAGGGTGCCGGGAATACCCTCCCTCTCCATGAGTTCCTTCACCGCGATCGCAGCGGTCACGTTGACGGCCTGACCCGAGTTGTGTCCCTCGCCATGCCCGGGCGCTCCCTCGATAATGGGATCGTGATATGCCACGCCGGGCTTCTGAGATGCCTTCGGGATGCCGTCGATGTCGCTACCCAGGGCGATCACCGGTTTGCCTGACCCCCACGTCGCCATCCATGCTGTGGGCATGCCGGAGATTCCCCGTTCCACTTCGAACCCGTTGGCCTCAAGAATGTCGGTGATGTAGTTCGACGTCTCAATCTCCTGAAAGCCCAGTTCACCGAAACTGAAGATCATGTCGACGGTCTGCTGCGTGAAATCACGCATGTCCTCAATTTTCCTGGCAGCCTCCCCCTTGAGCCGATCCATGTCTGGACCGTCCTGTGCGTTGCCTGGTGTGCTGGTGGCGAACAGCAGAAAGCCGCTCAAAATCCAACGCATGGAGTGCATGTGTTCCTCCGATTACTAAAGCAGTGTCGCTTTCTTGTGGTCGGTTGCCGCGAGACTTGTGTTCTGACGACCCACCACTGCTCTGACTATTTCTTCAAGTACGTTTCGATCGTTTCCAGAACGTTCTCGACAACGATCGCATAACCCTCGCCGGTAGGGTGGATTCCGTCGGGCAGATTGAGTTCCCGGTCGCCGGCGACTCCTTCGAGGAAGAAGGGGATGCGCACAGTGTCATACTCTTCCGCCAACTCCACGAACATAGTCTCGAATTCACTGATGTAGTCCGGGCCGTAGTTGCGTGGCAGGGTCAGTCCCGCCAGAACCACCAGCGTGCCCTCTTCCTTGAAAGCCTCGATCATCGTTGCGAGATTGCTTCTCGCCACCTCGATCGGTATGCCTCGCAGACCGTCGTTTCCTCCGAGCTCCAGAATCACGAGTTCGGGTTCGAGTCGAAGAGCGCCGGCAAGCCGCGCCCGGCCGCCGCTCGTAGTGTCGCCGCTGATTCCCTGGTTGACGACGCGGTAATGATATCCCCGGCGGTCGAGTTCATTCTGCAGTTGTGAAGGATAAGAGGCTTCAGTGTCAACAAGATGTCCGGCCGTCAAGCTGTCACCAAAGGCAAGGATAACCGGCAGGCCAGGATCTATTCGGACGGCGCCGCCTGCCACAGTAGTCGGGGTGCGGGGCTGGGAGGCCGCCGTTTCAGATTCCGTCGCACAAGACGCGAACAGGATCGACAAGCCGACCAGGCACGGTAACGTAAGAGTCCTTTTGTTAGTCAACATAGACGTACGGATTCCCTCCCTGTTGGCGGGACTACGGAAACCCTGAATAGTGTACGATACCTTTACGCGGATTACGCAGATTGGCCGAGATTACACAGATCGGGAACCCTTTACGCGGATTACGCAGATGGGAATCCCTTGAACTCCTCTCATCTGCGTAATCCGTTTAATCTGCGGAATCTGCGTAAAAAACCTGCGTCAATAATCTGCGTAAAATGATTGTCGTTAACAACCTCGTCAAGACCATAGAGACCGGAACCCATCGCGTTCAAATTCTTCGCGATATCAGCTTCGAAGTCCCACGGGCCGAGGTCGTCGCCATAATGGGGCCGTCGGGAAGTGGCAAGAGCACGTTGCTTGGAATGCTCGCTGGACTGGACTGGCCGACTTCCGGTTCCGTTCTGCTGGACGGGATCGAAATAACCGGTTTGAGTGAGGACGAGCTGGCGACGATGCGAGGTCGCAAGATCGGCTTTGTCTTTCAGGCTTATCAGCTGATACCGACCCTGACGGCTATGGAAAACGTACTGCTTCCGGCCGAAATGCTCGGCGACGGGGTGAACGGCGCAATTGACCGAGCCCGGCATTTGCTCGATGGCGTGGGCCTGCTCGAACGCCACGATCACTATCCGGCCCAACTTTCCGGTGGCGAGCAACAAAGGGTGGCGATCGCACGAGCCTTCATGATGCAACCGTCGATCCTGCTTGCCGACGAGCCGACGGGCAACCTCGACAGCACCAACGGTGGCCACATCCTGGAACTGTTGCTGAAGCTGAATAAGGAGCAAGGCACGACGCTCGTCCTCGTGACCCACGATCAGGAACTCGCATCCCACGCGGACCGTCGGATTGTCCTGAGGGATGGGAAGATTGTTGAAGATTCATGATGGGGGAGGGGATTCAACACGAAGACACGAAGGACACGAAGAACACGAAGAAAAACCTGACTTATCAATTCCCATTCTTCTTCGTTGT
>CAZOZZ010000211.1:0-4689 GCA_964584435.1 uncultured Solibacteraceae bacterium | reverse complement strand
TTGTCTGTACTAAACTTTTGGGAAAAGTCTCCAGTCGGAGGGGCGCACTCAAATCGGGATCTGATTGTGTGGCAGAAATCAGTGCAGTTGGCGAAGAGCGTTTATGAAGTTACAGGCAAGTTTCCAAGACAAGAGCAGTTCGGGTTGGTGACGCAGTTGAGGCGAGCGGCGGTCTCGGTTCCATCCAACATCGCCGAAGGCCAGGCGCGGAGGAAGACAGGCGAGTTCATTCGGTTCATTTCATATTCCGAAGGATCGATCGCGGAAATCGACACCCAACTCGTTCTGAGCATCACCTGGGTTTTTGCGCCGCCAGGGAAGTGCAGGACCTTTTCCAATCAATCGCGGAACTAAGGAAGATGTTAAGCGGGCTACGCCGGAAACTGTCGGATCGAAATCCCATGAACTGACCACTGAACACTGGCCACTGATCACTTCCTCAAACTAATTCTCCCTAGCCCTATACCCTTTCTTGTGCCGCACCTTAAGCTTATCCAGCTTGCCGTCCCCGTCCACATCCATCTGAGGCACTTCTACCTTGATCTTGTGCAGCTTCCCGTCTTTTTTCTTATTCGTCGGTACGAATGCAAGGCTGTACTGGTTCCGCATGTGGGCACTGACCAACTCGTAGAGCCCCCTGTACTCGCCGGAAAATCTCGGAAAGAAGGACGCTCCTCCGGTTGCGTTCGCCAACGATCGCATGACGTTTTCCGCTTGCAGGTATGAGATGCTCGCCAAACCGCCCATGCGGGACGAATACATAGTCCGGTACAGCTGGCCCATGCCGACCGAATAGATCATCGTATCGGAGCTTTCGGCGAACCTGAGAACCTCGCCGTAGTTGCGTTTGCTGATTGTGTCAAACCCAGTACTCAAGAGAAAAATTGCTTTCTTCCCATCGACGTTCTCAAGACGTTCCAGTGTGAAATAGACGGCGTCATACAGCGACGTCTCGCGATAAGCGGGATACTGCAACCGCCGGAGGCCGCCGAAGAGTTCATCCTTACTCTGCGTGAAATCTGTCAGGATTGTCGGTCTGATGTCATAGGCGACGATCGCGGCCCAGTCGTCGTCTCGCAGCGAGTTTATGAAACCGGCTGCAGGCTCCACTACATCGCTGGTGTAATAGCCGATCGTGTCCCCGAACTCGATAACGAGCGCGACGGTCATCGGCGTGTCGGTCGGACTGAAATTCGTGATCGTTTGTTCGACTTTGTCTTCCGTTATGGTGAAATGCTCTTTCTGGAGACCGGACACGGGGTTGTTGTGCTTGTCGGTCACGACGACGTCGAATTGGACGAGATCGATGTCGATCGACAGGGCGAACTGGTCATCGTCGCCGAGATCCGTGGGCTCCGGCTCTGCCTTGTCCTCAGCGAGTGGGGGCAGGGGGACATTCTTGCCTACGTTCTTCTTGGGACCCTGGGCCAGAGTGAAACCAACCGTGAACAAGACCACGACGACCACCGCAATGAGTCGTTTCAGTTGCATGACTATCTCCTCGGAACTGGTCTAAACAGACTACCCGAGTCCAGCCGGGCGCTGCAAGTTATGCCGACAGCTTTTTTACACCTTCGAGGGCGCACGCGGTTGGCCGCACAAGCCTCACCTTACTGTCTTTGACGGCCGGCGAATTGATTCGTTGAATCAAATCAGGAAATCTTCGACCATTGGCTGCTAGGGCCCGCCCAAGTTATTCTGGGAGGGACCCTTAGTTGATAATCGCTAACCCTTTATATATAGGTGGTTCATATGAAGTCTGTTTTCATTGCCTCGGCCATGCGCACACCGATCGGAAAATTCGGCGGCTCGTTCTCTAAATTGACAGCTGTGGACCTCGGTGTCGTTGCCGTCCAATCGGCGCTGGCGAACGCCGGGGTGGAGGCCACCGAGGTCGACGAAGTCATCATGGGACAGGCCCGGCAGGCCGGGAACGGTCCGAACCCGGCGCGCCAGGTGGGTATTCGATCAGGTGTGCCCGAAGGGGCCCCGGCTTACACCGTGAATAAAGCATGCGGGTCCGGGTTGAAGTCGATCGTTCTGGCATACCAGGAGATCCTGTTGGGCCACGCCAACGTAGTCGTTGCGGGTGGTATGGAGTCCATGAGCCGGGTGCCTTATCTGGTTGAAGACGCTAGATGGGGAATGCGGCTGGGACACCAACAGTTAGTCGATGGGATGTATCGAGATGGCTTCTTCTGTCCTCTGGCCGACATGGTGATGGGTGAGACGGCTGAGAGGTTGGCAGGGATCCACGACATCAGCCGGGACGAACAGGACGAGTTTGCCGTGAGGAGTCAGAGCCGGGCCGCTCAAGCGAGTAATGACGGACGGTTCAAGGACGAGATCGTTCCGGTCACGGTCCCGAAGAAGAGAGGTGAATCGATCGTTGTCGATGCCGACGAGCATATCCGATTCGACGCTTCGACCGATGGTCTGGGAAAGCTCCGACCTGTGTTTTCAAAGGAAGGTACCGTCACCGCCGGAAACTCCTCGGGCATCACGGACGGCGCCGCTGCCACGGTGTTGGTGTCTGAAGAAGAGGTCAATCGTCGGAATCTCAAGCCACTGGGTCGTATCGTCGACTATGCGGTCGCGGGAGTTGATCCGAAGGTCATGGGGATTGGTCCGGTGCCCGCGATTCGGAAACTATTGTCGACGACCGGGATGTCTCTCGAAGACTTTGATCTGATCGAACTGAACGAGGCATTTGCCGCGCAAGTACTGGCGTGTCTTCGTGAAGTCCCGATGGATCCGGACCGGCTGAACGTCAACGGAGGAGCGATAGCGCTCGGACATCCGATCGGTTGCACCGGGACCAGGTTTACCGCAACGTTGCTCCACGAACTGGGAAGACGGAAGGGACGATACGGATTGGCCACGCTTTGTATCAGTGGAGGTATGGGTATGGCACTGGCTGTGGAAGCGGTGAGGTAGGAAAAAAAACGAAGGGGTCAACCGACACTACATTCACATTTCCATGGAACATGAATGTGTCAAGTCGATCAATCCGGTCAGGGACCCTCGGCCGCCGGGTCAAAACAACCCGGGGGCGCCTACCGGTGCCTGGCTGTCTGGAACAGACCCCAGATAGCCCACGCCGCGATTGCGGACAAGGCCATCATGTCGAGGATGAGTGGCAAGGTTTCGTGATTCATTTCAACCCTCCCTGACTCGATGGTACTCCGGGGAGTTCGGCCATTCAAAAGAATTCAGCAACTTCAAGACCGGGCGGATTCGAGCCGCCGCCGTTTGACTCGTGTGACGGATAATCCTCTCCTGCCTTCGATTGTCGAACTTGCTTGACAAAGGAGAGAAGAGGCGGCATAAAGGGCACCGTGGGGAGCGGCGACATCGGTTCCGCGGCCTGGATCACGGAACCGATCACAGGTTTCGCTTTTCGACACCATCCCATTCGCCGCTCACCCACGCAACTCTCTTTTTCCTTTTCTGGAAACTCCTCAGTTTGATTTTTCCGTGGATCGAGCAGACAATTGACGACGCCTCCGCGCCGGCTGTTCCGGCCGGCGAACGAGACGACTCCCCCATGACGAATGCCTTGAAACTACTGCCCGGCGTCGTGCTGGCTGCCCTGACCATGTTTGTGGCCCTACCCGTCTCCGCGATACTCGGAGCCTGGGTTCTCGGCATCCAGGGAATCGATCCCGCGGGCCGGTCCAGCCCCATCTCCGGTGTTCTCGTCGCGATCCTGATCGGAATCCTCATCCGCAACCTGGCGGGCTTGCCGCTGCTTTTCCGGCCTGGCGTCGCGTTCTGTACGGCGACCCTCCTCCGGGGTGGGATCATCCTGCTCGGCATCAGGCTCAGCTTCGCCGACGTCCTGCGTCTGGGAGCCTGGGGCGTGCCGATCGTGCTGATCGTGATCGGCAGCGGACTTTTCCTGATTCACTGGTTCAACCGAGTGCTCGACCTCCCGGAGCGCCTGGGAACCCTCATCGCAGCGGGGACGGGGATCTGCGGCGTCACAGCGATCGTATCGACTGCTGCGGCGATCGAAGCCGATGAAAAAGAGGTGGCTTATGCCGTGGCCAACATCACGTTGTTCGGCCTGCTGGGTATGTTCTTCTATCCATATCTGGCGCACGCCGTATTCACCTCGTCGGAACAGGCGGGGATCTTCCTTGGTACGGCCGTACACGAGACCGCACAGGTGGTCGGCGCGGCGATGACCTACAAGGAGGTCTTCAACGACGACACGGTTCTTCAGGCCGCAACGGTGACCAAGCTCACCCGCAATCTCTTTCTGGCCGTCGTCGTACCGCTGCTCTCATTCCTGCACCTGCGGCGGGCAGACTCCCAGGATGGGAGCCGCGTGAAGGTCAGTCCTTTGAAACTCTTCCCGCTCTTCGTCATCGGATTTCTAGGGATGTCGCTCCTGCGTTCGGTTGGCGACTTCACCCTCGCGGGTGGGCTGGCTTTCGGGGTCCTCGACCGGTCAACCTGGTCGGCCCTCACAGAGACGATCGGAAACGTGGTGGCGTCCCGATACCTGCTCGGGACCGCGATGGCCGGGGTCGGCCTGGGGACGACCTTCTCGGTCTTCAGGAACGTTGGCATGAAGCCGTTTGTTGTCGGTCTGGTGGGGTCGCTTCTGGTCGGCCTGATTGGCCTGGCGCTGGCTCTGTCGCTCGGGCAATTCGTCAAGTTTTAGACGGTAGCAGTCAGTTC
>CAZOZZ010000210.1:0-4805 GCA_964584435.1 uncultured Solibacteraceae bacterium | reverse complement strand
AAACCGTCTCTTAGCAGATCGGCTCTTCTGTCCGAATTACTCTGACGACGTACACGGGGAGAACTCGGAGGGGATTATTTCACCGCAGAGGCGCGGAGGCGTAGAGAGTTTTTTCTTTTTCTCCTCCCCCTCTGCGCCTCCGCGTCTCTGCGGTGAAAATTCTTTCTTCGTGTCCTCCGCGTCTTCGCGGTGATCCTAAAGCTCTTTCCGGATACTCGCTCGTTTGGCACTGAACAGTCGGGCACACTGCCGGCCGCATGACAATTAAGGATGGGGACTTCACCATGAGGCGGGGGGCACGAAGACTCCTTTGTTGTTTCAATCTCCGCGGGCAAGTTCGCGGCGTTCGTGCTTACTAGAACCGCCTCATCTTCATCTGCCTGTTGATTTCCAGTTGGCCCCACCTCAAATTAGGATTAAACCAAATCGGCCGAACGGCCGACTAAACCTATATATGAGAAAGCGCACCGAACGATTCACAGTCGCGAAAGAGTCCGCCGTCGCGGAGTCTCCTTCGCTCAATTGGCAACGCCTCCTGACCGTGTACGGCGCCATCGCCCTGGGAACCTTGCTGGTTCTGAACGGGGGCTATCTGATCGGCGCCGCATTCATCCTCTGGGGTGTAGCCGATTTCTGACGGCTACCCGAAAACCCTACCGGGGTCCCTCTAGATATCGAAACAGATCCCCTTCGGTCGTCATGATCAACAACGTGTTCGGATCGACCGCCTTCTCGACAGTCTCCATGCTCTTCATGAAGGCGTAGAAAGAGGCGTCCCGGTTGTACGCATCCGCGTATATCCGAGTAGCTTCCGCGTCCGCAACACCCCGTCTCTTCTGGGCGTCCCGGTAGGCTTCAGATTGGATCCGCTGCAGCTCACGCTCTTTCTCTCCTCCGATTCGGGCAGCTTCGCCCTCGCCTTCGGACCGATACCGCTGGGCGATTCGCTGGCGTTCCGCGATCATCCGGTCGAACACATCACGCTGGACCTCGTCGACGTAGTTGATACGCTTGAATCGAAAGTCCATCAGTTCGATACCCAGTTCCTCGAGTCTGGGACTTGCGATCGTCTGGATTTCCTCGGTGATGTCCGTGCGTCCGGTCTGGATCTCATCCAGGATTCCGGTTTCTTCTTCCTCCGCTGCCGCAGCATCGGGTTGACGGTTGCTGGTTCGGACGACCTCCACAAGGTCATGTCTGGCGACGGCGTTTCGCGTCTCGCCATCCAGGATATCGTCCAACCGGGACTGGGCGGTCAATTCGTCCCCTCGCAGTCGTTCCAGGTACACCTGCGGATCGCTGATCCTCCAGCGGGCATACGTATCCACCCAAATGAAACGCTTGTCGCGGGTAGGAACCTGGTTGGCATCCCCATCCCATTCCAGAAAGCGCTTGTCGAAGAAGTTGGCTGTTTGCATAAATGGCGTTTTGAAATGAAGTCCGGGAGTGGCAACAGCATCCCCGACCGGCTCACCAAACTGCGTAATGATCACCTGCTGTCTCTCGTCGACAACGTAGAGTCCACTCGCCACAACGACGAGCAGGACAACTCCCAGAGCAATTGGAACCATAGCCTTGACGTTCATCAGTCACCTCCTCCGCCCACGAGATTTCCGGACCTTCGAAGGCCGTCCATAGGCAGCAGCGGGAGAATACCCTGGGCCTTTTCGTCCAGAATGACCTTACCGGGCACCTTTGCCATCATCCGCTCCATCGTTTCCAGGTACATCCGGCGGCGTGTCACATCCGGCGCACGACGATACTGTTCGTAGAGAGCCTCGAAACGAGCCGCATCTCCCTCGGACCGGTTAACACGGTCCAGAGCGTATCCTTCGGCCTGCAATATCGTCTGCTGGGCCTCGCCGCTGGCTCGCGGGATCACGCTGTTGTAGTCCGCACGCGCTTCGTTGATCATACGGTCCCGCTGCTGCTGGGCCTGGTTGACTTCATCCCAGGACGGCTTGACCGGATCCGGTGGATTGACATCCTGCAATACGACCTGCTCGACGCTGATCCCGTTCTCATACTGAACACAGAGTTCCTGCAGCGCTGCCTGCGCGCTGATCTCGATTTCCTGGCGGCCTACGGTCAGGACCTCGGTAACCGTTCGGTCACCGACGACGCCTCGCATGACGGCTTCGTTCATGTCGGCAAAGGTTTCTTCGACGTTCCTCACCTTGAACAGGTAGGCGTACGGATCCGTGATTCGATACTGAACGATCCACTCGACGACCGCCACGTTCAAGTCTCCGGTTAGCATCAGAGACTCCTCCAGGAACGCAGCCGGGCTGTACTGGGTTCGCACACCCGCAACTTCAGTCCGGAACCCAAACTCCTTCTTCAACTGCCGCTGGACCGGCACCCGGATCAGCCGTTCAACATACGGTATCTTGAAATTGAGTCCGGGATCGTCGGTCCGAACAAACTTGCCCAACCGCAAAATGACACCGGCCTCCTCGGGCTGGATCTGGTACGCCGTGCCCCAGGCCGATACCAGCCCGAAGACCAGGAGGATTCCGAACAGAATCCCCTTGGCCGGTATCTGCGGCGGGCGGAAGTCGGGCATGTCGACGTCGTTGTCAAATACCCTGAATTTCATGGTTTCACCTCTTCGGAAGCAGTGGAGAACTCTCGGTTAGTACTGCGGCAAGCGCTGTCGATCTCCACCGAATTGGTTAGTTAAGTCATCAGGAAAGCAATCAACCGTACACGGAGTGATAACTGCGACAATGAGAGGAATCAGATCACTATTGAGGATAGTTCACTCAAGGGAAAGGCGCAACCGAATGCGGTCAGGACAGGTGCGGGCTTTTGATGTAGGTGCGGTCTGTGACCACATGTTTTTCGAGTTTGAAAAGACGCTTAATGTAGGTGCGGTCTGTGACCGCTCGGTTCATGCGCTCATAGAGCGCACCTGCATCGCGCGCTGTCCTGTCAGGTGGCGGTCCTACCTTGAGGACAGCTGGACTCGGGTGTTGCTTCCTTTTTCGATTAGGCCTGAGGTGAGGAAGGCTTTGGCTGACGCATCTTCTTTTAGATATGCGTCCCAGAAGGCGATCGTGCTTGTCTTGACGTAGTCGAAGACCAGCAGTTCGGCCCGAATTCGGGGATCCGTCCGGCCTTCGCCATAGAGACCGGGATAGGAGTAATGCGTGGCGCCGTCGATCGAGACGAGGTATTTGTCGCCGGCCGGACCGAGGGTGAAAGACTCCCCGCGCCACTCGGGAGCGGCTCCTCGAGGACCAGGATCACGCGAGCCTGTCATCGCCATCATGGGACGACGAAACTCATCCCAGGACCCGTCGACCAGACCGCTGTCGCCCCGCCCCTGACCGGACATCAGGAGAAATGCCGCTGGACGCGGATCGCCAAAACTCTCCAACGGGTCGCCTTCGGCCAGTTGCAATCGAACACCACCAACCATCTGGGCTGTGAAAGCGCCCAGAGAGTGCCCACTCATCCCAATCACACCGTGATCCATTCTTCCCGCAAGATCCGGCAGGACCGCTTCGATCTCGTCCAGCGAATCCAGAATCAGGGAGACATCCCGCGTCCGGCTGATCCAGAGATCCGCCCCCTTCAAACCGGAGCGGTCTTCGTCCGGAATGTCGAGTGTTTCCGTGTCCGCGTGTGTCGGCTGCAGAACGACATAACCGTGACTCGCCCAGAAGCGGGCGATCGGGTAGTCGTACTGACCTGTTGCTCCCGACCCGTGCGAGAAGATAATAATCGGGTAGGGCCCGCCCTCCCTTGGATGTACCAGCGTCACAGGGACTTCGCGGTCCCGCTCTTCGTCATGGAGGCGAATTCGCGGAACCGTTCCGACGTCAAGAGGCCCCGGCTCCAGCTTGTAGGCCCAATCTGAGGAAGCGGGTGGCAACGGGTTGACGACACCAAGTTGAGACGGCTCGACCTGACCCACGAATACGAGAAGTAGAAAAAGGGAAAGCTCGACGGCGACCCTCACACGAACATTCATCTCAGAAAACCCTCACTTGCGGAAGGCCTCGATCGCCTGATCACAGGCATTCCTGTAACTCTCAAGTACGCGGGATCATCCCAGGGCAGTGACTCCACGTACGCCTTCAGTTCCTGGACGTACCGAACGAAAAACTCCTTGTCAGCGGGGACGCTGACCGGTTCGCCGCCGACGGAGGGATAGGTCGCTTGCGCGAGCGCATCGCCCCCGAGAGTGAGCAGGACAAGAACGAGCGGCAGGGCTTTCTTCATTTCAATTCGCTTCGTCCGACTGCAATTCCGATCAATACGGCGACCTGCCTGAGACGAGACAACTTCTTCGCAAAACCTCCTCGCCCCGAACAAACCTCTGATTGCGGACCGATTATGGTTTATTGCGGAAAGGAGATCAACTCATAGTGGGAAGCGTTTCAGCCAGCCAAGCGTCTCATAGAGGCACCCGTACTGAAGTGCCTTCAGTATCAAGTTCAGTGCATGCAGTGGGAAGTGACCCAGGGGTTCACGTGAGATCAAGGCTGAGAAAGCCCGGGCAGTTCCTTCAACACAGAGGTACAGAACGAGGATGGTCGTCGGCCGGATCAAGTAGTCTGCCATCAAGACCAGGCCGAGGCCGGCAGCGCCATTGTCGGCCGTGCCTACGTCCATTACCGGCCCTGCCAGGAGTTCGAATCTCGCCTGCATGTGAGCAAAATAGCCCGCAAAGAAACTCAGCAGGAACAGCAGCGCTTGAAGCAATCCGCAGACGAAGGCGGGCCCAACGAGATCCTCGTCGGACTAGCCCGCATTTCTCATGGATAGAGTCCAAGGCTGTGTTTTGGAGCAGGAAA
>CAZOZZ010000209.1:0-4826 GCA_964584435.1 uncultured Solibacteraceae bacterium | reverse complement strand
CCTTTCATTCAGCTAGAATGCCCAAGCTTTGCCTGGCGCACCAGAGGCGCAGAGGTAGAATTTCAAACTCACCCAATTGAAGACCATTTCTTCTCTGCGCCTCTGCGCCTCTGCGGTGAGAATTCTTCCTCTTGGTTTTGTCGCAATCGTTGTGGCGTCCCACCATGCGGCCAGGGAGCTCAGATTTCACCGTGAAGCGAAGGATGCGGAAGGCTCTTGTTTCCTGAGGTAGGCGAATTCCAGCAACTAGATAGGTAACAACTATTTAAAAGTGCGTAGCGAATTGTTTACTTCATTAAAATTGAGCAGGAACTGACAGGTTCTTTTCGAAGAATTCACCCCGCTGCGTCTCCGCGGTAAATCCCGGGCGATTCCTGGAACTCTACGCCGGTGGCTGTGCGACCTGGAGGATCTCCTCCTCTGTCAGCAGACGGTCGGACTTCTTTGCGCGTTTGTAGATGGCGTCGACACGGTCCTCGGTAGCCTCGATGCCCCTTTTCTCCAGCCAGTAGATCACGTTGGACTTGCCGCTCATGTGGCCGATCTCAACCGTCTGTTCCATCCCGAACGGCTGCGCGGGGACTCCGGAGTAGACCAGGTCCGCCAGTTCTTCCTGCCCCTTCCTCAACGCCTTGATGACTGCGGCGGCGTGGACACCGGTCGCGGTCCGGAACGCATCGCTGCCGACAACGGGATAGCCGGGCGGAATCGGGACGTGGCATGCTTCTGAAGCGGTGACACAATACTCCTTCAGCGCCGACAGGTCGCGATCGATCCATCCCAGCAGCTTCAGGTTGACAAGCATCTGGTCCATCGGCGTGTTCCCGACCCGCTCGCCAATACCGAGAGCACACCCATGCACCACATCCGCCCCCGCTTCAAGGGCGGTCAGGGAGTTGGGAACGCTCAGGCCCCTGTCATTGTGTCCGTGCCATTCCAGTCTTATCTTCTCACCCGACGGTTCGATGACTTCCCTGATAATGAAGCGGACCAGCGCCCGGGTCCCATCCGGCGTGGCGTGACCAACCGTATCTGTCAGGACGAGGTGGCGGGCGCCGCACTCGATTGCCACCGTGTACAGTTTCTTGATCGTGTCCGGGAACGCCCGAGTTGTGTCCTCAGTGACATACATCACGGGCAGACCGTTCTTGACGGCGAAGGTTACGGCATCTTCGGTTCGCTTGAGGAGAGTGTCGATTTCCCAGTTCTCCACGTATTGTCTTATCAGGCTGGACCCGAGAAACGTGGCGGCCTCAATCAGAGTTCCGGTTCGCTCGCATACGGACAGGATCGGCTCAATGTCTCGGATTGTCGTTCGGGCCGCACAATTGGGGAGGACCTTCAGTTTGGCATCCGCAATTTCCTGTGCCAGAGCCAGGACGTCGGCGTACGCCCGAGGGCCGGCACCGGGAAGACCGATGTCGGCCAGTTCGATGCCAAGATCCTCCATGAGGTGCAGGAGCCGAATCTTGTCCTTGATTGGCGGATCCTGAACAGTGGGGGACTGCAGACCGTCGCGCAGCGTCTCGTCGTCCAGGAGAACCGGCTTGTCAACCGCCCTGGAAACAGTTTCAACGCCGTTCCAGTCGTAAATCAATTTCTTCTCGTCGGTCACATTTCCCCCTCGAGAGCAGATCTATCGCCTTGCCGCAACGTACGGACTCGTTTCCTGGTACAGGGCTCCGCATTCCTGACAACGGAGGACATCCTGATCCTTCCCAACGGAGCGAGCAATCTCCGGTTCGAGCGTGGTGATTCGTTTCAGCTTGCCACCGCAAAAAGGTTTCTTGGGTGTCGGGCCGGGTTCGTTGCAGACGGTTTGTCTCGGTGCTTTGGTCTTCACGCCTTCTTTCTCTCTCCTCGATCGGGACCTGGCAGCACGGGCCGTATCAACCTTCAGCCCGATCAGCCATTATACCCTCGGAACCAACCGTTTCCGAGCGTGTGCTGTCTTCTTTTCGACCTTACATCAACCCCACTTGAGCTTGCCGCGTAGAACATCGAAATAGTTCTTCCCGGCCGGGGCGATCAATAGAACCTCATGGGTCGATTTGTTGACGTTCAGACAGTCTCCGGATTCCATCTTGATGCCGATCTGCCCATCAACGGTGACGTACACCCCCTCGTCGGCACTCGATGTCAGGGTCACCGCAACCTGCATGTCGCTGGGAAGAACGAGAGGCCGGTTCGTCAGAGTGTGGGAGCAGATAGGCGTCACAAGCATCGCGCTCATGTCGGGATGGACAATGGGCCCACCGGCGGAGAGATTGTACGCCGTCGAGCCGGTCGGAGTCGCGATGATCAGCCCGTCGGAACGGAACGTTGAAACGTGCTGCCCGTTGACCGACGTCTCCAGATCGATGATCCGCGCCAGAGTCCCCTTGTTGATCACAACGTCGTTCAGGGCCTGATGGCGTTCGACGGACTCTCCATTTCGAACCAGGGCCGCATCCAGCATGACTCTGCGGTCCGTCACGAACCCTCCGGCCAGCACTTTCTCCAGCTGCGGATAAAGCTCCGACAGGGTGATTTCGGTCAGGAAGCCCAAACCGCCAAGGTTGATCGCCAGTATCGGAACAGGGCGCCCTGCCAGAAGCCGGGCCGTCGCCAACAAGGTTCCATCTCCGCCGATGACAACCACCAGGTCGGACTTCTCGACCAGCCCATCTCCTGTCACGGCGGCATCGGGCCGGTCAACTTCGTCGGCGAGACGGTCTTCGACAAACGCCTCGACCCCACGCTCCCGGAACCAGTCGACCAGTTCCTCAGCTATGCGGACCGCTTCGGCGAGTCGAGGCTTCGTGATGATGCTTACACTCTGGATGTTCATGGCCTTTCGAAAAGGACAAAGAATTCCTGGTTTCCTTCCTTGCCTGTGATCGGGGATGGGCAGCGGCCACGAAGAACCATCTCCGTTTCCGCGGCTACCGTCACCACGCTTTGAACGGCTTCGCGGTGTAGTGACGGTTCCAGTACGATACCACCTTTGCCAACTTTGTCAGGTCCCAGCTCAAACTGCGGCTTGACCAGAAGCAGACACTGGCCGCCTGGCCTGAGAAGCGGGGGAACCTGCACTACGATCTTCGTGACCGAAATAAAAGCCACGTCGACGGTCACCAGATCAAGAAGCTCCGGGATCCAGTCCGGGGACATGTACCGTGCATTTCCCTCGACCAGTGTCACACGGGGATCGCTCCTCAACTTCCAGTCCAGTTGGGAGGTATCCACATCGACGGCATAGACGTGATTAGCGCCGTTTTGAAGCAGGCAGTCGGTAAATCCTCCCGTTGACGATCCGATATCCGCGCACGTCTTACCCTTGGGATCAAGGCCAAGCGCGTCGACCGCACCCTGGAGTTTGACGCCCCCACGACCCACGTAAGGATGCGTGGGTCGCCGCAGACGGATGTTCGCGATGTCATCCACACCGGCGCCGGCCTTGGTCACGGGCTCGTTTTCTACGAGCACGTCCCCGGCCATGATCAGGGCCCGCGCCCTTTCGCGGGTCTCGACCAGCCCTCTTCGAACAAGGAGCTTGTCTATCCGTGTCTTCTTCAATTCGATCGACTCTCGAGATAGTCGGCGATGTCCCGAAGCAGCCAGGCCCGAGGTCCAAGCGCTCTCGTGCTGTCCCGGGCTGCTGCCGTTAGCCGGCCGACCATCTGACGGGATGCGTCGATGCCATGCAGCGCGGGGTACGTCGCCTTCTGTTGCTTGCGGTCCTTGCCGGGCGTCTTGCTAAGAGCGTCACCGGATACGGTCTCGTCGAGGATGTCGTCGACGATCTGGAACGCAAGACCGATCTTCCGGCCATAGACACCGATTGGATCCATTTCACCATCGGCTGCACCGGATAGATAGGCACCGACCTCGACCGAGGCCTCCAGCATCGCCCCGGTCTTGTAGCGGTGAATCGACTCCAGTTCATCGCCGCCGACCGAAACACCCTCCGCTTCCAGATCGAGGATCTGGCCGGCAATCATCCCTTTTGATGAACCGGCGGCCGCACCCAGCATGGCCGACGCTCCCAGGATCCGTTCAGGGGCGAATTCGTCACATCGCGAAATGGTCTCGAAGGCCAGGGTCAACAGGGCGTCCCCGGCCAGAATAGCGACCGCCTCGCCAAACTTTCGATGGCAGGATGGGATTCCGCGACGGAAATCATCGTCGTCCATGGAAGGTAAATCATCGTGGATCAGGGAATAGGTGTGGATCAACTCGAACGATGCCGCGACCGACAGGACACGCGGCCAGTCGTCTCGAAAGGCGCGATAGGCGGCAATGCAGAGGGCCGGCCTCAATCGCTTGCCACCCGCGAAAACGCTATAGCGCATCGCTTCGGCGAGAACCGGGGGACATTGATCCGCATCCGGCATCAAGGCGCTGAGCGCTTGATCGATAGCCGGCCGGACCTCCCCGAAAAACTCCCCAACGCTAGTCGTCATCGTCCGTCTCGAAAGGCACGGCTTCGAGATTGCCCGAAGCATCCTTGAGCAGAAGTTCTACGCGGCGTTCGGCTTGTTCAAGCTTTCCGTGACACAACCGGGACAGTCGGATGCCCTCCTCAAACAACTCCAGAGCAGCATCCAGGCCAAGATCGCCGCTTTCCAGCGCCTTGACGATCTCTTCCAAACGCGCGAGGGCAGCTTCAAAATCAGGGGTCGAAGCTTCAGAAGTTGACTCGGCCATGGGACCAATTCTAGCCCATCGTAATATAATTTGAAACGAGGGCGGGGGGCGCTCGAGTTCTCGGACAGGAGTAGGAACAGGATTCAACACGAAGACACGGAGTCAACGAAGGTGAAATGTAAGAAAACAGATCCTCT
>CAZOZZ010000208.1:0-5027 GCA_964584435.1 uncultured Solibacteraceae bacterium | reverse complement strand
GACAAAGACATCTGTTTGCATGACCTTGGGCGGTCTCCCCTGGCGGAAATCGTGGACCGGGCCCGGAAAGGCTTCAAGGCCCACCGGCTTCACAGGGAAACCCTGACAACGCTGAACCCCAGGAGCAACGCAACTCACATGGTCGTGTTCTCCACATCGCTCGATCCCTCATACAACATCTGGGAGAACCTGAAGACCTACGTCGCACGATCGGTACGAATGGCTCGAGAGTTGGGTCTGCGGCGCGTATCCGTCGTCCTCAATACCGACGAGGCTCTGCCGTTCATAGGAAAGGCAGAGGAGGGCGCCTTGCTCGGTTCCTACTCCTTCAGCAGCTACAAGAAGGAGAATCAGGACCGTGAGAAGTTTTTCAAAAGAATGCGTGTGGATCTGATCGGGCTGAAGGCGCATGAGAGCCAGAACAAGCACTATCTGAACCGGTACCGGATCGTATCCGATGCGGTCAATTTCGCAAGGGATCTCATCAACGAACCCGGGTCTGTCGCCACGCCTGTGAGGCTCGCCGAGGAAGCACAGACAATCGCCCGCGAATCGGGCCTGGACGTCAGGATCTGGGATGAGAAGCAACTGGAAGAAGAGGGTTTCAACGGCCTGGTTCAAGTCGGCAAAGGGAGCACCCACAAGCCACGCATGATCCGTCTGTCGTACCGTGGTGGGAGTTCCGGACAGCACCTGGCCCTGGTCGGCAAGGGGATCACGTTCGACACGGGAGGGATCTCACTCAAACCCTCCGCGAACATGTTCGAGATGAAGGGAGACATGTCCGGCGGTGCCGCCGTCCTGGCGGCCATGAAGGCTATCGGGAAGCTTGCGCCGTCGGTGAACGTCACCGGGATCGTAACGGCAGCGGAAAACACGCCCGATGCGGAAGCTCAAAGACCGGGAGACATTCTCACCGCACGCAACGGCAAGACCATCATGGTGGACAACACCGATGCCGAGGGCCGTCTCGTCCTGACCGACGGCCTGTTCCAGGCCGGCGAAGAAGGGGCTACCCACATCGTGGACATCGCCACTCTTACAGGAGCGTGCGTACGGGCGCTGGGCGACAGCATCGCGGGAATCATGGGCAACTCACCAGAGCTGATCCAGGCAATCATCGCATCGGGGCGGAACCAGGGAGAACTCTTCTGGGAACTGCCACTTCCCGACGAATACAAAGACCTGCTGAAGACACCATATGCGGACCTGAACAACATCGGTGGCGCGCTGGCCGGGGCTTCCACCGCCGGGCTCTTCTTGCAGGAATTCATCCCAAAAAAGACTTCCTGGGCCCACCTGGATATCGCAGGTCCGTTCATGCGCAGCAAGAAATGGAAGTACTACGAGGCAGGAGCAATCGGCTTCGGAACCAAGACCATGATCGACCTGGCGGAACGCTTTAGCGATTATTTCGAGTAATCTCGACAGGACGGTTTGCCATCGATTTCTTCAACACGAAGACACGAAGGAAACGAAGGTCTTGAAGTCTGAAAAATAATTCTCTTCGTGTTCTTCGTGTCTTCGTGTTGAATCCCCTGACCTCGAACCTCGAACCTCGGACCTCGAACCTTGGACCTTGGACTCTGTCTCAAAGATCTTCCGGCCCGCAGATTTTACCCTTGATCGCTGTCGCGGCGACGACGTACGGGTTCGCCAGGTAGGCATCACCGTCTCCCATACGGCCGGCCATGTTTCGGTTCGTTGCGGATATGGCAACCTGGCCCTTCTGGGGACCGCCGGGGCCGGCGTTGATGCAGGCGCCACAACCAGGCTCGGTGATCACGGTGACCCCGGAGCCTTCGAGGGTACTGTGGATGCCCCGCTTCTTCGCCTCGGCCCTCACAAACTCCGATCCGTATTGGATATAGGTTGGAATGGCGACCTTTCTGTCCTTCAAGACTTCGGCATACATCGTGATCGAGGTCAGGTCCCCGGCTGTACACGAACCGGCATAGGCCAGGTCGACCCGGGTTCCACGAACCTTGTCGAGCGACACACCGTTGCCGGGATGCCCGGGAGAGGCTACCAGTGTTTCCACTTGGTCCAGGTCCAACTCCACAACGGCCGCGACTTCTGAATCCTCGTCCGGATAGACGATCATGGCTTCGATGTCGGTTCGCGAAAGCCCACGTTTGTCCTCAAGGTAGCCGATCATGGGCTCGGTAGGCTGCATGACCGCCGTCAGGGCGTTGCATTCGACAGCCATGTTCGAAAGGACGGCCTGTTCTTCAAAGGCGAGCGTTGCCAGTCCGGGACCGACAAACTCCATGACCTTTCCGGTAAAGACACCCTCTCGCTTTCCCTGACGCGCCAGATGCAGCATCACATCCTTCGCTGTGCGGGACGGCCGCAGAGATCCGACGAGTCGGACCCGAACGGTCGGAGGGATGCGGCCCGCCACTTCGTTGTGTTCCCATATGGTCGCAATTTCAGTGTTCCCGACACCGTAAGCAAGGCAATTCAGCGCCCCAGCCGAACAGGTATGGGAATCCGTACCCAGTACGACCTGGCCGGGCAGTGCGACCTCCTCGCGCATTACCGTGTGGCAGATCCCTTCGCTTCCACCACCCGCATTGACGTGGAACCGAATCCCCGTTTCTTCAGCGAACCGCCGCTGACCTTCCCTCAAATCCCGGATCCCTTCCAATGCCTCATCTGTAATACCCGCAAGATTCGGGGCCAGCGTCAGATGGTCCGGAAAGGTGTGGATAGAAGCGGGGTCCTTGACCTTTGGAGGCCTGCCCAGAGCCGAACGCAAGATCGCTGCACTCGGTGCAGTCGTGTAGTCATGGGAAAAGCCGGCATCGACACGGATGAAACCGGCATCTCCGGGCCGGACCGCACCAACGACAGTGGACATGTGACTCGCCAGGATCTTCTCGGCAATCGTCATGCTTCGGGCTGCGGTAGGAATGGCATGGCCCTCTTCCTGACCTGAGGCTCGGGCCTCCATGAACCGAAACAGCCCGCCACACCGGGCAATGCCCTTCGTCAGATCATCAGATCCGGACGTCAACTCATCCACGGAAACCCGCTCACGGGCCGCAAGCCGTTGGGCAAGCGACGGGTCCGTAACCGGGAACATCCCGTTGTTGATCAGGTTCTGGCGGTGAATGGGAGCGATACTTGGTGCGTAGACAATGCCGATGCCCGCATAGAGTAACGCCAGTGCCGCAACTTCCCTCGAGGAACCCTCGCCCCAGCCGTCACCGGCCAGGATCATCCCGAAGCCTCCGTCCCGGATATCTCCCGGGTTTATCAACCCCCCGCCACCGAGCGAGCGCAAGAGCAGAACCCCGAGGCGGTCATCGTAGTAGTAGCAATCCGGATTCGCCTTGATGATGGCGTCCGTCGACACATGGGCGTAAAGAGTTGAAAAATCAGGAACGGGATCCAGTTCCTGACCTTGGAACTGCTGGCGGAGCGGTTCTGCCTCCGTCGTCAAATACAACGGACGGCCTTCCAGCTGAATCGCCTCAACTAATTGATTATTATCGAGATAAACACAAACTCGTCCTACGTTTCGCACGTTAGAAGCTCCTCTTTCGTATGATGCGGGCCATTGTATCACTCACCCGAAAAGCCTAACGTCACAGCGATGACCCGGCCAAAGCCCCAAAACGTCATATTTTCCTGCTTTTTGGGCTTGCAATGTCCCGTGTCGGCTATGTTAACCTTCCCACTACGCGTTAGACTTTCATGAGGAAAAGTAGAGCGCGGGAAGCTTTTTTTCCAAAAAGAGCTTTACATGGGGGGTGTCCTCATAGGATAACACCCCAATAAGTATACTTATTGTCAGGAGGACAACAGGATGGAACCGAATATCCAAGATGGATTTGAACTTGAGCTCGATATCAATATCGAAGAATTAGAACAGAAGATTGCTCCCGGTGATACTTCGTTCCCGTTCCCGGGCCCCGATGATCCGTACGGCGGACGCGGCGGCGGCGGCGGCGGAAAAGGCGGCGGCAAGCCGTAAGGTTTTCGGTGATACCCCTGCCCGATGGGCAGGGGTATCACTTTTTCTGTTCCTCAAAATGCAGCTCCGGCTGCATTTTTTTTTGCTCGCTTCGGAAACTCGCTCTGCGAGTAGCGGGTAGCGAGTAGCGGGCAGCACGATCAAACTGGAACCGACAGCTCCCACAATCGCGTCTACCCATTCAGCACGTGCTATTGTTAGCGGCAGCGCGAGCAGCTGATCAACTGAAAGCTGCCCGCTGATTGCTGCTGGCTGAAAGCTAAAATGAAACTCGGCGTTACCGATCATATCGACTGTGCCCACTTCTTACCGGGACACCCCAAGTGCGGCACCTTGCACGGTCATACGTACAAGATCGAAGTCGTCATTGAAGGCGAGAAGGATCCCGGAGGGATGATCGCTGACTTCGATGAGGTAAAGGCGACCCTCCGAGGTGCGCTCGATCAGTACGACCACGCGTCACTGAATGAATTTCTCGACTACCCGTCCGTCGAAAACGTCTGCGAAATGCTGCAGAAGAAGCTTCAGGGCGAAATGAAGTTCCCGTTCACGTTGCGTGTCTGGGAAGGCAACGGCAAATGGGCTGAACTGTAATGTCTAGAATCGATACCATAAAGGAATTCCTCGAAGACGACCCTAAAGACTCGTTCTCGCGCTACGCGCTGGCACTGGAATACGTAAAGCTGGACCGTTGGGACGAGGCCATCCAGGAATTCGAGACAGTCGTTTCCAACGACGGGGAATACGTGGCCACGTATTACCAGTTGGCAAAGGCTTACGAACACCAGGAGCAAAGGGAAAAGGCGGAAGCCACCTACCGTGAGGGAATGAAAGCTGCCATCGGCGCCAGAGACATGCACACCGTCAGCGAACTCCAGGAGGCCCTGAAGGCCCTCCTGGAAAGCTAGGAGCCTGCCTTCTCGCTCACGTCACGACACGATTACACATCGATTCTCTCCACCATGATACGAAGACGCGGAGGAAACGGAGGGGATTTTTTCACCGGTAGAGTAGGGGAGGACGCGAAGAGCGACCTCCCCCCTCG
>CAZOZZ010000207.1:0-5049 GCA_964584435.1 uncultured Solibacteraceae bacterium | reverse complement strand
CGTACATCAAGTAATTATCAACAATTTGATGTACGTCAAACCAGGCAGGTTCAGGGACTCGGATTGTAAGGGATTGGAGTGACTCACCGACAAGATCGTGTTCCCTCCAGTTCCCTCCCCTTAATCTGTGTAATCCGCGTAATCTGCGTACAGACGCCCCCCCTCTTCTTCTTGCGAAATCTGCATCAAGCAATCTGCGTATGCTATGCTTTTCTCCGAACTTCGGATCAGGGAAAGCGGTGAGAGACCGCTACTGCCCAGCAACTGTAAGACGACATATTTCAAGTTCACAGCCACTGCCGGTCTTGATCGGTGGGAAGGCGACCTCTACCGCGCTGTCGTCGAGTCAGGAAACCTCCCGGAGGAGATTACCTTTCTAGGGAGAGGACCACATGTCTACGCCTGTCTGCTCTTTGCTCCGCCACTCTTTTTGTTTATTTACTCTTTCGATCACTCTGGCTTTTCCGGTCGAAGCATTCGCGCAAAATTCTATCGCGGGATGCATCGAAGATTCGCTCGGGGCATCCATCGCGGACGCACACGTGGTCGTCGAACACGTGTCCACCGGACGCGTTCAGAGGTCGCGGTCCGACGCGGGGGGATGCTTCGCGTTAACGGATCTCCGGCCGGGCACAACACAGCTCGACATACTCGCCGAGGCTTTTTCGCCTTACGAAACAGAGATCGCCGTGTCGGGAGCGACCGAAGTCGGATCGATTGTCCTTAAGGTCCAACCCATTCGAAATTCGGTCACTGTAACGGCAAATCGAACGATCATGCCGGCACAGTCCCTTGGGTCGAGCCTCGATGTCATCGACCGGGCTGAAATCGAGTCGTCGCAAACCAGAGAGGCTGCGGACCTGCTGCGAAACCTGGCCGGTATCGCTCTACAACAAACTGGAGCGCGCGGGCTCACCAATTTCTTCGTCCGTGGCGGAGAATCCGACTACAACAAAGTGCTGATCGACGGGGTTCCGGTCAACCTGCCCGGGGACACCTACGATTTCGCACACGTAACGACCGACAACATTGCGCGGGTGGAAGTTGTCCGCGGCCCCCAGAGTGCGCTCTTCGGCTCCGACGCAATGACGAGCGTCGTCCAGATCTTCACCCGCAACGGGATCACTTCTCCTGAAGTCGATTACACGGCGGAAGGAGGGAGCTTCGGTACGCTACGCCAGTCCGGTTCGGTCAGGGGGAACTTCAAGGGTGTCGACTTCTCGAACATGTTCAGCAGGTTGGACACCGATAACGTCGCCGAGAACAACGACTATCGGAACGCGAGTTATTTCGGGAACTTCGGATACACCCCAAGTCCGAACCAGTCGTTACGTCTGACCGTCTCTCATGGATCCGTTCGCACCGGCACCCCGGGTCCGACAGCCCAGGGATTCACCTCTTTCGACCCGACCGGATGGATGCGCCGTCAGGAAAAAACCCTCGGTGCGGGGTACGACATACTTGTCGGGTCTCGCCTGACCCAGCACGTTGCATATCGCTTCCACGACCTGGATCAGACCTTCTTCGGTGCTTTCGGACCGTTCGGGGTCGCCGGCACACGGCACCGCCTGGAGTATCGCGGGGATGTCTTTCTCGGCCGGGGAGGCACACTGTCATACGGCGTCGACTTTGACCGGGAGAAAGGGGCCGTCAGCGAAGTGAACCGCACACGCGACAACTACGGTTATTACCTCCAGGAACAGTTCGAACCCGCTCCCGGCTTTCATGTGACCGCGGGTATTCGAATCGAGAACAACGATTCGTTCGGTACGGTGGCAAGCCCTCGACTGGGTTTGTCCTACCTCCTGCTGAACCCCTCCTCCGGGCCGATCGGCTCAGGCAGAATCCGATTCAGCGCCGGCCGCGGCATCAAGGAACCCAGATTCCTGGAAAGCTTCAGCCAGAGCCCGTTCTTCCTTGGAAACCCGGACCTCGAATCCGAACGGTCCCGTAGTTGGGAAATCGGGTGGGAACAGGGTTTCGCTGAAGATCGGGTGGTCGCGGACATCACCTGGTTCGACAACCGATTCCGGAACCTGATCCAACTTGTTGCCGGCGGTGGGGGTTCGAACCAGTATCAGAACATCGGGCTGACGACTGCCCGCGGTTTGGAACTGCGCGGGAGGGTTCGGTTGGGCCGTGTACGGGCGAACGCGAACTACACCTACCTGGACGGAAAAGTGGTGGAATCGCTGAGCGCCTCGTTTCCGTTCCGTGCGGGGGATCCGCTACTGCGACGCCCGGACCATTCCGGAGACTTTCGACTGTCATGGATCGACGACCGATGGATGGTAGCGTGGAATTCCCGGTTCGTTGGACACCGCGCCGACAGCGATTTCTTCTCGCACTTCCCGCCGCTCGAAAGCAACGAACTGTACACGGTATCGAACATCGCAGCGACCGTGGACGTTACCAGGCAGCTCTCGGCCTTCATTTCCGTCAAGAATATCTTTGATCGGTCCTACCAGGAAGTTCTGGGGTTTTCGGCCCTTGGCCGCGGGGTGACGGTAGGGACCCGTTTCCGCTGGGGCGGTGATCGGTGAGGCGCCCCCTTATCGCGATTTCTTTCATCTCGCTGTTCGCCGGCTTGCTTGCTTCCTGTACCACTGATCGACCAGGTCTGGAACAGGAAAGCAGTGTGGCGCCCCAAAGGATCGTTTCGTTTGTGCCTGCGGTGACGGAGATGCTGTTTGCCCTGGGAGCCGGTGATCGGGTCGTCGGCGTGAGTGATTACGACACGTATCCTCCGGAAGCCCTCGAACGCCCCCGCGTCGGGGCCCTGATAAACCCAAATCTCGAAAAAATATTCGAGCTTCAACCCGACCTGGTGATCACATACGGCACCCAGGCGTTGCTTCGGGACCGCCTGGGTGTGGCAGGGATCCGCCAGTACCCATTCGTGCACGGACCGGTCGAGGAAATGCTTACCTATGTGCAGGAGCTGGGGAGAGAGCTCCAGCTGGAACACAGAGGCCTCGAACTCGCCGGGGAGATCCGTAGCGAACTGTCGAAGATTCGCGACGACGCACCACGGGTTCGACCGTTGGTCTTCCTGGTCCATAGCCGCGAAGTCGGCACAATGGGTACTTTCTACAGTGGCGGCAGCCGATCGTTCTTCAACGAGTTGATCGAGGTCGCTGGAGGAGAAAACATTTTCGGCGATGTGGACGACGATACCCTTCAACCCTCCCTGGAAGAGGTCCTCGAACGCCAGCCCGACGTCATCATCGAACTCCTGCCTTCGAACCGTGGCGACCCACCCGAGATCGCCGAACGCCTCACAGACTGGCAAAAACTGGCAACCATACCGGCTGTCAGGAACAGACGGGTCCACATCCTGGCAGGCGACTACCTCTTACTGATCGGCCCCCGCCTCCACCTGGCCGCCCGCCGCTTCGCCGAGGCCATCCAGGACGTTACGAACGAGTAGAAGAAGAATTCAACACGAAGACTACGAAGGAGAACGAAGTCTGTCAGTCCTTTCGGAATGCATCAGAGGTCGGCTGGCTTGACCAACTCAGCTCTTCGTGTCCTTCGTGTCTTCGTGTTGAAGACCATCCCTCAAGTCCTCTGCAACTGACTGGAGCAACTGCCAGGCGGCACTGACGTGTTTCTCTTCTGTGCCCAGGTTTCCGACAGTAAAGCGGAGAGTGAGTTGGTCGCCGAGTTTGGTATGGGACAGGAAAGCATGTCCGGTGGCGTTCACTCGATCGAGGAGTTGCTGGTTGGACTCGTCGTCACGCTTCAGGCGGAAGCACACTGTACTGAACGGCGTGGGCGCCATCAGTTCAAAATCCGAACTATCTTCGATCCATTTCGCGAACAGCTGACCGAGGCGGATGTGCTCCCGGATCCTGCGGCGTAGCCCTTCGACTCCGAAGTATCGAACCACCATCCAGAATTTGAGGGCACGAAAGCGGCGGCCCAATTGGATGCCGTAATCCATGTAGTTGGTCACGGTATCGCCTTCGCTCGTTTTCAGATACTCCGGTGTCAGGCTGAAGGCTTCTTTGAGCACGTCGGGACGGCGGCAGTAAAACGCGCTGAAATCAAGTGGGGTGAACATCCACTTGTGGGGGTTCATCACGAAAGAATCAGCTCTCTCGCATCCGGAAAGAATGTGGTTCATCTCCGGAAGAATGGCGGCAGCGCCGGCATAGGCTGCGTCGACGTGGAGCCACAGGCCGTGACGCTCACAGATGTCGGCTATGTCTCCGATCGGATCGATACTTGTCGTCGAAGTCGTACCTACTGTCGCCGACACGCAGAACGGGCGCCAGCCTTCGTTGATGTCGCGTTTGATCGCATCCTCCAGGGCGCGGACGTCCATCCTGAACTCCTCATCGACACCGATCTTGCATACACCCTGGCGGCCCAACCCAATTGCCAGGGCCGCCTTCTCGACCGACGAGTGGGCGTGCTCGGAGGTGTAGACTCGCAGACGTGGTGCGCCGGGGCCCGCCAGTCCTTCCTCGCTGACGTCCCGCTCGGGAATCGCCTGACGAGCGGACGCCAGAGCGTGGAATGTTGAAATCGAAGCGGTATCGTAGACGACGCCCGTAAAACCTTCAGGTAGACCCAGCATCTGTCGAAGCCAATCCAGGACGTGCTCCTCGAGTTCCGTTGCCGACGGAGAGGTACGCCACAGCATGGCATTGACGTTGAATGCGGCCGTCAGCAGTTCGCCAATAACGCCGGGGCCGGAGCCGGTCATTGCGAAGTAGGCGAAGAAATCGGGATGGTTCCAGTGCGTAATGCCCGGAACGATGATGCGTTCCAGATCCTCAAAAATTGCCTCCATCGACTCGCCGGCGGCGGGTGGGGCATCGGGGAGTTGGGCACGAATGGACCCGGGCAAGACTTGAGACAGAACCGGATGTCGTTCCGGATCCTCCATGTTGTCGACGATCCAGTCGATCGCGCGATGCCCCCACTTGCGAAATTCCTCCGGGCTCATGTCCGATAATCTTGGATCTGTCACTTATTCTTCCTCCGTTACTTGAGTGCGCCCCTCCGACTGGAGACTTTTCCCAAAAGTTTAGTACAGAC
>CAZOZZ010000206.1:0-5126 GCA_964584435.1 uncultured Solibacteraceae bacterium | reverse complement strand
ATCCATTTCCCGCGACAGGCGATTCCCCATCCCGTGAAGAGCGCTTCGGACGACTCACCATCCGCGATGCCCGGGAACGAGACGGTGCTGATCGTCGAGGATGAGCCGTCCGTGCGACGACTGACTCGCAAGTTTCTGGAGATCAGCGGCTACAAAGTCGTCGAAGCCGCCGACGCCACAGCGGCGATTCGGGCAACGACGGATCATACCGGTTCAATCGACCTGTTACTCACTGATGTGATCATGCCCGAACTGACAGGGCCCGAACTGGCCAAGCGATTGAGACGAATCCGTCCGGAGCTGAAGGTCCTCTACATGTCCGGCTACCCCGGCGAGTTCATCGCCAGACACGGCGTGTCCCAGGCCGAGATGGGATATCTGCAGAAGCCGTTCAGTCAAGAAGCGTTGGCTGGAAAGATGAGGCAGGTTTTGGACAGTTGAGAAGTGGTCAGCTGTCAGTGCCAGTGGTCAGTTGTCGGGGACACCGGGACACCGACAACTGACCGCTTACGAACTAATTAAAGATCTCCTTCGGAATGTGCATGCTTACCAGGTAGTGAGGCATGTCCACAGCTTCGGAAATCTTCAGGTCGGCGGCAAGCGAACACAGGAGGTAAGCTTCGGGTCGAGTGAGCCCGTGTTCGGCCGTGAGGTAGTCGATCATGCTGCGGGTCGCCTTTCTGGCCGCCTCGTCTATGGTCTCTGCAAACCCGGTTACGGCATAGTAATCGTCCGTCTCGTATTCGGGTTCCGCCAGAACACGGCCACCCTTTTGCACCTCGACCTGGAGAACGATGCGCATCGGCGCTTCGAGACCCGTACCACCGACCTCTCCGTCGCCTTGCGCCGCGTGCGTATCACCAATGGAGAGGAGTGCGCCTTCGACAAGAACCGGCAGGTACACGGTTGTTCCTTCCCCCAGATACCGGTTGTCCATGTTGCCGCCGTTGGATCGGGGCGGAATCGTAACCAGCATCTCCTCCCCAGCGGGGGCAACGCCAATCACACCTGGAAAAGGCCGTAGCGGAATCGTGATGTTGTCGGTGAATGCCACGCTTGTCCGATCCGCTTCGAACTGGAAGGTCTTCAGGTAAGCGTCGGGAAATTCATCGGCAAGGAAACCGAAGCCCGGGGCAATCCCGGCCCAGCCCCACTCACCCACCTCAATTTCATGAAAGGTGACTGCCAGGACGTCGCCCGGTTCGGCCGTCTCGACGAATATGGGCCCCGTCAACGGGTGGATCAGGTCAAAGTCGAGGCCACCCATAGCCTCGACGCCGGATTCGGCCGTGAGCTGTCCGTCCGTCGCTTCCTTGGTTTCAATTTCGACAACGGCTCCGGAAGGCACCGTCAAGGCGGGAGGGACCGCACTGCTCCAGCGGTTGTGGGTGTTCTCACTGCCAAGAGTAAATTCCGGTGTCACCGCCGGAGCAGCGGGGACCGCTGGGTCGGCGGGTGGGGCAGGGGGCGCGGCGGGTGCGCAAGCTGACAGGACCAATGCCAGGACCGGGAGCAACGCCCGGATGCCGTTTTTTCTCATTCAAATCTCCTCTGAAGATGATGTCGGTCACCTATTCCATCATCTTGCCATGGAATTGCAACCGATTCCTTTCCCCACACCATGAACTTCTTGTCATATGATCCGTGGAACCGGTTGAGGCAGCCATTGAATCCAGACGGGGGGATGTTGTGATTGAAGCGGACGGTTTGCACAAACAGTACGGAGATCTGCTGGCTGTCAACGACGTCAGCTTCGGTGCCGAACCGGGTAAGATCTTCGGCCTTCTGGGGCCGAACGGTGCGGGTAAGTCCACTACGATCGGTTGTATTTCCGGCCTGCTCGAACCGACCGCCGGCCACGTTCGGGTGTGCGGGCACGATGTCGTCGCGGATCGGCGTGCGGCTCGGGAAAATCTGGGCGTGGCGCCGCAGGAGTTGGCGCTCTATGAAGACCTTTCCGCGACAGAAAACCTGGTGTACTGGGGATCCGCATACGGCATGCGCGGCAAAGATCTCAAAGACCGCGTCCGGGAAGTGCTCCTGGAGACGGGTTTGCTGGACCGGGCGAAGGAGCCGATCAAGAGGTTCAGCGGGGGGATGAAGCGCCGATTGAACCTGGCCTGCGGCATCGTCCACCGTCCAAAGGTGCTTCTCCTCGATGAACCGACGGTCGGTGTGGATCCCCAGTCAAGAGTCCGCTTGCTGGGGCTCATCCGTCGGGAGGTCGAGCAAGGAACCTGCGTGCTCTATACGACCCACTACATGGAAGAAGCCTCCGACGTCTGCGACCAGCTCGCCATCATGGATCACGGGGCGATCATCGCCGCGGGGACCCTGGAAGAACTCCGTGGAATGTTTGGGGAAACCGACGTCATCCGATTGTCCGGCCGATTTGATCCTGAACTCTCGCGGCGAGCAATCGAAGGTCTGGACGGGGTGGAGATCGTTCAGGCCGACGATTCGGGTCTCCGGCTGGCGGCGGTCAACGCTTCAGGGAAACTCGGGAGCCTTTTGCAGGTGCTCGCCGCCAGCGGGGCTGAGATCCGAGAGACGACCCTCACCCAGCCGAGCCTGGAAAGCCTGTTCATCAAGCTCACAGGCAAGGAGTTGAGGGAATGAGCATCGGTCACATCCACAACAACGCGGAGAAGGATCTGCGAAGAGCCCTCCGAGATCCGACAGGCCTCCTGATCTGGCTGGCGATCCCGCTGCTCATCGGGGGGGGATCACGCTGGCCACCGGCGGAACGAGCGGGCCGGCACCGCAAGCCCAGGTCCTGGTTGTCGACGAGGACGACAGTTTTCCGAGTAGCCTCCTCCTGAACGCGCTCGCCCAGGCAGGTGGTGCCGACGGCCTGATTCAAACCGAAAAAGTCGAGATGGAAGAGGGTAGGGGCCGGATTGATGAAGGTGACGGCAGCGCCTTGCTGGTAATCCCCGAAGGCTTCGGCCAGGCCGTAATCGACGAGGAGCCGACGACCCTTCGCTTGACGACCAACCCCGCCCAGACAATTCTGCCGGGAATCGTCGAGGAGACGCTCAGCATCCTTACTGACGCAACGTTCTACCTGCATCGGGTACTCGGGGATGAGATCGACGAAATAGTCGCCGGCCCCCCGGACGGTGGAAGCGTTTTCGACGACGCCGAGATCTCTCGAATCAGCGTTTCCATCAACCAGGCCATGGGTCGCATGGAAACCTATCTGTTTCCACCGGTCCTGGAGTTGGAAACCTCAGTCGATGAAGAGGAAGACTCCGGGACGGACATCAATATTGCCGTGCTCTTCCTTCCCGGGATCATGCTGATGTCACTGATGTTCATGGCGATGGGATTGAGCGAAGACATCTGGCGCGAGCGGGAACAGGGAACTCTCCCCCGGGCAGTCAGTACGCCAGGAGGAATTCTGCCGTTGTTGGCAGGAAAGCTGGTTTCTGGCGGGGTCATCATCTTTTCGATAACGACAATCATCCTCACGCTGGGGTCCCTCTACCTGGAGCTTTCGCTTCTGAACCTGCCGCTGGCAGTGTTGTGGGCTACCTTCGCGGGCATCATTTTGCTGATCGCGATGGTTCTGATTCAGCTGTACGCCTCGAGCCAGAGAGCCGGATCGATCCTGACCAACAGCATCGTGTTTCCGTTGCTGATGATCGGTGGCAGCTTCTTCCCGTCGGAGTCGATGCCGGCGTGGATGGCTGGGGTCGGCGCGTGGACTCCCAATGGAATGGCCCTGGAACTCCTCAAGGACATTCTTCTGGAAAGGGTGGATCCTCGGGCGTTACTTACGACCTTTCTCGTGATGTTGACGGCGGGAGGCGCTTTTTTTGCCTTGAGCGCGCGCCGGCTTACGCGGACGTTCGCCGCCGGAGATTAGCAGGAACGATGATCAAAGACGCTCGATTCATAGCATTGAAAGATATCCAGTATTTTGTCCGCGACCGTGAGGTCGTGATCTGGCTCTTCGTCATGCCGATCGTGTTTGTCTATTTCATCGGGACGGTAACCGGGGGAATGGGCGGCAGTGGCGGTGGTCCTGAACGGGTGGCGATGTCCGCTCCGGAAGGATCGGGCTTCCTGCTCGATCAGTTTGTCCGGAGGCTGGAGGAGCAGGATTACGAAGTAGTTCTTCCGGCGGATCACGAAGAGTTCAACCGGTACTCACGGCGGATCACCATACCGGAAGAGTTCACGAACGCCGTCCTCGCCGGAGAGAAACGCGTCATCGAGTTTACGAAACGCGAAGCCGGCCTTGCACAGGACTACGACACCATCCGGGTGGGGCGTGCTCTTTACACCGTTCTGGCGGATGTGGTAGCGGCAGATTCGATGGGAAGCGAACCCAGTTCCGAATCCCTGGCGGAACTCGACCGCATGCCAAGGGCGCTGACGCTGGAGGTCGCCCCCGCGGGCGAACGACAGGAGATCCCGACCGGTTTCGAACAGGCGATCCCCGGCACCATGGTGATGTTCACGATGTTCATGTTGCTCACCACTGGGGCCGTGACGCTGGTAATCGAACGCAGGCAGGGATTGCTTCGTCGGCTGGCGTCCACGCCGATCGACCGGGGTGGAATCGTCCTCGGCAAGTGGGGCGGCCGAATGGCGCTGGGCCTGGTGCAGATCGCTTTCGCCATGCTTGCCGGAACCGTCCTGTTCGGGATGGACTGGGGGCCGGATTTACCGATAATCTTTGCCGTTCTCACCGGATGGGCCGCCCTCTGCGCTTCTTTGGGACTGCTGCTGGGGAACCTCGCCAGCACCGAAGGGCAGGCTATCGGGATCGGGGTATTGACGGCCAACGTGCTGGCGGCGCTCGGCGGGTGCTGGTGGCCGATAGAGATCACCCCGGGCTGGATGCAGACCTTCTCGAAGTTTCTCCCGACAGGCTGGGCGATGGACGCAATGCACCGTCTGGTCAGTTTCCAGTCCGGGCCGGCAAGCGTTCTCCCACACCTTGCCGCATTAGCGGCGCTCGCTCTTATCGCGGGCTGGGTCGGAGCTCGGCGGTTCAGATTCCAGTGATCGACCAGTCATCCGATCCTGCCCTCTGCCAGGTTTTGTCCTAGGAGCCTGCGCGGCAGAAGGGATCGTAGCGAGAAAGTGGAGAATCGAGGACAGATTTTCTCGAT
>CAZOZZ010000205.1:0-5179 GCA_964584435.1 uncultured Solibacteraceae bacterium | reverse complement strand
TCCTTTCATTCAGCTAGAATGCCCAAGCTTTGCCTGGCGCACCAAAGACGCAAAGACGCAAGAAGACTGGGGTATTTGAGAAAGTTGGGACCCTGGTTCTGGGGTAGGCGCGAACTGCTAAACGGGAAAAACAGAGGGGAATATCTCCTTTGAGTCTTTGCGATTTTGCGTTGAACAACCCGTGCCGGTTTGTCGTGGTATATTGATCAGGCCCTGCCTTTTTCCAAGAATCAAGTTGATCGATACGTTATTGAACCTGGTCTTTCCGGTGGACTGCGTCCTGTGCGGAATACCGGCTACGGAACGGGAGTTTGGGGCCCTTTGCCGGGGGTGCGCGGAGGGCTTTGTCGCCGAGGAACCGCCGTTCTGCGACCGATGTGGGTATACGGCTCCGTCAATCGAAGGGCTCTGCGGGCGGTGCCGGACGGGCGAGACAAGATTTGATTTCGGTCGTTCGGCGCTGGTTCTGGACGATGCGCTGCGCCTGGCCATTCATCACTTCAAATACAACGACCGTGTTTCGTTGGCTCGGCCGCTTGCTCGCACCCTTCGGGCATGCTTTGAACGCGAACCGTTTACCGCCGAAATCGTCGTACCGGTTCCACTCCATCCGAAGCGTGAACGCGAGCGGGGGTACAATCAGGCACGTCTGCTGGCCGCTGGACTCGGACTTCCGGTCCACCCGAACCTGGTCCGTCGCCGAAAGAACACCGAGAGTCAGACCGGGCTGACCCGATCCCAGCGCAGGCTGAATATCCGAGGTGCCTTCGAGGCGCGTCGTCGTGTTGACGGAACCGTTCTGATCGTGGATGACATTCGGACGACTGGATCAACGATCAACGAAATGGCGAAGGTCTTGAGAAGGAGTGGCGCCTTGAGGGTGGAAGTGTTGACCCTCGCCGGGATCGGCGTGCTCAGGAACGAGCAGCAGACGCCGGTTGTGGAATTCGCGTCTCGATAGTCCAGTGCTCCGGACTTTCGAGAAGGCCCGCGACAAACCGGGTGTGAAGGGCGTGTCCGGCAAGGTTGGCCACGATCTGCCCCAGAACAGGTTGGCCGATCAAGGCAAAATCTCCCAGCAGGTCGAGAATCTTGTGCCGGACGAATTCATCCGGATATCGGAGCGGCGTCTCGTTGAGCATGCCTGTTTCAGTGAGGACTATCGCGTTGTCGAGAGAACCGCCGCGGATCAAACCACTTGCTTGCAGGGATTCGATGTCACGTCGAAAGCCGAAAGTACGTGCCGGAGCGATTGATGCGGCATAACCCTCGTCCGTGCAAGAAACGGCGAGTCGTTGCGGACCGATGAAAGGATGGGGAAAGTCGATGGCGTAGTCGACCCCAAAGCAGTCTGAAGGGAAAATGCCCAGCGACTTGCCGTTCTCTTCGAGGATGAACTCCCGGGTGATTCGCATATACTGACGCGGCTTGCTCTGTTCTGTCAGCCCCACACCGATGATCGCATTGGTAAACGGACGGGCACTTCCGTCCAGGATCGGAATTTCGAGGTTGTCCATCTCAACGTAAGCGTTGTCGACTCCAAATCCGTAGAGGGCCGATAGAATGTGCTCGACCGTGGAGATCCAGACGCCACCTTTCATCAGAGTCGTCGCGTAGGCGACCCGGGCGACGGAGGTGACATCGGCGTGTATTTCGAAGTCGTCCAGATCAACCCGGCGAAAAACAATGCCGGTTCCGGCCGGCGCCGGGCGGATGCTCATGGAAACGGGCTCGCCTGTGTGGAGGCCGACACCGGAGAACGAGATGGAGTCGGCGAGCGTTCGCTCTTGCATATGGAATTTGACGTTGCAATTGGCGTTCCCAAAAGCTTTCATTACAGATTGAACAACTTACGGATTTTAGAAGCACTAAGAGTGTGGGCTGGAGTCCACACCTGCGCGCCCATATGATCAAACACCCCCTCTTTCTCATCATCGACGCCATGTCGCAGGTCTTCCGCGCCTACTACGCGGTCCGCGGCCTGTCCAACAGCCAGGGCGTCCCGACCAACGCAACCTACGGGTTTGCGCTGATGCTCAATCGAGTGCTCGAGAAATTTCCACCCGACTACATCGCAATGGTGTTCGACAGTGCTGAGCCGACCGTGCGTCATATCCAATACCCATTGTATAAGGCAAACCGCGAGAAAATGCCGACGGATCTCGGGCAGCAGCTGCCCTACATCAAGGGGTTCTGTGAAGCCATGCACGTTCCGATGCTGGAAGTCCCCGGACAGGAAGCCGACGATGTAATCGGAACGGTGGCGCGGCGAGCTCGGGAACGTGGTTTGTATCCGGTGATCGTGACAATGGACAAGGACATGATGCAGCTTGTCGATGAAACCCTTGTCCTCAATACGTCCCGTGACGATATGGTCATCGGTCCCGAGCAGGTGAAGGAACTGTTCGGGGTCACGCCCTCACAGATTCCCGACCTGCTGGGCCTGTGGGGCGATTCGTCCGACAACGTCCCCGGAGCGCCGGGAATCGGGGAAAAAGGTGCCAAGGCACTGATCCAGAGGTTCGGTTCGGTGGAGGCCTGTCTCGAACGCGCCGACGAGGTCACCAGCAAGAGGCAGCGAGAGTCGCTCAAGGAAAACCGCGCGCAGATCGAACTGAGCAAACACCTGGTAACGATCGACACGAACGTGCCCGTCGAGCTGGAATGGGACAGCTTCAAGACTCAAGCTCCGAATCGGGACGCGCTCCTGCTACTCCTGCGCGAGCTGGAATTCAATACCATGCTGAAGGAGCAGTTAGAGGACGGAGCGGAGTCCGTCCCGCTCGAAGTCGTCGCGACTGATGAGCTTCCGGACATCGGCGATTATTTCGCCTTCGATCTTTCAGAGGATCGGATCAAGATCTGGACCGGCGATGGAACGGCCTATGACGTGCCGGTCAGCGCGGCTGCCCCGCTTCTCTCCAACTCGAACGTCCGCAAGGTGACTCACGACGTCAAGAACGCGATCCTCGCGCTCGACCGCCAGGGTATGGCGCTCGCTGGCCCCTTTGACGATTCGATGCTTATGGCCTACCTGCTGATGCCCAACCGCGGGAAGTACGGGATCGACGACCTCACAACCGAGTTGTTCGGGCAGTCGTCGGAAGGGGAAACGGTCGGCTGGATTCACCGAATCTCTGAGGAACTCAGGCCCCGGGTCCAACACGAAGTGGAATCGGTTTATACAACGATCGAGATGCCCCTGGTACCCGTTCTGGCGGATATGGAAATCGTCGGGATTCTCCTGGATGTTTCTGTGCTGGAAACGATGTCCGGAGAAATGGGTCTGCAGCTGGAAGTCCTGACGGCCAAGATTTACGAACTGGCCGGCACGGAATTCAACATCAATTCCCCCAAGCAACTGGGTGAGGTGCTTTTCGAAAAGCTCAACCTTCCCCACTCCCGCAAATTGCGCAAGTCGGGACAGTATTCAACTGCAGTCGAAGTCCTGGAGGATTTGGCCAAGACCCACGAGATGCCCCGGCTGGTTCTGGGCTACCGGCAGCTGACGAAGTTCAAGTCGACCTACGTCGACGTCCTGCCGAAACAGATTGATGGGAAAACCGGCCGGTTGCACACATCGTTTAACCAGGCCGGGGCTGCAACGGGACGTCTGTCAAGCAGCAATCCAAACCTGCAGAACATCCCGATTCGGACGGAACTGGGACGCGCAATCCGAGGAGCCTTTATCGCGCGTGAAGGCACCACGATGGTGTCGGCCGATTACTCCCAGGTGGAGTTGCGAATCCTGGCACACCTGTCCGGCGACAAAGGTTTGATCGAGGCATTTCTCCAGAATGCCGATATCCACCGCAGTACAGCGGCCGAAGTCCTTGGCGTTCCCGCCGGGGAAATCACCTACGAGCAACGGGGTCGCGCTAAGGCCGTAAACTTCGGCATCGTCTACGGCCAGACGCCCTTCGGACTCGCACAGCAGCTCGGGATCGGCAGGGACGAAGCGGAGGAATTCATCGACCGTTACTTCAATCGTTACCCGGGCGTACGCGACTACATCGACAACTCCCTGGTCGAAGCGCGCGAAACGGGAATCACGCGTACCCTGTTTGGACGCCACCGCCAGATCCCGGAGATCAACTCTCGAAACGGCATGCGCCGGAGCATGGCCGAACGAATGGCGATCAACGCTCCGATCCAGGGGACAGCGGCGGACGTAATCAAGCTGGCGATGATCCGAATCGCAAGGGAGCTTCGGGAGAGGCAGATGGAAACCCGGATGGTCCTGCAGGTTCACGACGAGCTGATCTTCGAAGTGCCGGAAGGCGAGATGTCAGTCGTGGAGCAGGTGCGGGAGTGGATGGCAGGGGTGGCGGAACTGGAGGTGCCTCTCGTTGTCGACACCAAGACAGGCCCAAACTGGAAAGACTTGAGTTGAGTCGGACGCGGGAAGCCGAATTCTCGAGCGGAAGAGGCACCGGTTGTGGCCGCAAGCCGCAATTCGGCGGAAGGGTCCAGTTGACGGGATCGTTCGCCCCCCCTTAGAATCGGAAGGCACGCTTTAAGCGGGGCGCGTAGCTCAGTTGGCAGAGCACTACCTCGACACGGTAGGGGTCATCGGTTCAAGCCCGGTCGCGCCCATTTTTGGTTTCAACAGTTTGCAGACCGGCAGGTTGTTCAGAAGGCTGGTTTGTGACATATCCCTCCTCGTTGTGTGCTGTTCTCGGCCTCTCCAACATTCTTGGCTCAAACCCAGGAACGCCTGGGCCCCTATTTCGATTGACAATGACCCTCAGGCTACTGCTAACATTTGCGTCCGAAAGTCGGCTGATACCGAAACAAGAAGCATCTCATCCGGGCCGACTCCAGGAGTAGCCATTCATGCCTCAGAACGCTGTCGTCGAGAAGATCAAGAAGGTAGTCCACGACCTCATCAAGCTGGAAGTCATCACATCGGTCGGGGAAGTTACGATCGAGCTAGATACGAACAATAATAATAAGGTCGAGGTCACTGGCTTTAGCGGCACCAACAGCCTCGTTACCAAGATCGATCTTGTTGATGGGGACATCACGAACCTGATTGGGCCCCGATTTGCGCCGGGCGGTGATCTGGAGAATCTACGCCAATTCCACAGCCTGCAGGTCGAAAAAGGCCATGCGGTGATCGTTACCTGTACGTCGTCAGAGTAATTCGGACAGAAGAGCCGATCTGCTAAGAGACGGT
>CAZOZZ010000204.1:0-5335 GCA_964584435.1 uncultured Solibacteraceae bacterium | reverse complement strand
ACAGGCACTCGGGGATAGCGGGATCTCTGCGGCGATCCGACCGGATGTTCCGAAGATGGGGCCCATGGCCGAGGCCATTGCCGCTTATTTTGTGCGGGACGGTGGGTGATGAAGTACTTTCCCTTATCCCTCGATGTTGCCAGGAAGCCTGTAACGGTGGTGGGTGGTGGTTCGATCGCCGAACGAAGGGTGGAGGCCCTGCTGGAATGCGAGGCAGTGATAACGGTGATCAGCCCGGCCGTCTCGGAGACCCTTGGGGCTCTCGCCGATGAAGCGAAGATCACCCTGCACCAACGCCAGTACCGGAGCGGAGATGCGTGCGGCGCGTTGATGGTTTTTGCAGCAACCGATGACAGCGGGGTCAACCAATTAGTGTCGGCGGACGCAGGAGGGAACGGAATCCTCGTTAATGTTGCGGACGAGCCGTCCCGATGCGATTTCATCATGCCCTCCATAGTTCGCCGGGGCGACCTCGTGGTGGCGATATCGACGGGTGGCCGGAGTCCCGCCCTGGCGGCGCGCTTGCGCGAGAAGCTTTCCGCTCTCCTTGGGCCGGAATACGGGAAATTGCTCGAGATACTGGGCCGCCTCCGGGCGGACTTGAGGGCCCGCTTTGAAGACCCGGCAGAGAGGAAGACCGTGCACTACCGGCTAGTCGATTCCGATGCCCTCCGTTTGATCCGAGACGGGGACGAGGCCGGATTGAAGCGTTGCCTGGACCAGATCCTGGACCACACTTCCGAACCGGGAAGCAAATGAACAAATCTGGAATCGTCTATATCGTGGGTGCGGGGCCTGGTGACCCGGGGTTGATCACGATTCGTGGTCTCGAGTGCCTTCGGTCCGCCGAAGTCGTCCTGCACGATCGACTCATCGACCCTCGCATGCTGGCTGAAGCGAGCGAGGCCGCCACAGTGATCGATGTGGGCAAGCGAGTCGGGGACAGCGGGAAGATGCAACAGCGTATCCACGACCTCATGGTTCAGCATGCTCGTCGAGGTCGCCGGGTCTGTCGTCTCAAAGGTGGAGACCCGTTCGTCTTCGGGCGGGGAGGAGAAGAGTCGCTGTTTCTTACCGAAGCCGGTGTGCCGTTTGAGATCGTTCCCGGTGTCAGCAGCGCGATCGCCGCTGCCGGAGCCGCCCACATCCCCGTCACGCATCGAGAGCATGCCCACTCGTTCATGGTGATGACCGGGTCGCGTGCCGAGGCGGCCAGTCCTGAGGAGTGGGCAGGAGCCCGAAGCCTTATCGACGGAGGTGGCACGCTCGTCGTCCTGATGGGCCTGTCCCGAATCGATGCCATCGTGGCCCGTCTCCGAGATCGAGGCTGTCCCGATTCGACCCCTGCCGCCGTTGTTTCCCGGGCCACCTTCCCCGACCAGGAAACCCGAATCGGAACCCTGGCCGACATCGCCGACCGTCTCGAAGGCATGGTCTCGCCCGCCGTCCTGGTCTTTGGTCCCGCCGTCCTCGAACGAGCCCGCCTCGCCAGAGCAAGCACAGCCACGGGCCCATCTCTCTAATCCTGAACAAGCGCGATTTCTGCACAAACTTTCGAATTAGGGACGGAGGCATAATCAACCCAACATGTTGATATTGGGTTGGTTAGCAAGGATGTGCCTCCGTCCCCGTATTATGGGTGCGGCTGAAGTCATGCGGTCCTCAACTGGTCACTGACAACTGACCACTGATCACTTCCCCAAACTATCCGCCTGCGATTGCGGGAATGATCGAGACGTCGGAGCCTGGCTTTACTTCGGTTGTCAGATTATCCAGGAACCTGACGTCTTCACCGTCCAGATAGATGTTGAAGAAGCGGCGGAGTTTGCCACTGTCTTCGCACAGGCGGGAACGGAATCCGGGGTATTGTTCGTCGAGTTTGTCCAGGACCTGATCGACTGTTTCTGCCTGGACCTCGACAAGAGAGTCTTCGGCTGTGAATCTGCGTAAGGGGCTTGGAATAGCGATTTGAATGCTCATGAGTCTCTCCGTTAGTGATTATGCGGTCAGCCCGAGTCCGCCAACCGCGGCCTCAAATGCTGCGAGTTTGGCTTCGATTGCGGTTGGTGGGGCCAGCGTGAGGGCTTCTCGTGTTTTCAGGCCGTTCCCCGTGATCGTGATTACTGTCAGATCGTCGGGCTTGATACGACCCTGTTCGATCAGCTTTCTTGTCACCGAAACCGTGACGCCACCGGCGGTTTCGGTGAAGATGCCTTCGGTCTCTGCCAGCAATCGAATGCCGTCGACGATCTCCTGGTCGGTGACGTCGTCGGCCCAGCCACCGGAGCCTGCGATGACTCCGGAGGCGTAATAACCGTCTGCAGGGCTTCCGATGGCCAGCGACTTGGCGATCGCTGCCGGCTTCACCGGGCGGATGTCCCGGCTTTTTCGCTGCACCGCGTCGACGATGGGGTTGCACCCGGCGGCCTGGTCCCCGAAGACCCTGGTGGCCACTGGCTGTTCAAGAAGGTCCAGGTGTTCGAACTCTTTCAACCCTTCGTAGATCTTTGTGATGAGCGAGCCGCCCGCCATCGGTACGACGATCGCATCGGGTGCGCGCCATCCGAGTTGCTCCGCAATCTCGAAACCGACGCTCTTGGATCCCTCACCATAGAATGGCCTGAGGTTGACGTTGACGAACCCCCACTGATAGCGATCCGCTATCTGGCTCGACAGACGGTTCACGTCATCGTAATTGCCGTGTACTGCAAGCACATGAGCCCCATAAACCAACGTCGCCGTGACTTTGCTGGGTTCGAGGTTGTCGGGAATCAGTATCCACGCCGGCAGGCCCGCGGCTGCAGCGTTAGCTGCTACCGAGTTCGCCAGGTTGCCGGTCGAGGCGCATCCAACGGCCGTGAGACCGAATTCCAGGGCCTTGTTGACAGCGACGGCTGCGACGCGATCCTTAAAAGAAAGGGTGGGGGAGTTGACGCTGTCGTTCTTGATGTAGAGACGCTCGATGCCGAGGACCCGGGCAAGTCCATCGGCCTTGACCAGCGGGGTCCAACCCGTTGCAAGACCAATTTTCGGATCCTCGTCGAGAGGCAGCAATTCCTGATACCGCCACAGTGAGTGATCCCGTGATCGGATTGTTTCGCGTGTGAACGTCCGTCGTATCGCTTCGTAGTCGTACTGGACCTTGAGCGGCGCAAAACACTCTTCGCAACCCGCAACAGGACGTTTCGTGTACTCCCGGCCACATTCCCGGCACGTCAGTGAATGAACAAAACTTATATCTGATTTCTCCTCTGGAAGGCTTTGGCCCGTTCGACAAAAAGAAAAGGCCCCGCGCTTTCGAGCGCGGGGCCTTTCATCAGTCCGCCGGGCTGTTTAGCACATTTTTACGTGGAGCAATTCGCAATAAATCACCACGTTCGGTTGTAAGAGATCTCTAAATCAAAAAAGCCCTGTGCCAAACGGCAACAGGGCTTCGGAAAACTCCCAGGCTGTTTAGCACATGTTTAACGTGGAGCAATTTGCAATAAATCACCACGCAGACTTCAATAGCAGAGTGTAGGGATGGTCGTGCATTTCGTCAAGCACGTTGTTTGCGAGGTGGCAACGTTGTCGGTGCCCCGGCTATGATAGGCATAGGGACAGGGTCGGCGAAGCTTAGGAAAAGGTACTCCCATGGGTGAACAACAGGTCGACGATCTCCAACCGGCAGCACTGCGGTCTTTCATGCGCAGTCTGCTCCGCGATGTGCAGGCGCTCGATCAAATGTTGTCGTCGAACATGATCGAGTCGGGCCGTCGCCGAATCGGTTGTGGACAGGAAATGTTTCTGGTCGATCAGGCCTGGAGACCATCTCCCGTGGCCATTGAGCTTCTCGAGCAACTGGATGACCCGAACTGTACGACGGAGTTAGGCCGTTTCAATCTCGAGTTGAACGGGGACTGCTTCGACATGGAAGGTGAGTGTCTCAGCAGGATGGAACAGGACCTGGAGTCCCTGCTTCGGAGGGTACGGCGGGTCGCTCATTCCATCGGCGCCGAAATCGTTCTGACGGGGATTCTTCCCAGCCTGCGCAAGTCGGATCTGGACATCGAGAACCTGACGCCAAGGCCGCGCTATAGAGCCTTGAACGAAGCGATGAAGAAGCTGAGGGGCGGAGACTACGAGTTTCGCCTCAAGGGATCCGACGAGATCATCGTAAAACATGATTCCGTGATGCTCGAAGCCTGTTGTACGAGCTTCCAGGTGCATTACCAGGCGGACCCGGAAAACTTCGTGGAACTATACAATCTTTCCCAGGCCATCACTGCTCCTCTCATGGCCGCATCGGCGAACTCCCCGATGCTGTTCGGCCGGCGCCTCTGGATGGAGACCCGCATCCCGCTGTTTCAGCAGTCGGTCGACACGCGTAACGCTACCGCATCCCTTCGCGAGCGTTCGGCACGGGTCAGTTTTGGGAGAACTGGCTGAAACGTTCCGTCGTCGAGCTCTTTCAGGAAGACATCGCCCGTTTTCGGGTGGTGATGGGGGCCGACGTGGACGAGGATTCTCTCGCACTTCTGGATGAAGGTCGGGCCCCGGAGTTGAAAGCTCTCAGGATGCACAGCGGGACGGTCTACCGATGGAATCGACCCTGCTACGGTTTCGTCGACGGTAAGCCGCACCTGAGGATCGAAAACCGCGTGCTGCCGTCGGGTCCGACGGTGCTGGACGAAATCGCGAGCGGCGTATTCTTCTGGGGGCTCATGCACGGCATGCCGGATGTCCATGAAGACATTTCGAAGGTGATGACCTTCGATGACGCACAGGTCAATTTCTTCGTCGCAGCACAATCAGGGCTCAGGGCGAGGTTCCGGTGGGTTGGGGGGCAATCGGTGACGGCAAGGGATCTGATCCTGGAGGAACTGTTGCCCGTGGCCCGAGCGGGTCTCAAGTCTGCCGGGATTGTCTCGAGAGATATCGACCGATACCTCGGAGTTTTCGAAGAGCGTGTCTCGGCGGATCGAACGGGCTCGCAGTGGATCCTGAAGTCGTATTCCGACATGAAGGCGCATCGGAAAGACGTCGTTCTGAGGGCCCTTACCGCGGCAACCGTAAATCGGCAGTGGAAGGGCATTCCCGGTCACGAATGGACACCTGCACGAGTCGCTGAAGGAAGAACGATGAAGGCGGACGAGTCACGGATCGAAGAGTCCATGACGACCGATCTGTTCACGATTCACCCGGACGATCCATTCGAGCTTGTAACCAACCTCATGGAGTGGAAGCACATTCGACATGTCCCAGTGGAAGATGAACTGGGACGTGTGGTCGGACTGGTCTCGAGTCTGCACGCCCTCGAATACCTCAACCGCAAGGAGGGTCGGACTTCTCGGCC
>CAZOZZ010000203.1:0-5343 GCA_964584435.1 uncultured Solibacteraceae bacterium | reverse complement strand
GAAGCCCGTAGCCGTATCTTTCGATTTGTCGACGATGTCGATTTCATGCTCGACTATGAAGAGAGCGTGATCCAGGTTCGTTCGGCGTCGCGCGTCGGACACAGCGACCTTGGAGTCAATCGGCGACGGGTGGAGCAGATCCGATCAGTGCTATTGGCCACGGCCGCGTTTGGTGGGGCCTGACCAGGTCTATGACCGCCGAATATTGGCTCAGTGGCCTGGCACTCAAACCCCATCCGGAAAGGTGGGTACTATCGTGAGACCTACCGTAGCGGATCCGAGATCGGTACATGTTGCCTTGGCGAAGAAGCCAATGCCCTGGTCGGTTGTACCGTGGCTCCGGGTTTTGATTCTGAGGACTTTGAAATCGGTCGAATCCGTGATTTGATACGGAGTTTCCCGACCAGAAGAAATTGATCAACGACTTGACGCGAGATGAGAACGCGGGGGATATTGCATGACCAGTTCCACACTTCTGATCGTGATCGCCGTTGTTGCAGGCGCGGCCGTTGCCGTTCAGGCACAGTTCATGGGCCAGTTGGATCGAGGGATCGGCACGCTCGAGAGCATGTTTATCACCTACGGTGGTGGGGGGCTCTTGATTGCCATTGCGACGTTAGCCCAACGTGGGGGCAATCTGACGGCCTGGCGAAACGTTCCCGCCTACGCTCTATCCTCGGGAGTTCTGGGCCTGGCGATCGTCGGAGGGATCGGTTACGCGGCTCCACGGCTTGGGCTCGTCGCTACCTTTTCGATCCTTGTCACCACGCAGTTCATCGTCAGTGCGCTCGTCGACCATTTCGGCTTGCTTGGCAACACTGTTCAAATCCTGAACATGTCGCGAATGGCCGGAATCGGATTGTTGCTGGTCGGAGTGTGGCTGATCATCCGTTGAGGCGATCGTGTCCGATACTCCAGAGGAAGTTCAGTCCGCGTAGCCTTCGCCACTATCATGCCGTGTTCGTTCAGTCGGCGAGCGTAAGGTGGGCGTTATTGTCTGGTCTTTTTGACAGATTCTGGTTGATGAAGCGAGCGAACATTTTCTGTTTTGAGATGTTCCTGAAGATGATCAGTACGTCTTCGCCAATCGGTACGGCTCGAGCTTCATAGTCGATCGGTTTTCCGAGAACCTGGGTCTGGTATTCGATAGAAAACGGTTGACGTGTGGCTGCAACTCGTTCGAGCTGATACATGCATTGAGGGCCGGCGAGTCCCGGCAAGGATTCCGAGATCGTCCGACCGTAGGCTGAAGGAGCCACACTCAGTTCGCCCAAGCCTGGCCTGAAATCCAGCAATGTGCCGTCAGGCCGGACTCGAGCGATCGAATCGGGTAGAGCACTGACTATGGCCTCGTTCCGGGCCTCGGCTTTGATCCAGGCTTGAAATGTGTCCTTGGCGCGAAGCAAGTAATGTGTCCGATGCTTGAACAACTCCCAGTTGATTGGCTTTGTGATGAAGTCGGTGGCCCCGGCGTCATAGGCTCTGTTGATGGAATCGAAATCGTCCAGACCCGTCATCATGACAACCGGAAGATGATCTCCTTGGAGTTCTCTGATTTCCAGACAGGCGGCAAACCCGTCCATAACCGGCATCTGAATATCCAGGAACACCAGATCGGGCGATCCGTGCGTGACGCATTCGACTGCCATTTTCCCGTCGGACACTGCCTCTACCTTAAGCCCGATGTTTTCCAGGTGCGCTCCTACGATTCGCCTGATAACGGCATCATCGTCGGCAACTAATACTGATCGTTTTTTCTTCGGTTCTTCCGTCATGCTAACCATCCTATCGGCACGCAAGGCTAGATCTTTAGAAATAACTATAATTGCCGCAAGTCTTGAGGAGCTCAACAATAAGGCGAAAGTAGACGCGTCTCGGTAAGTGAGAACGTTTCCGGCTCCTCCTTCCCCGAATCTTCTTTCCCTCCGTAGGGTCTCTCGGGTTAATATGCGAATTCCCTTTATTTGCCCAGAATGACAGATGTCGTTGATGGCTGGATGCGCCGCAATATGAACTCCGACGCCATTGTACGTGACGGGATTGAACTCGACTCCGCCGGACTCTTCGAGCATGCACTCGTCGGAATCTATCAGACGTCTCTCGATCGACGGTTCATCGCGGCAAACCAGGCCATGGCCGACATTCTCGGCTACGTGAGTCCCAAAGACCTCATCGAGAGCATCACCGACATTAAGAAGCAACTCTTTGTTCACCCGACAGAGTGGGCAGCAGGGGGAGCCAGCCAGCTACGAGGTTCCGAGCGCCAGATGTACCGCGCCCGGCAGGGTCCGGGAGAATCCTGGTGGTAGAAGACAATGTGGAGCTCTGCGGCCTGATCGCAGAAACGTTGAGTGGGAAGGGTTACTCCGTAACGGCGGCTTCCAGGCCGGACGAGGCTCTGGACCTCTTTGATCGTGAACCATCTTTCGACCTATTGCTGAGTGATGTCGTCATGCCGGGGATGAGAGGACCCGAGTTGGTAGCACGTCTCCTCAAACAACGCCCGGATCTGAAGGTGTTACTGATATCGGGTTACGACGACGGGCCGACCCCAGGCTATCCCTTGCTGGACAAGCCTTTCAGACCAGCGGATCTCTTGAGGGAAGTGGCGCGATTGCTCGACAAGGACTGATGCGGGCGCCACCCTCTCTGTTTTGGCCCTCCACCAGCACCTTCTTCCTCAATTCGAGGGCGGCCAGGCTTCCAGGCGAACCCTTGCCAGACCAATGAGTCTGCACCCTATCTGCACTCTGGCCCTCGAACAGGTTAGGATGCAGTCTCCATATTTCCCTTTAAATCATTGATAATGACTCTGATATGCTGCGCGAATGCGTGCCCGAAAATCCGCCTCCGATACTCTAGCGGTAACCGTAGATAACAAGCCCCGCCTCTCCCGGGAGAAGGTCGAAGAATTCGTCCGTGAACATTACGGTATGGACGGCTCTGCCGAGCCCCTGCCTTCTGAATGGGATCAGAACTTCAAGCTTACTGTCGGAGAGAGGGAGCACTTTGTCGTCAAGGTTGCCAATCGTGGAGTCCCCGCCGCCGTCCTCGACTTTCAAAACCGGGCTATGGAACTTGTGGCGGAGGGCTGGCCGGACGGAACCTGTCCCCGCGTTTTGCAATCGGCGTCGGGGGACTCGAACCTTCGCTTTGATGGTGAGGCCGGAGGCGGGTTCTTGTTTCGGGTTCTGACGTTTGTGGAAGGCCGACCGCTCTCGGAGATCCCGCAACGCAGTGCCGGCTTGTTCGAAAGCATCGGTCGGGCTCTGGGCAATCTCGATCTGTGTCTGGCCGATTTCGAGCACCCGGCGATGAAGCGTCCGATTCGCTGGGACCTGGCGCGAGCCGAATGGATCAGCAGCCAGACCGGTGTCATCAGAGATCCATCTCGTCGAAGGCTCGTCGAAACCCTCCTGCTGCAGTACCGGGGACGTGTCGCACCGCTATTATCCGCTCTACCGATGAGCGTCATCCACAATGACGCGAACGATGAGAACCTGCTCCTGTCCGCTTTCGGACACGAACGGAGGGTTTGGGGTCTCCTGGATTTTGGCGACCTGGTGTGGACCCATACCGTCAACGAACTGGCCATTGGCTGCGGGTACGCGATTCTCGGGGCCGATGACCCCCTGGATGCCGCGGCCCACGTTGTCGCCGGGTATCATGGTGTCCGGGCGCTCTCGGAAGACGAAATCCGCGTCTTGTTTCCCTTGATTTGCATGCGTTTGGCAGTCAGCGTGACGTCGTCGGCGACCGCCGCCCGGGAAGATCCCGACAATCCTCACAAGCAGCTCAGCGACACTCCCGCGTGGACGATGCTCGAGCGACTCGCAATAGTGGACTGGGACGGTGCTGAGAATCAGTTTCGAGCCGCTTGTCGGCTGGGGGCGTTTTCGCCGCTCGAAGTGGGGAATCGAACCCGGACGAAGAGGGAACTGCTGGATGAACGAAAGACTCGGATCGGGGCTTCGGTCGGTCTGGCCTACGAAACGCCGCTGGAAATCGTTAGAGGAAGAGGTCAGTTTCTGTTCGATTCCCGGGGGCGGGCCTATCTGGACTGTGTGAACAATGTCTGCCACGTGGGCCACAGCCATCCGAAGGTTGTTGCGGCCTTGTTCGAGCAGGCACTGCTTCTTAACACGAACACGCGGTATCTACACCCCTATCTGGTCGAATACGCCGAACGGCTGACGGCGACGTTGCCCGATCCCCTGAGTGTTTGCTTCTTCGTGAATTCGGGCAGCGAAGCGAACGAACTGGCTGTCCGAATGGCACGAACGCACACGGGGCGTCGCGATGCGATCGTTCTCGATGGCGCCTATCACGGAAACACGGCGACGCTCGTGGACATGAGCCCGTACAAGTGTGAGGGTCCGGGCGGACAGGGTTTGCCGGATTGGGTCCACAAGGTAGAGAAACCAGATCCTTACCGTGGTCCCTATGGGGGGGATGCTGATGCCGGTTCCGCCTATGCGGCATCCGTCAGGGAGACCTGCGAGCGCCTCGTTGCCGCCAAGCGTCCGCCGGCTCTCTTTATCAGTGAGCCGATACTCGGATGTGGCGGGCAGGTTGTACTGCCGGAAGGCTACCTCGAGGGGGCCTTCTCGCATGTTCGTGCCGCGGGCGGCGTCTGTATCGTGGATGAGGTCCAGGTCGGACTGGGGCGGGTGGGGAGCCACATGTGGGCTTTCCAGACTCATCGAGTGGTTCCGGACATCGTGACGATGGGCAAACCCATCGGTAACGGGCATCCGATCGGAGCCGTTGTCGCGACTCGGGAGATCGCGGAGTCTTTCGCCAACGGCATGGAGTTCTTCAGTACGTTCGGAGGGAATCCGGTTTCTTGCGCGGTGGGCATGGCCGTTCTGGATGTGGTCGAAGAAGAAGGGCTTCAGGAGAAGGCGCGTCGTGTCGGCGGTTATCTGACGGACGGTTTCAAACGCCTTGCCGAGCGACACGACGTAATCGGCGACGTGAGAGGTCCCGGCCTTTTCATGGGCGTCGAACTGGTCCGGGGTCGCGTGACGAAGGAGCCGGCCACTAATGAGACCGCCCGCCTGGTCGAGCAATTGAAGTCTGACAGCATCCTGATCAGCGCTGAGGGTCCCTTCCACAACGTCCTGAAGATCAAACCGCCGTTGCAGTTCGAGGAAACAGATGCGGACCTGTTGCTGGGAGCCGTGGACAGGACCCTGGGAAGCTAGATGCAGGGCGCTTTGCGAGCACCCAATTAGATGTAGGGGCGCTCTGTGAGCGCCCAATAATGGGCGGTCATAGACCGCCCCTACAGTGTGGCTATGCCTTACGACATCGTCCTCAAGAACGGAACCGTCATCGATC
>CAZOZZ010000202.1:0-5393 GCA_964584435.1 uncultured Solibacteraceae bacterium | reverse complement strand
AGGCGTGTTTGGGGGAGTGTCGGTTGGGGTTGGGCAGCTAAGCGATCGCGGCAGGTTCTATCTTTCCGAAGACGCCAAGGTGCTCGACTCGTGACGAGGCGGCACGGACTGCCTGGCCACCGACCAGAACGCGACGGTCCATTGCCACAACACCCAGAGGATTGCCGCCGCCAGGCCAGTCCCGGCGAACGACATGATGATTGGAAAGATCCAGAAAAGATATGAAAAGTCAGGCGCAGAAGGTCCGAAGTAGCGCACCCACCCAGCTGCCGCGCCGTTGGCTAACCAACTCAACAGGAACACCGCGAGCATCAGGTTGAGGAACGGCACCACGCTTCTTACCCGCCATGTTGCGACGACCCGATGGTTCGGTCCGACTACGATCTGCAATACATAAGAGAGCCCGGCCCAGAGAATCATCGAGTCGATTCCGAGCATGCTTCCCATCGAATGGGCGACCACGACATGTGTTCCGTGGATCAATGCGTTGAGCGGTGGGATCGATATCGCCAGCGACATAACGAGCAGGAAGAACGTCCACAGCCCCGCGGATCGTATGAACTGTCCGGGAACGCGAAAGTCGTCCGGCTGGATCCTACCCCGGAGAAGCGAGAGCAAGTCCATCACGACCTTAACAAGAATCAAGGTTTCGAGCATGCTGATGCTGAAGCTGATCCAGTGAATCCAGGGGCTCTGGGGAAGGTGAAAGGTGTGGTGTCCGAAGTTGGTAAACGTGTTGAGTACCCCGACCGAAAAAAGGGCGAACGCGGTCCTGCTGTGTGCATACCGGTCGTCTCGCTGGATCCTCCCCGATATGTACATCAACGAACCGTAGGCGAGAAGGTTAAACGATCCGACTAGAATCCCGTTGCTTCGCCACTGGATCGCCAGGTCACGAACCGGATTCCTGGTCAGGAACTCAAGAAGATAAAGATGGCCTTCGGTAAACGTGATTACGGATAGTGGAAGCGAAACGCTCCACATGTAGATGTATACCGGCTTCCCCCGGAGCCGAAAACCGGAGCACTGGAAAAAGTTCCAGGCAAAAACAAGCCAGCCGATCAGGATGAGCAAAGAGAAAGCCGGATGATACGCGATGTATTCCTTCCCACTGAATTGACCGGAAAGCAGCGTGATCAGAATTCCCGTGCCCGCCGTCAACCAGAGCCCGAATTGCACGACAATCCGGCGCGTCATAGCGGGAGAGAATGGGCCGAATTCGGAATAAAGGTAAAAGTACACGACCGTAACTCCACCCAGAAAGACCCAGGCGAAGGCATAGGTTTCGTGTATCGGCCTGAAATGCTGAAGCGTCAATCCGATGAGCCAGCGCAGGTCTTCCCCGTGGCTCGTATAGGTCAGCGCCGCCAGCATCCCGCTGAGGACGGAAACGAAACAGGCGGCCAGCGGGATCAAAGCGATCCTGGACAGCAGCCGATGTTCAAAGGGAACATTCATCAGCGGTACTCGAACCAGGGAACCGAGGCCCAGGAGAAATCTTCACGATCCATTAACTCGTCGTTCAAATCCACCAGTTCCTTCCTGCGAGCCGCGATCCATTCGAGGAACACGCTCAGCTGTTCGACCTCGTCGCGGCTGAGTTCGTAAGCCGGCATGTTGCCGGTTCCGTCGCTCAGTATGGCCTCGAGCCAGGGCGAGGAACGATCGAGGGCACTTCCCGACAAGTCCGGCGCGCGTTTTAGACCCCGGACGAAAGCGCTGTGACATGTCCCACAGCGGGATCTTGTCCAGACCTCGCGGCCCGATCTCACCCTCGCGTCGAGTTTTGTCCCGTTCCGCTCTTCCCACTCCGCCGTTACCAGTTGATACTGCTCCCAAAGCTGGACCTGACGGCCCGAGCCGAGGGGGCGGGGTTGGGACCGCCCGGTTCGATTGACAGCCCGCAGGAAAGCGAGAACCGCCTTCCTGTCCTCCTGAGGCAGTTTGAGCGGCGGCATGTTTCCGTAGCCGTCCCTGAAGAGTTGCCAGAACTCGATGTCCTCGACGTCCTCATCGATGCGGTTGGTAAGATCGGGGCCGAGAAATCCACCGAAGCCGTAGATCTGATGGCAGGACTGACAGTTGTTCCTTCGCCAGACCGCCAGACCGCTCACTTCCAGGTCGGTCAGGGCGGTATCGGCCGCCTCCCTTGGGTAGTCGGAATGAGCGACGACGGCAACCACCACATATGCCGCCACGAGAAGACCCAGGATCACTTCCCGGCGTGCACCACCGTTGTCTCTTATCGAAGGAGGCTGCATCTTCATCCTAGGGCTGGTCGGAAACGATCGGCAGGCACATGAGGCGCGACGATCTCCGCGCTGGGGTAAGGGAGCTGTGCACGGCGCGTTCCCTCGCCGGGCAGCAGGACGAAGCGAACGTCACGTCGTAGACTTCCACAATCGAGCAAGCGCGATTCTACCAAGAGCATGTGGAAAAATCGACACTGAAGCGAAGGATCGTGCGGGTCCCGATTGAAGCGAGATCAGGCCGCGGTCGTTTGGAAGTCGATCAGGGTCCTCGATCCTGCCAGGCCGGCGCGAAAAAAACAGTATCTCAGGCCTTGCTCTTCATCTTGACTCCGATGTCCAGAGCCAGCTCCACCAGGGCATCCTGCTGGATTCCAAGGCGGCGATAATGCTCGTAATGGTCTTCCACCGCCTTGGTCTGGCTGCCTTCATTGATCATGTGTTCTCGAAGTTGCTTGACCGCCTCCAGCGTGGCCTTGACCAGGTCATCGTTCAGCCGGACGCCCTGCGACTCGAGCCTGTCACGGTTCTTTTCGAGAACGTCTTCCACCGCGCCGGCACCCGAATGCTTGCCAAACACAAAGCCGTGCCGTCCACCCACATCCGACTCTCGAATGACCTGGTAGATGGCCGGATGGATCAGGATGGCCGCAGTATGAATGCCTGATTCGTGGGAAAACACACCTTCCCCGATGATAGGTTCGTGAGCCTGAATCGGGACCCCGCTGGCAGCCTCCACCTCCCGGCGCAGTTCATGAAGCCGGTCGTATTTGAAACGCGGCAGCGTTATCCCGTAAAGATCTTTCAGCACCATCACAAATTGGTGGATCGAGGTGTTGCCCGCCCTCTCGCCGATGCCGTTTGCTGTCAACGAGGGATGGGTTGCGCCGTGCAGGGTTGCCCGCACCGTGTTCATCGCGCCCAGCCCGTAGTCATTGTGAAAGTGAGCGGTCAACTGGCAGGCTCCACCAGCCACGTCAAGTTCCTTGACCAGCGACGGAAAATAGTGGTCCACTCCCTCGGGTGTAAAGACCCCACAGGTGTCGGAAAAACAGAAGCGGGTCCCCCCTGCCGCTACGCATGCCTTGCCCCACTCGATGGCGTAGGCCAGGTCCGACCGGCTGGCGTCCTCCGCTGCGAATTCCACACGCTCGATTCCACGCCCACGGGCGTACCCGATCGCCTCGGTAATCATGCGGATGTTGGCCTCGCGGTAGAAATCGACTGGAGTGTTCAGCCACTCGCCGGCGTCGCGACCCTCGCGCTCGAGCAGCGTGCGCCCCAGCTTGTACTTCAGATGCAAGTTCGATGCGGTCGACAGGATCAGCACCGACACGTCTTTTGCCTCGAAACCCGCCTCGCGCACGGTGTCCACGACGGAGTCAATGTCTCCCTTGACCGCCCGGCACATCAACAGCACGTCGAGGTCGCCGCGAATGGTCCCTTCGGCCCTGGCCCTCAGGATCATTGTGAGCGCCCGCCTGTCCGAGGCGGAAGACACGGGAAAGGCCACGTCCATGACGTCGATTCCCATGTCGGAAAGCAGGCCGGCCAGGTGCAGCTTCTGTTCCGGCGAAAAGGCGACGCCCGGCATCTGCTCACCGTCGCGCAGGGTATCGTCGTACAGAAATATCTTTTCCGGGTCCGGCTTCGATAATTTCCCGGTATGGGTCTGCGGCCCCGTTGCCAAATCGTTCAGCGACTCGCGTAGATCGATCATTTTTTTGAAATCCCCAATGCATGACCGGTTTACCCCAAACGTGGTTTGTTCAGCAAGTTGAATCTAGTCCTGCTGTTGTGACAGAGTATTGGATAGCCGATATGGGGAGAATCACCAAACTCGAACGAAACGAAGTCCCGTCGGATCTGCAGAAGATCTTTGATACCTATTTGAGCGAGCGGGGCAGGGTCCCGAACTCGTTCAAGACGTGGGCTCATATGCCGGAGTATCTGACGACGCTCATCGCCCACTATCGCGCGGTCATGTTCACGGGCTCCCTTCCATTGAAGACGAAAGAGTTGGTGGGGGTTCGCGTCTCCCAGGTCAACGAGTGCGATTACTGACTCGACGTGCATACTGCTTTGGCAAAGCAGCTGGGTTACACTGACAAGGAAATCGAAGCCTTGCGCTTCGTTGGCGAGCGTTCCACTTTTTCTCCAGAGATACAGGCCGCCGTGTGCTTCGCCGAAAAGGTGGCGCGCGACCCACATGAGGTTTCCGACGAGGATTTCAGGGATCTGCGCCAACACTACACTGAACCCGAAGTCGTCGAGTTGGCTACGGTGGTCAGCCTGACATGCTACTTCAACAAGTTCAACAGCGCCTTGCGCGTGGACCTTCCAGGTTCCGATACCCCCTGCGATTCTTGACGCGGACATCTTGGGTGAACCCGACATCGTGTTCGCCGCTGTTGGGTTCCGACTCAGCACCGAAACCACAGGTGAGATTTTAGAATGAAGAGGGCTATCTTTCCGCTGTTTGAAATCTTTCGACGGATTGTCCCGCGTCTGGAGTCCCGGCGGCTCACCACCTCGAAGCTCAAGAGACGATTGAAGGCGGTTGCGGCATCCGTGGCCGTTTCATCCGTCGTGTTTCTTGGTGCTGTCGAAACCGCCGAAGCCGGGGAATGGGCCGAGTGGATCGCATTCACCCAGATGGAATTTTTTCACATCGACAACATCAACAACTCTCCATGGCAGTTCGATGAGGAAAAAACCGATGGGGTTTGGACCGCTCTTTTGTCTTTGGGTCGAATCTACCAGTTGGGTGAGTCCACACGCCTTTCGGCAACGACCGATTTCAGCCACCAGTTGCACAACGAATTCCGGCGTCTCGACAATTCCAGAGTTGGCGGTAGTTTGACTCTCAGTAAGAAACTTGGCCTGGGGCCGTCCACGCCCTGGATTCAAGGCGGTTTCTCCGTGGCGAATACGTTTTCCAGAAGCGATGTCCGCGACGGACAAGTCTACAGTGCAAGTGTCAGACTCGGGAAGCGGATAGCCGAGAGAGTCGACCTGGATCTGGGGTATACGTTTGACCTTAGCGACAGTGTGGATTCCGATCCCGTCGCGGTGTGGAATGGCCGGGAGACTGTAGCCCGTCAGAACATTTCAGACAGAGATCCCTAAAAAACTAAGAGACAC
>CAZOZZ010000201.1:0-5498 GCA_964584435.1 uncultured Solibacteraceae bacterium | reverse complement strand
CCGGTGCGACGAGGGGGGAGGTCGCTCTTCGCGTCCTCCCCTACTCTACCGTCAAACCCCAGCAACGGTTCGCCGTGAGGTAGCAGTTCCGGCCGAAACCAAGTCTTGCGTGAATCCGGACACTTCCGGCCGTGATTGACAATCCTCACAGCTCGTCCAATAATGGCGGCAGAATTCCAACTTCAGAGGTCTTTCAGGAGGCAGCGATGTTGAACCGAAGCCTTGTCTCGATTGCTTTGTTGTCCGCGCTGTTGATCTTTACGGCGGCCATGGCGCAGCAGGCGTCTTCGCCGTCAGGAACGGACGGAGTCATGACGATGGCCCTGACGGGTGATTCCATCATCACGCAGCGACTCTCCCCGTTCCAGGAACCCGCATACCTCGACATGGTCAATCTGATTCGTGAGGCGGATCTCGCCTTTACGAACCTGGAAATGCTGCTGCACGACTATGAAGGGTATCCGAGCGCCCAGAGTGGTGGAACCTATATGCGTGGCGACCCGATCCTTGCGCGCGAGTTGGCGTGGGCGGGCTTCGACATGGTGTCGCGGGCGAACAATCACACCGGCGACTACAGCGTCGAGTCGATGCGAACTACGGACAAGTATCTCGGCGAGGCTGGAATCGTCCACGCCGGAACCGGCTACAGCTTGCAGCAGGCACGAGAGGCGAGATTTCTCGAGACAGCCGACGGCCGCGTGGCCTTGATTTCGAGTGCTTCGACGTTCCCTCCTTCTTCTGTTGCCGGCAGACAGCGATCGGATGTTAAAGGAAGGCCGGGATTGAATCCGCTACGCTTCACCACACGGTACACCATCAATCAGAGTGGACTCGATCGACTGGGAGAGGTTGCGTCATCTCTGGGATTGCCGGTGCCGGGTGCCGACCGCGACACTTTTCGTTTTCTTGGAACGACATTCGTCAGAGGAGATGAGCCGGGGAGGGAACAGACGCCGAACGAGGGAGACATGGAAGAGATCCTGGCCGCGGTTCGCGATGCGAAAGCCCTGGCCGACTACGTGATCGTTACCATCCATGCGCACGAGAGCGGCACCGAGCGAACGGTCCCCGCGGATTTTCTGCCGATCTTTGCGCGTGCGGCTATCGATGCCGGGGCTGATGTGTTTGTCGGGCACGGCCCGCACGTTCTGCGCGGAATCGAACTCTACAAGGGTAAGCCCATTATGTACAGCCTTGGAGATTTCATCTTCCAGAACGAAACGGTCCTGCGCTTACCTGCGGACAACTACGAACGATATGATCTGAATCCGGAAGGGCGGATCAGCGAATTCAACGGAGCCCGTTACAACAACGACACGACGGGTTTCCCGTCGCAGCCGATGATCTGGGAGAGCGTCGTTGCGGTGCCGCAGTTCAAGGGACAGAACCTGACAGGCCTCCGGTTGCACCCGATCTCACTCGGCTTCGGAAAACCTTCGGGCCGGCGAGGCCGCCCCCAATTCGCAGATGCTGAGCTGTCACGTAAGATCATCGACGACATTGCCCGCTTTTCGGAGCCCTTCGGGACAAAGGTGACCTTTGAAGACGGTATAGGCGTCGTCGAGATCCCAGGGGCTAGTTCAAACAATAGATAGGCCTGAACTGTTTTGCCCTCGTTGGAGTTACATTTTTTCCAACGCAAAGACGCAAAAACGCAAAGAAAAAGATCTATTTCTTTCTTCTTTGCGTTTTTGCGTTTTTGCGTTGAGGGTCCTTTCCTGCATCTTGAATCTTTCGAGTGAGAGACGTTATGGGGAGGTTGTCAAATGCCTTGCGGCGATAACCTTTAGTTCGGCCGAGCTTTCCCTCGTAGACGTCGATTTCCATGCGGTGGTGGGTGATTGAGTGACGGCAGTGACCGACCTTTTCGAATGATCCGGTGGGTAGGTCGGTGAAGGTTGGAAACTCCCACATGCCTTCGGTTTCCCGCATCAGGAATCCGTGTTGGTTCTGGTCGATTACCGCAGCCAGTTGAACATGAACCGTTCTTGGTCGTTTGCGAGGTGCGGGGATGCTCTCGGCGATCCCAAGCTTGAGGGCGACACACTTTGAATTCCAGGGGCAGGGGAGACATTGTGGCGCTTTCGCGGAGCAGACTGTCGCTCCCAACTCCATCAGGGCCTGGTTGACGATACGCGGTTCACCGGACCGAACGATTTCCTCGGCGGCTTCCCAGACTGCCTTCGGTTGTTCTTCCTTCCACCCATAGAACCGCGACAGGACACGGCGGACGTTGCCGTCTACGATAGGGTAGGGCTTGTTGAACGCGATGCTCAGGATGGCCCCGGCCATGTAACGGCCGATTCCCGGCAACTCCAGCAGTTCGTCATAGCTTGACGGTATCCGTCCATCGTGCCGCCTTACGACCAGTCGGGCTGCGGCCCGAAAGTTCCGTGCGCGGTTGTAGTAGCCAAGGCCGGACCAGAGTCGGAGGACGTCTTCCTCTTCGGCCTCGGCCAGTTCGTCCAGTGTCGGGAACCGTTCGAGGAATCGATGGTAGTAAGGAAGGACCGTATCCACCTGGGTTTGCTGGAGCATCACTTCCGATACCCAGACGTGGTACGGGGCGTAGCGTTCGCGCCAGGGAAGTGGCCGATGGCCTCGGTCGAACCAGTCGACAAGGGCCTGAATCATCAGGATCGCCTATCCGGCGGTGGAGAGTTGACCGTCGCGCGCCTCAGCCGATTCGCGAAGGTCCTGTTCAACTTTCTTGATCTGCACCAGGTGCTGGGGATTGAAAGCCAGTGACGGATAGTAGCAGTTGCTTTCGTGCGTGCAGAAGCACCCGTCGGCAACTCTTTCCCGGCGTTCACGCATTGCGGGCGAGTACCACAGCTTAGAGAAATCCCAATCATAGTCTCGCAGGTTGCCGACACCATCCAGGATTTCACAGCTGGACACGGTTCCTTCGTCGTAGATGACGCCCCCCGCATCACCGGCGAAACAGCGAAGCTGCGGCCGGCCCTCCAGTGCGGTCTTGGCGATGAGTTCGTGCATGTAGACGTCGATTGCCGCCTTGAAGAAACCGGCATCCCCCGAATAGGCGTTCTTGAGGGCGGAGTGGGCCGAATCCTGACTGATGCGTTCGGTCAGTTCGTGGTAGCGGGAGATGTCGATGTCCAGTTCGTGGGGCACCATTGAAGGGGGTCTGATGTAGTTGACGTTGACCTTATCGGGCTGGAGATCGTTCTTCAGGAAGTCGTACCAGTCGAAGATCCGATCCTGGTTACTGTTCATAAAGCACGTGCAGGTCTGAACGTCGAGTCGCGGATACTCTTTCTTAATCTGCTGGAGCTGGCGAGCCGTGTCGATGGCAATGTCCCAGCTACCGGATTTCTGACGAATCTGCTCGTGTTCTTCCTTCAGGCCGTCGATGCCGAGGGCGACGGTCACATTCAGATTCGGGCACTCTTCCAGTATTCGTGCCACATCGGGCACGACTCGTTGCTGGATCTGTCCGTTCGACATCAGGTAGATCGATTCCAGCTTGTTGTTTTCGTAGAAAGCGCGTGCGATTTCGGGCAGGTCCTTGCGCGTAAAAGGCTCCCCTCCAGCAACGACGAGAACACCGAGGTTCGCGCCCAGGGTTTCGCTGATGCGCTCGACCTCGTGGGTCTTCATCTGCTTCTTCTTCCGTGGCTTGTCGTCCAGTTCATCGGTGAAGAAACAGTGCACGCACCGCATATCGCAAACAGACGTCACCAGGATATTCAGCAGGATGGGGGCGAACGGACGCCCAGTGACCATCCGGGCGTATCGCTTCAGAATTTCTTTATTGTGAAAGTCCATTGGCGGTGGTCAGTGGTCGGTGTCCGGAATAAGGGAACGCGTTGGTCCCGCAACTGGCCACTGGCCACTGGTCACTGACCACTCTCCTCGGAGTATACCGTCTTTCCCGCGAAAAGAGTTCTCAGAACTTCGATGTTACCGACGTTGCTGGTGTCGAGTGGGTCTTCGGAGAGGACGATCATGTCGGCCAGCTTCCCAATGTCTATTGAACCCTTGATCGCTTCTTCCCCCGAAGCGTAGGCGCCGCCGATCGTGAAGGCTTGAAGAACCTCACGAATCGGAAGGGCTTCTTCGGTGAAAAAGTCCTCCCCGTCCAGCGATTGACGGTTTCGAGCGACTTTGATCGACGGAATTACAGCCGGCGATTCCACGGGACAATCCGAACCAAAGGCCAGTTTCATGCCGTGTTTTCGGAGGCTCTTGAAGGCGTATGCCCAACGGCTTCGGTCGCCCCAGTGTTCGTGTGCGATCCGGACATCGGAACTCAAATGAATCGGTTGGACCGACGCGATCAAATCCAATTTCCCGACGCGCTCGAGGTCGGCCGGATCGATCAGCTGGACATGTTCTATGCGGTGTCTCAGGTGCGAGGCCGGCAACCTCTCGAAATGGTCAATTGCCCGTCGGACGGCTTTGTCACCGATCGCATGCATCGCTACGGACACCCCCGATGAGGTCGCGCGGTCGACCAGGCTCTCAAGTTCATCATCGTTCGTATATGTGATTCCAAAATTGTCGGTTCCCTCAAACGGCCGTAGCATTTCGGCCGTTTGCGATCCGAGGGTTCCGTCGAGAAAGATCTTCAGTGGTCCGACCCGGAGAAACTCGTCTCCGAAGCCGGTTCTTATGCCGTTGGAGACGAACTCGTCCAGGCTGTTCCGTGCGATCAGCGTGTGGAACCGAATTCCCAGACCCTCGGTTTGATTCAAGTACGCCAGTGTCTTGAACTCGTCTGGTCCCTCCATCGTGTGTGCCGATGTAATTCCGAATCGATGAAAATTGCTTGTTGCCACCCGAATGGACTCTATCCACTCTTCTCGCGAAGGCGGAGGGATCCGGTCCCTGAACATCTCCATCGCTCTTTCCCGGATCACGCCTGTAAGTTCTCCCGTCGTCCGGTCACGGTCTATCTGTCCACCTTCCGGGTTCGGCGTTGAAGCATTCCATCCAACCGCATCGATTGCCAGTGTGTTGACCCAGAGCAGGTGAACATCCTTTCGGGTCAGGACGACCGGGTTGAGCGGCGCTACACGATCCAATTCCTGCCGGTTGGGCCAGCGTCCCCAAAGGTTCTGATCCCAGCCGAGACCTCGGATCCATTCGCCGGGCTTTTTCCCTTCGACGAAACGGCGGATCCGTTCGAGTGCTTCCTCGATCGGGGCTACGCCATCCAGGTTGATCGACGACAGGCTGAGGCCATAACTGCAGAAATGGGTGTGCGAGTCGATGAAGGCGGGTATGACGGTCCGGCCGCCGAGGTCGATGATTTCGGTCTTCGGTCCGCGGCTGACTTCACCGATCTCGGCGATCCGTCCCGACAGTACCGAGACGGAGGATGCCGTCCGATCGAAGCCGGTGCCTGTATATATCCTGCCGTTCGTCAGAAGGACATCAGGTTCCATAGAAAACCTTGAGGGCCATTGCCCTGTGGCGGTTAGGAGCCTCGGCGGCAGAAGGAATCTACTGCGAAAGCGGTAGGAATCGGTCCA
>CAZOZZ010000200.1:1430-5588 GCA_964584435.1 uncultured Solibacteraceae bacterium | reverse complement strand
ACCTGCTCCCGCACGGGATCCCCGTCTGGCAACACGCTGAGGAGTAGCGCGCAATAGCCCGTCACGATCGTCAATACGTTTCCGAAATCATGGGCAATACCGCCGGCCAGCCGGCCGACCGCGTCCATCTTCTGAGCAAGCCAGAGCTGCTCCTGCAGGTGCCGGCGCTCGGAAATGTCGCGGCCAATCCCTTCCACGCCAACGGGCTTTCCCTGCTCGAAAGTGAGCCGCGTGCTCAGTTCCAGGGGGACCCGTTTTCCGTCCTTGGAAATGATTTCAACCTCGTAAACGGTCTGACGATTGCCCTCGAGCTTCCGCTTCAGCATGCGGTTCAGCACGTCCAGGTACTCGGGGGCCACGAGCTCCTGGAGACGGAGGTCTCGAGCTTCTTCGCGTGTGTAGCCGGAAATTCGCTCCGCGGCCTTGTTGATTGACTTGAAACGGCCGTTCACGTCTGCGGTGCAGATGAGATCGTTGGCGTTGTCGAACAGTTCCCGGTAACGCCTTTCGCTGCTCTCTGCATTCTCCAGAAGGCGTTCCAGCTGCTCCAACATGCCATTGAATGTTCTCGAAAGGGTCGCCAGCTCGTCGCTGGCGACGATGGGAACCCGCTCGCTGAAATCCCCCCGACTGACACGACGGGAGGCTTCCTCCAGCTTGCGAATCGGACGCGCAATGTAGCGATTGGTCGACCAGAGCCCGAAACCGAACAAGACGAGCGATGCGAGGGCAATCGAGCCCATCACGTACAGCAATCGGCCGCGCTGCGCCTGAAGTCTGGTGCCGATCGCCCCCTGCAGGCCCCCGATGGTTCCGACGAGCTCACCGATGCGCCCCTCGATCCGGCTCTCGGCCTCGCCCACAAGCGGATCGTCCGACCCGAGTTCGTATATCAGTACCAGATCCGGGCGAACGGCCTGCCATTCACGGCCAACCGCCTCCAACTCGTCCCCGATGTCGGGCGGCAGGCTGAGCAACCCATCGCGAATCAGCTCGGCCGCCCTCTGAATCCTTTCCACGTCGCGGTCGGGCAACGAGACGAGTTCGGTCAAGGTTTCATCGATCGAGCGTGTAGGCGGAACACTACGGCCTTCAGTTTGCCCAAGGTCCACGAAGACGTCGAAAGCCGCGACAAGTTGCTCCAGTTCGACACGAGCGTCCTCGTGACCGACCCGAACCCGCAAAGCCTCTAAGTGAACGCGCCGGGCAAGATTCATCTCCATCATGCCGGCAACAAGAAGTACGGCGTCGTTGCTCGTGCTGGAGAGGAACACGGCGATCGTGGTCAAGCCGATCAGAGCCCAGACGTCAACAGCGACAGAAGGGCGCCGACTTTCCTGGTGATGGTCATCTTAGAGGAGCTCCATACTCGACGTGGCGGGCAGCTCGCGAACCCTTAACGGTTATGTAGCGTGGCGACGAAATCCGTCCGTGGGAAACATTCTGGCCTCCGCCAGTTTTTTGAGCTTGGCATGGGACCTTCGACGAATGCAACGGAATAGGGACGGGGGTAGTGGTCAGTAGTCAGCTTGGGGAAAAGGACTACCGCCCAGAGTGGATTGGTAGCTTTCATATGTTCCGGGGAATGAGGTGGACGATCGAAGCCTTGAACGCAGCGAATATCTGGGTGCCGGGGGCCAGTTTGAGGTCCTCGGCGGCCTGGCGTGTCACCAGGGAGACGAGTTCGAACCCGACGTCGACCGTCACCCTTGTCAGCACCCCCGTTGGCACGATTTCGACAACCCGCCCCGGGAGATGGTTTCGGGCACTGCTGGCGGACGGAGGTCCCGTTTCAAGGGTGACGTCTTCCCCCCTGACACAGACGTAGAAGTCGCGCCGAGCGACGCCTGGATCCACCGCCACAAGCTGACAGGATCCGACCCGAAGGACGGCCACGCCGCCTTCTCGCGTTTCCAGACTTCCCTTCGCCACGGTCTCAACACCAACCGCCTCGGCTACTTCACGGTGTTGCGGCCTGGTCAGAACCTCCTGCGGCGAGCCTGACTGCAGAATCCTGCCGTCGCTGATCACAATCATTTCATCGCCCAGCGTCAACGCATCAACCCAATCATGGGTGACCACTATCGCGGGAATCGACAGGGTGCGAAGGAGCCGGGCCAGCTGGGATCGGACCTCCTCGCGTGTGGATGCATCCAGCGAGGAAAAAGGCTCGTCCAGCAACAACAGGTCGGGTTGCCGGACGAGAACGCGAGCCAGGGCCACACGCTGCTGCTGCCCACCGGAAAGCTGACCGGGCCTCCGGTCGAGGAGTTTGTCGAGCCCGAGCATTGAACTGGTTTCCTCAAGCCTCCGTTCCCGCGCAAGCTTTTCCATAGCGCGCAGACCGTAGGCAATATTTGCCCTGGCGGTGAGGTGGGGAAACAGGGCGTAGTCCTGAAACAGGTAGCCGACTGAGCGTTTCTGTGGTGCAAGAAATCGTCTTGAGGACTTGTCCTCCCAGGTCTGATCTCCATACCGGATCTTCCCTGACGTGATCGAGTCCAAGCCCGCCAGACACCGCAGGATCGTCGTCTTGCCCGAACCGGACCGTCCAAACAGGATCGACACGCGAGGTGGGTCGGACGGGATCTCCAGTTCAGCAGAAATGAGGGGTCCACCCGGATGCTGCTTCTGGAAATCGGCCCTCAAGCTACTCATGCGCGGAGATCGGGCCACGCCGCCCACACCTTCCTGTTGAAGGCGTATACCAGCGACAGAACAAGAAAGGAAAACACAAGGAGGAGCAGTGCCGTGCTGTTCGCCCCAGCATAATTCATGGCCTGAACGTCGTCGTAGATGTCGATCGAAGCCGTTCGAGTGATCCCTTCGATGTTCCCCCCGACCATCAGGACCACGCCGAATTCACCGAGCGTGTGGGCAAAACTGAGAACAACGCCAGTCACCAGACCCGCTATCGACTGGGGAACGACGATACGAAGGAACGTACCGGCACGAGAAACACCGAGCAGCCAGGACGCTTCCAGGAATTTTCGATCAACGGACGCGAACGCCGCGACCATAGGTTGAACCGCGAACGGCAGACTGTAGAGGATCGAGGCCAGGACCAGCCCTTCGAAGGTGAACGGCAGAGGATGCCCCACAAGCCCTTCGTACCCCCTTCCCAACGGACTTCGCGGTCCGATCGCGACCAGGACATAGAAACCCAGTACCGTCGGTGGCAGGACCAGCGGCAACGCGACAACGGCTTCGACGAGAAACTTCCACTTCCACTTCGAATAGGTCAGCCAGTACGCGATCGGGATGCCCAGGATCAGCAGGATAAGCGAAGTGATCGCCGCCAGTTCGAAGGTGGTCGAAAGGGCGACCCAGTTCACCGCAGACCACCAGGAGAGGGGCCAAGACCAAATCCATACTTTCGAAGAACTTCTCTTCCCCGAGCCCCGCGTATCCAGTCTGCGAACGCCCGGGCAGTTTCGAGTCGGCCGAACCTGGCAGCCCGACCCACTATGACGCCCCGCTGCTCGAGCGTCGGATACGTCTCCACTGGAATCTCCCAGTAGCGGCCGGCATCCTTCATCGGCTCCGACAGCGCCAGCGATAGAGGAATGATCCCTATCCCGGCCGCACCAGACTGCACGAACTGCGCCGCCTGGGACACGTTCTCACCCAGCACGGTCCGATCCGAGACCGAGTTCCACACGCCAAAGTGTTCCATCGCGGCAACGGCGGCGCGGCCGTACGGAGCGTGCCGGGGATTTGCGATCGCAATCTTCCCGGTACCTTCGACCAGAGACCCGATCCCCGCCTCCTCGACATCGATCGGCGATCCGTTCCGGACCCAGACAACGATCCGGCCCAGCGCGTAGAGAAACCCGGATCCGGGTTCAACCAGGCCAGCGACTTCCAACTGTCTCGGATAAACGGTGTCGGCGGAGAGGTAAACGTCAAAGGGAGCACCGTTTTGAATCTGGTTGAACAGGTTTCCAGATGAACCCAGCGACAGGCGCACACGGTTTGTTGTGTTCGCCTCGAACCCCTCGATGATCTCCCGAATCGCGAAGTTCAGGTTGGACGCGGCCGCAACGAAGACTTCCTGCGCCAGGGACGCCGGAGCCATCAGCAAGACCAGACAAATGATCAGAATGGTTCGTTTCAAATGACTGTTGTCCGTTCCGGAAACAGATGTAGGTGCGGTCT
>CAZOZZ010000200.1:0-1330 GCA_964584435.1 uncultured Solibacteraceae bacterium | reverse complement strand
GATGTAGGTGCGGTCTGTGACCGCACAAATCATGCGCTCACAGAGCGCACCTACATTAGTTTTTGGTCCTATTCGCGGATTACCATCACACCTGTTGCCTTTATCAGGGCAGTCGCGACGACTCCGCGTTCGAGGTCTAACTCCTCGGCAGCGCTCCGTGTGATGATTGCGGTCACCATTTGTCCGGAGACGTCCATCAGGACCTGAGCGAGGAGACCTTCGTAGCGGACCTCGACGACTTCCCCTCGCAACCTGTTTCGCCCGCTGATGGCCGGCAGCGAGTCTGTTCGCTGCCGGCGCCGCGCGGAGTCGTCCCTGCCAGCGAGCCGATCCACTTCGGCTCGTGGTACCCGGTGGTGCCCTCCCGGCGTTTTCACCGAATCCACCTTCCCACGGTAAATCCATTGCTTCATCGTGGGGTAGCTGACTCCCAACTCGCGCGCGGCTTCAGCGGGTTTGAGCAGTTCCATGCAGACGGTATTATACTATTTTATCTGTTTTTATACAGTTTTATTCTCATCATGGTTTGCTTTTATATGCTTTCTTGGAGGGGCGTAGAGTTGGCAGGCCGAGACGCCCGGGGACAGGCCTGCTGACCTGTCCCCCTCACGATTCTGCGGTTTGCGGACGGTTGGCTAACGCTGAGTCGCCGCCGTTTTGCGGTTGCGGACGATTGGCTAAGGGTGGAGAGTGGGGATATGAACGATACACGCCCAAACCTGGCCCGACATTACGTCGATGCCAGCGTCGCGGATTTTAAGAGGGTCAAGAAACTTGCCGACAAGGCATTTGCGCAACTCGAGGAGGAGGACTTCCGCTGGACGCCTGATCGAGAATCAAACAGCATCGCCGTCCTGGTCAAGCATCTTGGCGGCAACATGGTTTCCCGGTGGACCGATTTCCTGACAACCGATGGAGAAAAGCTGGACCGGCAGCGGGACGGGGAGTTCGTGGATGATGTAGACACCCGGAAAGGCCTGATGGAGATCTGGGAACGAGGATGGTCCCGCCTCTTCGAGACCCTTGAAGACCTCGATGAAGGCGAACTGTCCCAAACGATCTACATCCGTGGAGAAGGACACTCGGTAGTTGAAGCCATCAGCCGCCAGCTCTGGCACTACAGCCTCCACGTCGGCCAGATCCTCTACATCGCCAAACACCGTCGGGGAGCCGAGTGGAAGTCGCTCTCGGTACCGAGGGGGATGTCGGAGGAGTACTCGCGAAGACCCCCACGGTGACACCTGGACCGAACCATCCGGTTACAAGGTGCGGTTTCTCGACGGTAGAGTAGGGGAGGACGCGAAGAGCGACCTCCCCCCTCGTCGCACCG
>CAZOZZ010000199.1:0-5622 GCA_964584435.1 uncultured Solibacteraceae bacterium | reverse complement strand
GCCACCCCGACACGCTGTCCTGCTCCTCTTGGCGAAACGAGGGATTGCTTCAATCAATCAGTGACATTTGTTGTATTCCCGCCAAGCCGTAAGAGTGCCGGGGCGCACGGATCGTTGGGGACGCCGAGTGGAACTCCCTGAGCGCTTTTCGCACCGAGGACGGGTAGTGCACGGACGGCGCCGCTGGGTGGGTTGTGAGATTCGGCAAGGAATCAGTGATTTGCGGTGAGAAAGTGATGGGGGAGCCGATCACTCCGGCCACTCGAAGAGCTGTTGCTCCAGGATGGCGTCCACTTTCGGCCGGTCCTTCGGTCGTACGTGAATTGGAACCGCGAGGAGTCCCCAGAGCGTGACGAAACTCGAAACGGACAACGACAAGACCTCGTTCTCTCGAGGCCATGGATCCCAAGAGTAGGAACGGACCCGTGTCCAGGGAACCGTGAAAACGCCTGGAAGGGCCAATCCCCGTTCACAGACTTCGCCCCGGAGAAAATTCCAGAAATAGAAGCTAAAAAGACAGTCCAATCCCATCCGAAAGATGCGGATCTGTTCATCACCAAGATAATATGCGTATAAGTTCGTCAATACCTCGAGGAACATCCCCACTGCCAACAGCCTGCCCACGAGTACCAGACGTGGCCGAACACTAGTGATATCGAGCAGAACCGCGCCCAGACGGCTCTCGCGTGTGAGCCAACGCACCGGAACGAACGCAATGGCTCCGGCCCATAGGATGAGGAACACGCTGAAGGAGAACCGCGGCGCGAGCGGCACAAGCGAAGACCCGGTCGCACCCAGGATAAACGCGGCCGCCATCACTTGCATGGATACCAGGATCTGGTGACGCATTGTGGGGGAACCTCGGAACCACTGTGTCAGCCACCCCACCCCGAGAGCCAGCATCGGTAAGATGGCAAGGAAGAGCCTGGGGGGAATCACGATGATTTCGTTCTGAACAGCCAAGCCGAACGCCACGGCACTGAGGATCCACCACCGGCTCCGATAGACAAGACTTCCCAATGAAGCAAGCCAGGCGCGGCGGGCCGAGACAGGAAGGTGTTCCAGATGGCATCGGAGATCCTCGCTGAAATCGTCCGCCGACCGGTACCGCTCGAGCGGCTCCTTCTCTAACGCCTTCATCAACACGCTGTCGAGATCTCCCTGGAGCCTCCGTTTCAGCTCTCCGGGCGTTGCGGCACGAATACGGGTGCCGCCCGGCGACTCTGTCATCGCACCTTTATCGCGCCGTGTGGTCACGGCTAAACTGGGCCGTGTCGGCGGTTCCTCACAAATGACACGCGCAATCTCTCGAAAGATGCGGCTCTTGAACCGGTACGGCCTTTCCCCGGTCAGGAGTTCGTAGAGCAGGACACCCAGAGCATAGACATCCGTCATCGGTGTGATCGTTTCTCCGTTGATCTGCTCGGGACTGGCGTATTCGGGCGTCATGGCCATCAGGTCGGTTTCGGTCATCGTTCCATCGGGGTCTGTGGCGGACAGCTTGGCGATCCCAAAGTCCAGCAGCTTGACGGTTCCCTCCGTCGACACCAGAATATTGCCCGGCTTGATGTCCCGGTGGATGACTCGCTGCCGGTGCGCGTAATGGACAGCGGCACATACATCGCGAAACAAGTTCAGACGCTTTTCGACATCGAGGCGGTGCTGGTCGCAATAGACGTCAATGGGCTGGCCCTCGACATATTCCATGACCAGGTACGGGAGACCATCTTCGGTCGTCCCGCCGTCCAGAATCCGCGCAATGTTCGGGTGATCGAGCTTGGCCAGAATCTCGCGCTCCCGCTGAAACCGATCCAGGATGTCCTGGCTGGGGATCTGGCTCTGGACGATCTTCAGAGCAACCTGCTTTTCGAACACCCCGTCGGCCCGCGATGCCAGGTAGACCGTACCCATCCCGCCTTCGCCCAACTGCCGGAGGATCTGGTAGGCCCCAATCCGGCGGCCTTTAAAACGCGACGCCGGCGAACTGGGAACATCGCCGTCAAGCCAGGTCGTCGGTTCGCCCTAGGCAGCCAGAAGCCGCACCACCTCCAACAGCAGTTCCTTGTCGTCCCGGCATGCTTCTTCGAGAAACGCCTGGCGGGAGTCGGGCGGCTGTTCCATCGCCGCATCGAACAGATCTCGGATCTGGCGGAATCGTTCGTCTTTCATTGGCCTTCCTCATCTCAAATAGCGTAGACGGGTTCAGGAATGGCTCATGCCTCTTCGGAAAACAGGGACACATGTGTCTGCACCCTATTCTTCCGATTCCTCCGCTGTCTCACTCGGGCCACTCGAAAAGCTGCTGCTCGAAAATAGCGCCCACTTTCGGCCGGTCTTCCGGTCGTACGTGAAGTCGCACCGTGAACATTCCCCCAAGGTAGTCCACCCACAAGACCTCGGTTTCTCCAGGCGATGGATCCCACGAGTAGGAACGGACCCGGGTCCAGGGGATCATCGACACACCTTGAACGGCCAGTCCTCGCTCACGGATTTCGAACTGTCCAACATTCCTGCCGAGAATGAATAGGGCATACAACATTACGATCCGAACGATTTGGATCGGTTCATCTCCAAAGAAATGCCCGTATAAATTCGTCAACGCCCAGATGAGCCCAGCTGTTGTAAACACACGGCACAGGATCACAAAACGCGTCCGGACACTGAGGTCAAGCAGGAGTACACCCAAACGGCGTTGGGGTCGGGGTCTGAACCAATGCACGACAATGTGCCATACAGCCAGACCGACCATTCCAATTTCAAACACACGGCCGGTGAACTCCGGCGCCAGTTGGCCCCCGACTAGCACCAAAATCATGTAGGCCGCCACCACTTGCAAGGATCCCATGAGCATGCGGCGCATGTGGGCGGAACTTCGGCCCCACTGCACCCACAAGAGCCCGCCCAGAATCAGCAGCATGGGTCCGATAATATGAAGCACTCTGGGGAGGCGGATGATTTCGGCCTGAACAGCCATGCCCAACGCCACCGCACCGAAGATCCACCACCGACTCCGGTGGGCAAGACTTCCCAATGAAGCAAGCCAGGCGCGGCGGGCCGAAACAGGAAGGTGTTCCAGATGGGATCGGAGATCCTCGCTGAAATCGTCCGCCGACCGGTATCGCTCGAGTGGCTCCTTATCCAACGCCTTCATCAATACGCTATCGAGGTCTCCTTGGAGCCTCCGTTTCAACTCTTCGGGCGTCCCGGCGCGAATGCGGCTGACGCCGGGTAATTTTGTCGTCGTTGCACCTTTATTGCGCCGTGTGGTGACGGCAACACTCGGCCGTGTCGGCGGTTCCTCACAAATGACACGAGCAATCTCTCGAAAAATACGGCTCTTGAACCGGTACGGCCTCTCCCCGGTCAGGAGTTCGTAGAGGAGGATGCCCAGGGCATAGACATCCGTCATCGGTGTGATCGTTTCTCCGTTGACCTGCTCAGGACTGGCGTATTCGGGGGTCATGGCCATCAGGTCGGTCTCGGTCATCGTTCCATCGGGGTCTGTGGCAGACAGCTTGGCGATCCCGAAGTCCAAGAGCTTGACGGTGCCGTCTGTCGACACCAGAACGTTGCCCGGCTTGATGTCCCGGTGGATGACTCGCTGCTGGTGCGCGTAATCGACAGCCCCACATACATCGCGAAACAGCTTCAAGCGCCCTTCGACATTGAGCTTGTGCTGGTCACAATAGACGTCAATGGGCTGACCCTCGACATATTCCATGACCAGGTACGGAAGACCTTCTTCGGTGGTTCCACCGTCCATGATCCGCGCAATGTTCGGGTGATCGAGCTTGGCGAGAATCTCGCGTTCCCGCTGAAACCGATCCAGGATGTCCTGGCCGGGGATCTGGCTCTGGACGATCTTCAGAGCGACCTGTTTTTCGAACACCCCGTCGGCCCGTGATGCCAGGTAGACCGTGCCCATCCCGCCTTCGCCCAACTGCCGGAGGATCTCGTAGGCCCCAATCCGGCGGCCTTTGAGACGCGCCGCCGGCGAACTGGGGCCATCTCCGTCAAGCCAGGTCGTCGGTTCGCCCTGGGCAGCCAGAAGCCGCACCACCTCTGTCAGTAGTTCTTTGTCGTCCCGGCATGCTTCTTCGAGAAACGCCTGGCGGGAGTCGGGCGGCTGTTCCATCGCCGCATCGAACAGATCTCGGATCTGGCGGAATCGTTCGTCTTTCATTGGCCTTCCTCATCTCAAATAGCGTAGACGGGTACAGGAATGGCTCATGCTTCTTCGATCTATCTAGGCATATGTTTCAATAGTGGAGATCAGGGAGGCAGCCGGAATGCCTGAGACTGTTGACATTCTGTTGGAACGCTGGCGGCAAGGCGACGCCGAGGCGGGCGAGCAATTCATCGGACAAGTCTACTCCGAGCTTCGACGCCTGGCCGCCTACTATTTTAGCGGCGAACGGAGTGGCCATACGTTACAGCCCACGGCAATCGTCAACGAGCTCTACTTGAAGATGTTTTCCGAAACGCCTGTCGAGTGGAAGGACCGGGCTCATTTCTTCTCGGTAGCTTCGCGGCAGATTCGTCGCATTCTCATCGACCATGCCCGGCGGCGGAACGCCCAGAAACGGAAGGACACCCAGGTTCTGATCCCGGAGTTGGGAAGACAGGGCGCAGGGCGAGCTCCGCACGAGAATCTGCTGGAGGTTGACGAAGCGCTTGAGGCTCTGGAGAATCTCGACCCCCGTGCGGCACAGGTGGTTGAATTGCGCGTCTTCGGGGGCCTGAAGGAAAAAGAAATCGGTCAGGCTCTGGACATCTCGCTGGCAACCGTGAAGCGAGACTGGGTATTTGCCCGTGCATGGCTTCTCGACAGGCTCCAGCAATAGCCGTTCTTTGTGAATATAACCAGAAGAACGATTCGACGACTAGAACTCTAAGGTGATTACCGGGGAACCAGATAGGTGCCGGCGATCCTGTCCTGAACCCCGCGGGCCGGGTGCCAGACCGACCAGGCGGCGAGTCCCAGGATGATGGCGAATGAGATGTACCCATACTCGAGGGGAAGCCACGTCCGGAGTGGACTCGCAAAAGGATAGAACAGGACGAAGACTGTGCCCCAGACGAGGCTGCCGCGGAACAGCCTCCGCACGAGTATCGCTGGGTTTCCCTTGACGCCGACGACTTCGATTCCAAGCACTCGTGCCATGAGGCCACCTTTGAACGCTACCATCGACACCATTCCCAGCACTGCCAGAACCAGCATCGCGACCGCCAACAGCCGCAAAGTTGCCGTCAGGAGTGTCAGCACGATGCCGCTGGGACTCATCCGACGGTCCACCTCGTCGAGGCGGACTTCGAGCGTGGTCGTCGCGGCGGCCACTTCCTCGACGGAAGGAGCAGGGTGATTTTCAAGCGCTCTTCGGGCGATGTCAATCCTGCGGCGATTTGTTTCAGACAGCTCGTCCACCCTGTAACGCGCCGTCCATGACGCCTCATCCTCGATGACGTGGCGGAACTGCCCGGCAATGTAGATTTCCAGGGCGCGGAGTTCTTCCCGCTTTGTTTCGTCGGGTATCTGTCGTTCAACAATGATGATTTGTTGCAGCAACAACTTGAGTGCGCCCCTCCGACTGGAGACTTTTCCCAAAAGTTTAGTACAGACAA
>CAZOZZ010000198.1:0-5672 GCA_964584435.1 uncultured Solibacteraceae bacterium | reverse complement strand
CGTACATCAAGTAATTATCAACAATTTGATGTACGTCAAACCAGGCAGGTTCACCGCTCCCACCCGCCCGCTCCCACCTGCCTGCTCCCCGCTGCCCGCTCCCTGCTGCCCGCTGCCCGCTCCCCTCTCCCAACGGCAGTTCGACACTAAGAAATGCTACAGTGAGTCATTGGACTGATCAGGAGGAGAGATGGCAGACCAACCGCAGCGCCAGACGGCTTCGGCCGTATTGATGGTGCGTCCCGCAGGTTTCGGATTCAACGAAGAGACAGCAGGTACGAATGTATTCCAGACCCGTGATCCGGACGCTACGGATGAGGAACTGCAGGATCGGGCGGTTCGGGAATTTGACGGTCTGGTTATCGAGTTGAGACGGGCCGGTGTGGAGGTGATCGTTATCGAAGACACACCCGAACCCAGAACTCCGGACGCGATATTCCCGAACAACTGGATTTCATTTCACGAGGACGGAAGGGTCATCGTGTACCCCATGTTTGCCTCGATACGGCGACTGGAACGGCGCGTCGACATCATCGAAACCCTCGAGACGACTTACGGATTCGAGGTCTCCCGAATAATCGACTTGTCACACCACGAGAAGGCCGGAAGATTCCTCGAGGGCACCGGAAGCCTCATCTTCGATTACCCGAACCGCTGTTCCTACGCGAACCTCTCGCCGCGGACGGACGGGGAGGTGCTCGGTGAGTTGGCCCTGCTCCTGGGTCACGATCTGGTGACGTTCCATGCCACGGACGCCGAGGGTACCGACGTCTACCACACGAACGTTGTCATGAGCATCGGTGAGCGGTTTGTCGTGGTCTGCGCCGATGCGATCGACGATCCTGCGGAAAGAACCGCCGTGCTCGAACGTTTGCGAAGCACCAGTCGGGAAATAGTTTTGATCGACCGCGATCAGATGGGCCACTTTGCCGGCAATGTCCTGGAGGTTGAGAACCGGGAGAAGGAGAAGGTTCTGGTCATGTCCAGCCAGGCACACGAGTCGCTGGATACCGCCCAGATCGGTGCACTGGAGAAGTACGCCCGCATCGTGTCCGCACCCATCCCAACCATCGAGCGTGTCGAGGGCGGTAGTGCCCGATGCATGCTGGCCGGCGTTCATCTGCCTCGTCGCCAGCCTCTCGATTGACGGCGTTAATCTAACGAACACGAGGTGATTGATGGAAGTTCCGAGACCCGAATGGCACGACCTCTCTCTAAGGCTGGAGTGCATGGAAATCCGGCACCGGCGGCTCAAGCGTCTGGTTGCGACGTCGTTTGTTTTGATTTCCGTTGGCCTTCTGTTTGCGCAGCGTCCCTCCGTCCAGGCGGCAACTCAGGATGAGCCGGAGTCGAAAATCACGGCCCGGGAATTTTCGCTTGTGGACGACAGCGGAGTGGAACGCGCGTCGCTGGTGGCCGATGGAGCCGGATCGGTGTTCCTTGTTTTGTTCGACCAGGAAGGGAAAACCCGCGCCGCCCTTTCGGTCGTTCACAATCTGGGGCCGAGCCTTAGCTTCTACGATGTCGATGGCCAGACCCGGACCATAGTGGGAAGCACAGCCCTGGTGGCGTCACATGTGGTCGATTCCGATGGGCAGGTTGAGAAGAATACCCCGTCGTCGATGGTCTTATTCGACAAGGACGGGCAACTAATCTGGCGCACCCCTTAGTTCGTAAGGTATTGAAACAAAATATCCTGTATGCAGTTTCTGGACCTCAAGCCGGCATTCGTGTAATGCTCGTCACAAAGTGACGTGTCGAATCTCATAGACCCCGGGGGCCTACCTTGAGGACAATCGCAGCGCGTCTATATATTTAGTATCTATCCTGTCCAGAGGTGAACCGATGAAAATGTCACGAAGGAAAGCTCTCAAGACTTCGGGTGCGGCGTTGGCTGGCCTGACGCTCGGAGCGGTCAATTCAGGCGAAGCGTTGGCGCAAGGCGAGCAAGCCGAAGGCCTGACCGCTGCGAACATCCGAAACACTGCGCCGTTGCCGTTGAATGGTGACGGGTCGGCCGTTGAATACACTCCAGCCGATGTGGGCAGTATTGAAGGCCGAGTCATTTGGCGATATGGCATCGATGGCAATACTCCCGACATCGAGCACGATTTCGCAAAGATGAAGCTGAACGTCAACACTCGGGGTACGGCACTGAGTACCGGAACGGTGACGGCGAGTGATCTGGAGAAGCTCAAGGAGCACAGCTACATTGTCCGGATCCAGTGCGGTGCGCCGCTGCCGAGCGGTATCGTGAAGTGGACCGGAGTGAGGTTCGCCGATTTTGCTTCGTTGCTGGGCGTTCAGTCCACGGCTCGGTATGTCCGGTTTGTCGGATCTGACAACTATTACACCGAAGAGCATATTGACACGATGATGCACCCTCAGGTCGTGTTGGCGTGGAAGCTTAACGACGAGCTCATTCCCCCTGAGTATGGCGCTCCGCTTCGGCTGGTCGTCCCATTCGAATGGGCTGCCCGAAGTGTCAAGGGTCTCACCGACATCCTGTTCACCGCAACCTCGTTCCCGCATCCGGAGGCTCCGCTCAACGCGGGCTAAGAGGCGAGAGGTTAAGCGGCAAGTCGGTTCAAAGACGTAGCTTCATAACGGGCGCCTGTCCCGAAGGCGCCCGTTTGTCTTTTCTCCCTTATCTTTCCCTTATCTCAATGCCGCGTAGGCTGTCTCTGCACCCTCAAATCGCCTGTAGCACTCATCCCAATTGACGTTCCGCATGAACGCATCCACGTAGGCAGCTGCCCGGGAACCGTAGGCCATGTGGAAGGAAGGCAATGATGACGAGGCTCCTAGGCTCGAACTCAAACAGTTCTCCAACAGTGCAATGATCAACCGGATAGCGTGTCGGGGCGGCCGTCTCTGGCCGCCCGCGGTTCCTGCTGATGTGTCTTTTCTATAGTGCTTCTATGCTTTCCCGCGGGTGGCCAGGGACGGCCACCCCGACACTCTGACCTGACGCTTCCTCAGCGTTTGAGAGCGGCTTCGTAGGTGATTCGATCGAAGCATGCCAGATCGGACGTGGGGCTGCAGTTCAAAAACACGGATACCGGTGCCTTCAAGGGTTGTCGCACCTCTTTCGAGCATCCGACGCATCTTGGGGAACTCGGTCGTTTCGTGATCTCGCGAGTGGAAGTCCGCACCGAAGAAATGAGTCTTCTTTTCGTGATGTTTCAGGTCCAATCCGAGATACACGATTTCCTTGAAGCCCATGTAGACCTCCAGCTGAAGTGCCAAATACGAAACCGTGTATCCGGAGTAGATCCCCTTCGTGAGATCCCAACTCAACATGATACGACCGAGCAAGCACGGAGTAGGTTCGATATGGTGACTCGGCGAAGGCGCGTCCTGACAGCGTATGCCCATCTGGTCACGCCGGAAGACTGGACCTTGGTTGGCCCGGTTGTGTCCTAGCCTTGCGCCAATCGGAAAATTGGAAGAGCGAGTGTCCGCATCGGCCCCGGTTCGTTGCGGGCTCTCAATTGATGGCCGGTCTCCTTTGTGGAGGTGCCCATGTCGTTCCCTCAAGATCGAGAAATTACACCGTTCGACCGCGCCCGATTTATTCTTTACGGAGTGCGCTGTGGAGGCGGCACGGATGCTCTCCCGTCGTCCCGCTACTACCTGGATGGCCAGCCCCTTCTTCCCCATCGCTTTCGGGAAGAAGACATGTTCGGTTCTCGAGCTCTGGCGAGCCAGGCGTTTCTCCTCGAGGACCAGGGTTGTGACGAACAACTGGTCCTCGCAGGAACCTTGCTGGTTGCGACATCGCTGGAGGATTGGGTGCTGCCCGCCCCGGCGACTTTTGTTGAAGATCTGTCTCTGATCGAGTCCGCCGCCCGTGTCATCCGGAACATCAAGGGCAGGATGTCGGAAGAACCCGAATCGCAATCGATCGAGGCAACCGAACAGGATTTCTACCTTCGGCTTCCTGCACTGTTGGATGACTCGAACAACGAGTCCGACCAGTTGCTCCAGGTCAGGGCGAAGGAGCAACATCGTGACGGGGAACTCGAAAGAACCCAGGCGCTTGTTGTCTTGAGCGACCACGTTCTGGCTCGGACCGGCGCCCGACATTGGGATCATCTTGCTGCCATCATCACAGGCCTGGGGAGGGAAACCACAGCCGCCGCACTGGAGCGGATGTGCGGAACCCGGAAGTCATACTTTCCCCGCGCCGTGGGACAAGCGTCCTAGTCAATAGCAAGTGATGCAGTACGACTTCGATGCCGTCATTGACCGCCGAACCACGAGTTCCGTCAAATGGCATCGGTCTGATGGTCGGGACGACGAAATCCTTCCTCTCTGGATCGCGGACATGGACTTTCCCAGTCCCGACCCTGTGGCGCGTGCCCTGGCCGACCGAGCCGGCCATCCCGTTTATGGCTACACGGAGGCGAGTGCTTCGTACTTCGAAGCGGCTGCCGGATGGATGCGTGACCGACAGGGATGGCAGGTATCGCCAGACTGGATTCTCCCTTCAGACGGAGTCGTCCGGGACCTCTACATGCTGGTCCGGAACATGGTGGCGCCCGGCGAGAAGGTACTGATTCAACCGCCCATCTACCACCCTTTCTTCGCCGCGATTCGCGACAATCGGGCCGAAGTCGTCGAGAACCCGTTGATTGCCGACCATGGGCGCTACACGATGGATTTCGAAGACCTGGAACGCAAGCTTTCCAGTGGCCCGGTCAAACTCGCACTCCTGTGCAGTCCTCACAATCCGGTGGGCAGGGTTTGGACGGCGGATGAACTCGAAACGTTCGCTTCGATCTGCCGGACACATGGTGTCCGTGTCGTCGTCGATGAGATCTTCGGAGACCTGGTCTATCCTTCGAATCAGTTCGTGCCGTTTCAAACGGTTTCTCGAGACATCCTGCCACGAACGATCATCTGCACCTCCCCAGGCAAGACCTTCAACCTGGCCGGCCTGCGTTTTTCAAACCTCATCATTGCCGACGAAGCTTCCAGGTTGGATGTGAAGCGTTGGCGAGCGGAAACGGGAGCCTTCGGCGTCAATATCTTCGGGCTCGCCGCCGGTGAGTCGGCATACCGCGCTGGAGGTGAGTGGTTCGACCAGATGCTCGCGTATCTGGCGGGCAATCTATCGCTGATTCGGGATTCTGTTTCCAACCGGATTCCGAACGTCCGGCTCATCGAACCTGAAGGCACTTTTCTGGCATGGCTGGACTTCCGCGGAATGGGTCTCTCTTCGCCGGAACTGTCGCGCTTGATACGCGAAACCGCCCGCCTGCACCTGATCGACGGGCCTGTCTTCGGAACCGGAGGCGAAGGATTTGAGCGCCTGAATTTTGCGTGCCCGCGTTCGAGGCTGCTCGAGGCCTTGACCCGACTGGAAACGGTCGTGCGGGAGAACTGAGACATCCGGGATACGGAAGGCTGCAAACGAACTGGTATGATTGGAGGCCGGTTAGCCTGGGTGGCGGAACTGGCAGACGCACCGGACTTAAAATCCCAAATTAGCGGGTTTCGGAAGTACCTCAAAACACTCCGAAACCCGCTTTCTTGTTGGACTTGTTACGTTCCCCCTCTATGACTCCATTCGACTCGATTTGACTGGTTTTGCCAATGGAGTAGCCACAAATCTCCCCACATCCTTCCTGGGCTTTTCTGCTGTAGGTAGCACATAGGTAGCAAGG
>CAZOZZ010000197.1:0-5686 GCA_964584435.1 uncultured Solibacteraceae bacterium | reverse complement strand
AGCAACATTAAGATCATCTCTCATTGAAGCTTCCAGAATTCCAACATCAATAACACTATCAACTAGGGAGGCCGGGCACTCCCTCAAGTCCAAAAAAATGAAGGAGAGTGCGCGTTACGCCAAAATCGTCGAGTGGTCCGACGAAGACCAATGCTTTGTAGGTAGCTGCCCAGGCCTCCTCTTCGGCGGCTGTCAAGGCCACGATAAACAGACAGTTTTTTTCTAAGGCGACCGGGCCATGAGTGCCGCAATAGGGCTATCACCCACTTAACCCTTTGCATCTGGTTCTACTTCTGCTCCAATACCTGCTAGCAGCCCCAACAGGAGATCTCCAATGTACAAAAGACTATCGTTTCTGTGTTTGTTTGCGTTCGCCGTCATGCTCGTTGCCACAGTGCCGGCTTCGGCCCAGGATAAGGCCGAAGAGTCCGAGCTCCAGGCGCTGGATCTCGCCGATGTCCTCGGCTGGAAGAGGATTGGGGGCACAACAGTTTCGAAGAATGGCGCGTGGTTCGGCCATGCCGTGACTCCAGCCGAGGGTGACGCAGAAGTCATCATCCGCGAGTCGGACGGTGACCGGGAGTTGAAGTTTCCGATCGGGGATCCAGGCCGGGCAAGGGTTTCCTTTTCTGACGATTCGCAGTGGGCAGCATTCACGATCTTTCCGACCAAGACAGAGGCTGATGCCGCCGAGCGATCGAACGAGCAACTCGACAACAAAGTGGGGCTCGTCGAGCTCGCAACAGGCGAAATGATCGAGTTCGATAAGGTCCGAGACTTCGCCTTCTCCGGGGAGAATGCTGCCTGGATCGCCCTTCACAAGGGTGCGGGCAGCGCGGGCGGCCGTGGTGGTCGCGGTGGACGTGGGCAAGGACCTCCCAACGGGCAAGGAGGGAATGGCGATGATGCGGCGCCCACCGGCTCCGACATGATCCTGTACGAACTGGCCACCGGCCAGATGCTCAACGTCGGAAACGTTAGCGAGTTCGCGTTTAATGAGACCGGGGAATGGTTGAGCTGGGTCATTCGAGCCGAGGATCAGATCGGAAACGGCGTGCAGGTTCGGAACATGGAATCGGGCATCGTCATGGCGCTCGACAGCGACCGTGCGAACTACCGATCGTTGAACTGGACCGAAGCCGGAGATGCCCTGGCGTTGCTCAAGGGTACGGAAAGCGACGACTACGAAGACGACCTCTTCAGCCTCGTGGCCTTCTCGAATTTCTCCCCAACAGGCGCCGAAAAATCGATGTACGATCCCGCCGAGGATGATGCTTTCCCTGAGGGCATGACCATCAGCGACAGCCGGGCACCGGCATGGATGGACGATCTCGGAGGCATCCTGTTCGGGATCGCCGAGTTGACCGAAGCCGAAGACCGAGGAGAAGGCTTCCAAGACGAGGAGGAGGCGTCCAATGAAGTCCAGGAATCTGATCGGCTGGCCAGTGGCGGTCGGGGTGATCGCGGTGGAGAGCCAGAACTGGAAACTGCGGATCTCGTCGTTTGGCACTACCTCGACGAGCGGCTGCAGTCGCAACAGCAGGTGCAGGAGAACAGGGATCGGAACTTCAGCTTCCTGAGCATCTACCGTGTTGCCGATGACAAGTTCATCCGCCTGGCTGATGACGAACTGCGTGATGTCAGTGCGGACCCCAACGATCGCTACGCGATCGGCTTCGATGTCCGTGATTACGAGCTTCTCGGGAACCTGGACGGCCGAAGGTACCGTGACGTGTACGTTACCGACCTGGAGACAGGTGAGCGAACACTAGCGGCCGAGCGGCTGCGCTATTTCTCGGGCGAGAACCCGCAGTCGGACCACTTCCTCTATTACCAGGATGGGGACTACTACACCTACGACATGGCTGCCGGCGAACATCGCAACATCACCGAAGGCGTGGCCACGTCCTTCATAAATACCGAGGACGATCACAACATCGTCGACCCGCCGATCCGCCCCGTCGGGTGGGCCGAGGACGGGCAGTCCGTTCTGCTTTCAGACAACTGGGACGTGTGGAATGTGCCGGTTCATGGCGGGGCGGGTACGAACCTGACCGTCAACGGCCAGGCCGACGGCATCCGCTACAACCGACCGTACCGGCTGGACCCGGACGACGAAGGCATCGACCTTTCCGAACCGGTTTATTTCAACGCGTACGGCGAATGGACCAAGAAGGCCGGGCTTGCGCGGCTGGAACCGGGGGCGAGGGCCACAAAGTTGCTCATGTCAGAGGACGCCACCTTCGGAAACCTGATCAAGGCCGAAGACGCCGAGACCTACGTCTATACGAGGCAGACCGGCACGGATTTTCCGGACTACTATGTGGCCGACGGCAGTCTGTCGGATGCCACGCGGCTTTCCGACGCAAATCCGCAACAGGCCGATGTCTTGTGGTCGGATGGATCGATTCTGATCGACTACGTGAGCGAGAAGGGCGCTCGGCTCCAGGGTGCACTTCATCTGCCCGCCAACTACGAGGAAGGGAAATCGTATCCGACGATCGTCTTCATCTATGAGAAGCGGTCGCAGAACCTGAACCGATACGCCCAGCCGATCGCCTACAGCTTCAACAAGTCCGTGTACACGAGTAAGGGGTACGCGGTGCTGGAGCCGGACATCACCTATACGCTGAACGACCCCGGCATGTCGGCAGTCTGGTGCGTACTGCCCGCGCTCGATGCGGCCATCGCCACGGGTGTCGTCGATGCGGAACGGGTCGGACTCCACGGCCACTCCTGGGGTGGCTACCAGACCTCCTTTCTTATCACCCAGACCAATCGTTTCCGTGCCGCGGCCGCTGGTGCCCCGTTGACGAACCTGATCAGCATGTACAGCTCGATCTACTGGAACACCGGTGGGGCGAACCAGGCCATCTTCGAGAGCAGCCAGGGTCGGTTTCAGGGTGGGTACTGGGACAACATCGATGCATACACCCGCAACTCGCCCGTGTACTACGCAACGCGCGTGACGACACCGCTCCTGCTGCTCCACAACGACCAGGACGGCGCGGTCGACTGGAATCAGGGGATCGAATACTTCAATACGCTCCGACGGCTCAACAAGGAAGTTGTCATGCTGCAATACGAGGGCGAGAACCACGGGCTCAGCAAGGACGCGAACCGGAAGGACTACTTCGTCCGGATGCAGGAGTTCTTCGATCACCATCTGCTCGGGGACGAAGCGCCCCAGTGGTTGCAGGAAGGCGTCGATCACCTGGATCTCGAGGAGCATCGCGAAGAGAGCGCGAAGCAGTTGACGATCAGCGGATCGAACAACTAGTCAAGACTGGGGGTGCGCTCTAGGAGCGCACGGCCGGTGAGACCCGGGGTTAGACCCAACGAGGGACAGGCTCCCGCTGCCCCTCGTTTTTTTCAATTGTGGCGAGGATCCGCATCCGTCCGAGGCAGCGTCGGTATTCCAGGACATCGTTGTCTCGTTCGACTGTCCGGAATCAAACATGAGGGGATGGGAATTCAACTCTCCGGTGCAGACCGTTGGCAGGCGACCCGCAGTCCGAGGCAGAGTTTCCAAAATCCCGCGGGCATGCTGCTTCGTCAGGAACGATCGTGGCCGATTTCCTACTATTTGGAAGTGGTGTTCACCTGACCCCGGACTCCGCCGATGCCATACGGGAACAGATCGACGGCAGGAGTCTGGAAGAGGAGATCTCCCAGATCCGGCAGTGTTCCGATCCACCGATCCGCTTAGGGGCAGGGAAGTTTTAAGAATTTCGTCTGTGTCAGTTCTTGCTGAAGACCTTCAGCGTCATAGCCTTTCACGGTCACCACCCTGATGAAATACGGCAATCAAACCGGGTCTGTATTCGAAGGACGAAGGTGCGGCGGGTGGCCAAGGGCCTTGGCCCTTCAATGTCAGTTTCGGTCCCAATTCGTCGAAGCACAGTTCATCATCACGTTCAACTGCGTACAGATCTCTGAAATTGACTTCGTGGCGTGTTGACCAACAGTCAGGCTCAGTTGCATGAACGGCCCAACCGGCCTCTATGAGAGCAGCATCGTAAAAAGTACGCAGGTAGTCCGGCTCAACTCCTGTCCGAATGCTGAGTTCGTCATCGGACCACGATCCATCTGCTAACTGCTCGGTTTCACTGGAGTGCTCGTATCGCACACCTGCAATTCTCGGGATTCTAGCTCCGCGAATAATTGCGTCTGGCCCCCGTGTCGGCTCAGACAACATTTCGCGAACGAATTGGAGCATCTGCAGTTCCATCCCCTCCAGACTCTCGCGAAACCCTTCGGCAGTGAATTCTTGATTGATGGGCTGGTCGTCATTTGGCCACTCGTAATGCCTGATGAGAAGGGTTTTCCCCCTTACAATTTGAGGAATGATTACATCTTCAAAAACACGTGCTACTTCCTGGGGACGAATCGTATCGGCCATTGCAGGCTCGCGACTGTCCACTCTCAACGTAATCTGGCTCCCTGGAAAGTAATCTCCTGTTATCCTCGGATTCGGCGAGATGGAATAGTTAGGAGGGCGAGAGTAAGAGGAACTTCCGTCAAGAATGTCTCGCACGGCTGTGGCGGCTGAAAAGCTCGCGTATATCCCCAAGATGCCACTCCTGAAACTGCAGCCATGCGTGTCGTCAAACCGGTCGTATGTACATTGGGGACGCGTCCATTGTCCGAAAGCAGGTGGCACAAATAGGGTGAAAACAAATATTGCAACTGCACTTCTAATTCGCGTCATTCCGTTTATTCCTTTGGACAAGCTCTCTCCACCGAGAAACTGGATTTCATTGTTTGGGTCAAATGATCCGGAGACCGATCAAGAACAACCGGCAAGCACCCGCTGCACTGCTCCCTGCTCGTCAGCGTCCATATCCAATCCCCATGTCACCTTTATCAACACCCACTTCCGAACATAGTCACACTGGTAGCTCTCATTCGGCGGCAACCAATCTGCGGGATCTCTGTCACCCTTGGATCGGTTTGCACTTGCCGACACAGCAATCAACCCATCCCTGTGGAACAAGTCGTTGGCATAGGCTTCACGCCGCTCCGCTGTCCAAGTATCACCACCGCTTCGATGGACTTCTGCCAAAGGAATGAAGTGGTCGATGTCGAGGTCGCCGGGATCGGTGAAGGTTAGTCCGGTATACGGATCGAGCCAGCGTCCCGATACTACCCGGCAGCCCCGTTCATCCATCTCGGGTATCTGAACGCTTTCCGCAATCAACACCTCTTGTCGTGCATCCTGGCAGTCGCCATCAGCGTCTGTCCAGTGCCGATAGAGGTCACGACCATATGGAACGGCTGGCGCAACGCTTGTGCGGGTCGCAGGAGGTGTGGGCGTGGGAGGTCTGGCCGACGAAGTCGTTGGCCGAGGAACGGGCGTGGGCGTCGTCCCTTCGCTACTGGCCAAGGCACGACTTGCTTCAGCCTTCGAGTCGAACGCCTGTCCGGCCAGCGGGCCAGAGTGACAGTGATACTCTCCTTGGCGGCGGTCGTTGTGGCATCCGAACGAATCCGTTCGGCCAGCGTGTGCGATCACTGGTGGTGGAAACATCACTTGCTGAAGGACAGCGGCAAAGCCACCAATCAAGAAACAGGCAAGCACCGTAACGATTCTTCGAGGCATGTTTCGCCCCCCCCCATATGCATTCACAGATGGAGTGCGCCCCGCAAACTGGAGAGTTATTTCCCCAGGATTAGTACAGGCCGA
>CAZOZZ010000196.1:0-5760 GCA_964584435.1 uncultured Solibacteraceae bacterium | reverse complement strand
GATTCGATATCGAACATCCCGGTCAGCGGCACCTCAAGCGCAACCCCGCGAGCTACAGCCTGTGCTGCCGATTACTCCCAGGTCAGTGCCGGAACCATCGCCACTGTTTCGATTCGCGCCAGACGACGCATGTACTCCTGGTGCCTGGTCAGCAGGTCCTCGATGGCGGGATCCTCAGCCACCACACGAAGCGGCACGAACAGTTTCGCCTCCACGTTGACCTCGGCACGAATGTTGCGGACCTTGACGATAATCTCCTGGATCAACTCGGTCTGGCTCTCCACTTCTTGATCGATCATGTCCGATTCCGGTTTCGGATAGGAAGCCACAACGATGGACTCCCCGCAGTGGGGAATCCGTTGCCAGAGCTCTTCGGTGATGAAGGGCATAAATGGGTGTAACAACCGCAAGGCGTTCTCAAACACAAAAATCAGAACGGGCTTGGATCGCTCCGGGTGCAGTTTGACCATCTCCAGGTACCAATCACAGAACTCATGCCAGAAGAACTGGTAGATCGTCCGTGTGGCTTCGTGGAGAAAATAACGATCCAGGGCCCGATCGACCTCGTCAACGGTCCGAAACAGGCGCGAAAGGATCCAACGATCCGCCAGGGAGAGATCCATCTGCCGAATCTCATCCGCTGTGGCCGGAAGGTCCGATTCATTCACATGCCCCTGGATGAAACGGGCAGCGTTCCAGATCTTGGTTGAGAATGCTCGATAGCCGTCCAATTGATCTTCTTTGAGCACAAAATCTGATCGGGGCGCACCAAGCCGAGCAAGCGTGAAACGAACCGCATCGGTTCCGTACTCGTCACATATCAGCAATGGATCGCCAACGTTGCCCTTCGACTTCGACAACTTCTGATGTTCCTCGTCGCGGATCAAACCGGTAATGTAAACCTCGCGGAAGGGCACTTCCCCCATAAACTTCAGGCCGGTCATCATCATCCTTGCAACCCAGAAAAAAATGATGTCGAAGCCGGTGACCAGGAGGCTCGTCGGATAGAAAGCCTTGAGATCGTCGGTCTCATCCGGCCATCCCATCGTCGAGAACGGCCACAAGGCCGAACTGAACCAGGTGTCGAGTACATCCTCTTCCTGGCGGACTTTGGTCGACCCGCACTTCGTACAGGTGCTCGGGTCCGCCCGGGACACGATAATTTCTTCGCAATCGTCACAGTACCAGGCCGGAATCCGGTGGCCCCACCAGAGCTGGCGTGAGATACACCAATCGCGAATGTTGTACATCCACTCGAAGTAGGTCTTCGCCCAGTTCGCCGGCACGAACCTCATGTCGTTTTCTTCCACCGCCCGGATCGCTTCGTCGGCAAGGGGCTTGATCTGGACAAACCACTGGGTGGACAAGAGTGGTTCAACGATCGTCTTGCACCGGGAACAGTGACCGACATTGTGTGTGTGCGGTTCGGTGCGGCTCAACAGGCCCTCGGACGCCAGGTCCTCGAGTACGCGTGCCCGTGCTTCGAAACGGTCCATACCCTGATAGGCCCCACCGTCTTTCGTGATCCTGCCGTCTTCGTCGATAACGCTGACCTGGTCCAGGCCATGGCGCTTTCCCATTTCGAAATCGGCCGGGTCATGCGCGGGAGTCACCTTCACGAGGCCGGTACCAAACTCTTGCTCGACGACCTCGTCCTGGATGAAAGGTAGCTCGCGTCCCACAAGCGGCAGGTGGGCAGACTTTCCCTTGAGATGGGTGTACCGATCGTCGGCTGGATGCACCGCAATCCCGGTGTCACCGAGCATGGTTTCCGGACGGGTCGTTGCCACCTCGACATACTCGCCGTCACTGCCCGCAATCGGGTACCGAATGTGATACAGCTTGCCGGTCAACGATTCGTGCTGCACTTCGAGATCCGAGAGTGCGGTTCGACACCTTGGACACCAGTTGATCAGCCGTTTTCCCCGGTAGATCAGTCCTTCTTCGTACAGCCGGACAAATACCTCGCGCACCGCACGCGAAAGCCCTTCGTCCAGCGTGAACCTCTGGCGGGACCAATCGCAGGACGCACCTATCCGCCGTATCTGCTTTGTAATGAGATCTCCGTACTCCCTCTTCCACTCCCACACCCGCTGGACAAACTTCTCGCGCCCCAGATCGTGGCGGTCGAGCCCTTCTTCCCTCAATTGCCGTTCGACAACATTTTGAGTTGCGATTCCTGCATGATCGGTGCCCGGCAGCCACAGCGTGTTGTAACCCTGCATCCGCTTGCGCCGCACGATCACGTCGTGGACCGTGGCGTTGAGCATGTGCCCGATGTGAAGGGATCCGGTCACGTTGGGTGGGGGCATCACGATGACGAATGCGGGTTTGTCCGAGTCTGCATCCGCACGGAAATAGCCACTGGTTTCCCAGAAGTCGTACCATCGCGACTCGATTTCCCGGAAGTCGTATGTCTTCGGTATCTCAGCCTTCATGTGTCTTCTTCAATTCCTCTCGTACAATTTTTTCAGCAACTTCAGGGACAACATCCCAGGCAATTCCCTCGATGATCTCTGAGGAGAGTTTTTGAATGACGCGATCGGCGATCGTTTCAATTTCCTCGCTCGAAAGTTCGCCGTACTTGGATTCGGAAGCCTCGGAAGGAAACAGGTCTTCCAGACCAAGCAGGTCGCCGGCGTCATCGTGCTGCTCGGACCGAAAGAGGGCGTCGACCGGGTCCTCCTGAAGCATCGAAGCAACCAGGTCCAGAAGCTCCTGCGGCTCAAAAGGCTTGGTGATCCGGCCACTTGCTCCAACCCGCTCGGCCTCGTCCTCGTCGAACGCTTCGAACGCCCCAACGAGGAGAATAACCGGAGTCTGATCCAGGACAGGGTGCTCCTTGACGAAAGAACAGACTTCGTAACCGTTCCTGCCGGGCATGTATATATCGGCCAGGACCGCGGAAGGCCGGACCTCATCGAACTTGCGCACCGCCGCCTCGCCGTTGCTGACAGAGACGATTTCAAAACTCTCTCCATCAAACGTCTGTGTGACGAGGCGCTGGATCGTCGGACTGTCATCTGCAAGCAATATCCTTCTTTTCATTTCGGAATCTCCGAAGTCGGAATACCCGGCAAGTCCCCACCCTCACAAAATCGGGCGGCCAGAGGGCCGCCCGATAGTGGATAGTTTCGTATATGTCTTACTAACGAAGTCCTCCAGGCGGTTTCTTTCCGTTTTCGCTTACGACTGTCCCTTCTACCTCGAAAGAACCGTCCTCCACGTCAGCGCCTGGCTCTTCGTCGTCCCGGATGATCGATGCGGCCGTCGTCTCCGTCGAGATGTCTGGCCGCCTGCCAAGAATCCCAAACATCCTGCCAAAGAGCCCCCTACCCTTGATCGGAGGGACGGCCTCGGCACGAGCCAGGGCCGCTGGGTTGACATCGGGAATCGGCTGGTTCAATTCCGTCAATCGGCTTTTGGCGTCATCAACCTCTTCAGCCAGAGGATGATCGCGGACCAGTCGGGTGTAATAAATGATGGCTTCACCCTCGTTGTTACTCTTGCTCATCGTCTCCGCAAGCTTGAAAAGCGCCTCGGGTGTCCTCGAAAAGTCTGGAAACACTTCCAGGACTTCCCGGTACCGATCAGTAGCCGCGGTGTAGGACCGGATCGTCGCATAGAAATTAGCAATCCCGAGAACCCCGTCGGCCAGGACTTCCTGGACCGCCCGCAGCTTGTCCTTGGCTTCGTCCATCAACTGGCTGTCGGGATACGTTGAGATGAGGTTCTTCAACTCCACTTCCGCCATGAGTGCCTGGGTCGTGTCCCGATCTGCTTTTTCTATCTGGACCAGATGCGACATTGCCACCATCATCTGGGCGTCGTCGGCAAGCTCACTGGTGGGAAAGAAAGTGATGTAGTCCTTGAATTCGGCTTCGGCCTGTATCATGTCGGATCGACCGCCGCCTTCATAGAACGATTCGGCCATTGCATACTTGGCTTGAGGAAGAAACTCGCTGTCCGGGTAGGTGTTGATCAAGGTATTGAGCACCAGACGGCTCCGGATCAATCGTCCACGCTCAAGGTCGTGGAGAGCTCTTTCGAACAGAATCCGATCCGGTTCGTCGATGCCCTCTTCGCCGATCGCGAGGTCATCCGGATAGCCGCCGCAGCCCACAAGGAACAGCGACAACAAGAAGACCAAAACCCTACGCATATAAAAGAAACCCCTTAGCTCAAGCGTACTTAGAATGATACCCGAGGGTGGACGCCTTTTCCAACATTTCCTTGACCTTACGAGCCGGATCCGGAGCATTGAAGATTGCCGAGCCGGCCACCAGGATCTCTGCGCCGGCATGGACTACCTCACCGAGCGTGTCGAGGTCGATACCACCGTCGACTTCGATGTCACATTGATAGCCTTTGTCATCGATCATTTCCCGTAACCTGCGAACTTTCCGAACCGTGTACGGGATGAATTTCTGCCCGCCAAAACCCGGATTGACGGTCATGATGAGGACCAGATCCAGCATTGGAAGCACGTGTTCAACAACGTCGACCGATGTCGCCGGATTCAGCGCCACACCGGCCAGGACGTCGTGAGCCTTGATAAAATCGATGGTCCTGTCCAGGTGGGTGACCGCTTCGGCATGAACCGTCACTATGCTGGCTCCGGACTCGACGAACGCGGGAATATAGCGGTCCGGTTCTGCAATCATCAGGTGAACATCGAGCGGAAGCTCAGTCGTCTTACGGATCGACCGGACGACGGGCGGACCGATCGTGATGTTGGGAACGAAATGACCGTCCATCACATCGACGTGAATGTAATGCGCACCCGCCTCTTCCACCTGGCGGATGTCATCTGCCAGAGCGGAAAAATCGGCGGAAAGAATCGATGGTGCAATGCGTGCTGTCACTGGCTCACTTCCAGGAGGATAATGTCGGTTTTCGAAAGCTTGTACCCGGCTGGGGGCTGCTGTTGCACAATCACTCCCGCCCGAACGCCGGCATTCCGGGTATATGTGATTTCTCCGAGCCGGAACCCCTCACTTTTCACGCGGTCGATGGCCGGCAACGCCGGACTTCCCTGGAGGTCGGGCATGACGTAATACTGGTCAATCGGGCCAAGAGATACGAGCACGTTTACGGCAGGGTCGGACGCACCGATGTCGCCGGCCTCCGGCGACTGGTAAACAACGGTTGAAGGCTCCCCACCGTTGGTATGAGCGAAAAGCGTGTTGCCGACCGATAATCCGCGTTGCGTGAGCATCAACTGTGTTGCTCGAAGGCTGGCGCCCTCGACGTCGGGGACGGAAAACCGGCGCTCGCCCAGGCTCACAAGGACCTTGACGCTACGCTCCACCTTCAACCTGGTCCCCGGGGCGGGAATCTGATCCATGATCCGATCCTTCGCAACTGAAGGGCTGAAACGCCGGCTGGCCAGCCTCAATTCCAGGCCGTTACTCGCCAGAAGCCTCGCGGCTTCGGCCTCGGTCTTCCCCAGTAGCTCCGGAACCTCGACTTCACGTCCCCGTATGACGACACGCATCGCGGTAAGCGCACTCAGAAGACCGGCAACCATCAGCACGAGGACCATCAACACAACACCGGGCAGTCGAGCCCATCGCCCCTCGGATCCAGTGTCTGTGCCCTTCTTCTTGCTCATCGCTCTGATCTCAGCTTAGCGTTACTTGACTCGAATCGATCATCTCAAAAAATGTAGGTGCGCTCTGTGAGCGCACTTGGCCTCACGAATGTGCGGTCATAGACCGCACCTACATTTGTCCTCCCTCAAACTTCTCGCCTGGCTCA
>CAZOZZ010000195.1:0-5811 GCA_964584435.1 uncultured Solibacteraceae bacterium | reverse complement strand
ACCGTCTCTTAGCAGATCGGCTCTTCTGTCCGAATTACTCTGACGACGTACATACTTCGACGATCGTCTCGAGGACGGACAGATGATCTTCGATTATCTGGCAAAACCAGGCGTCGTTCAGAACAGCAATGCCCTGGAGCTGATGAAGGCGGTGGGGCTCGATGACGTGTAATCCCTGGCTTTCTACCTCAGGAAGAACCGGCCGAAGGCGGTCCGTGCTCTAATCAGCAGGAATCACTTCGCGGCGGCCGCCATCGTTTCGCGGATTGAGTCCAGCGTCTCCCGGGAGAGCAACACTCCCCCGGCGAGAACACCCCGCGGTTGTCTGGGATTCAAGTATCATTTGTTGGTGGTGTGATCTCTATGGATGAACTCAAGAAACTCTTCGAGCATCGGTTCGAATCATCGGTTGAGCGAACACAATCGGTTCAGGGACTCGGTGGTTCGGGGCGGAAGATATTCCGGCTTGCCAGCGACGGAATCAGTGCGATCGGGATCCTGTATGCCGTGCGCGAAGAGAACGTTGCGTTTCTGGAGTTCTCCCGGCATTTTCGCCGTCACGGTCTGCCGGTTCCCGAGATTTACGCCGCCGACCTGGACAAGAACGTGTACCTCGAAGAAGACCTCGGAGACACGACGCTGTACCAGTTTCTCGCGGACAATCGCACGGGTGAGAACATCGCGCCCGAGGTGATCGACGTTTATCGCAAGGTCGTGGCGGTGTTGCCGCGCTTTCAGGTCGAGGCCGGTCGCGATCTGAACTACGGGTTGTGCCACCCCCGGCACAGTTTCGACCGGCAGTCTATTGCCTGGGATCTGAACTACTTCAAGTATTGCTTTCTAGGCCCTGCCGGCATCCCGTTCAACGAACAAGCCCTTGAGGACGACTTCAAGCGCTTGACGGACTTTCTCCTCGACGCGGACCGCGACTACTTTCTCTATCGAGACTTTCAGTCCCGCAACATCATGTTGCGTGATGCCAATCCGTTCTTCCTGGATTATCAGGGTGGTCGACGAGGCGCGCTGCAGTATGACATTGCATCTCTCCTCTACGACGCCAAGGCCGATCTGCCGCCCGCCGTGCGCGGACAACTGCTCGAATCCTACCTGGATGCGCTTTCCGGTTTTATTGAGCTCGAACGGTCTGCCTTTATGCACCACTACTATGCCTATGTTTACGTTCGGATCCTCCAGGCATTGGGTGCTTATGGCTTTCGTGGTTTCTTCGAACGCAAGCCGCTGTTTCTTCTGAGCGTTCCGTATGCCTTGCGCAACCTTCGCTGGCTGCTCCACAACGTCGAACTCCCGATTGAACTGCCCGCCCTGACCGACGCGTTCAAGAGAATGCTGGCCTCGGAGAAGCTGCAGGGTTTGAGTTCAGATGGAGAAGGAATGACGGTGCGGGTGTTCAGTTTCTCTTTTCATAAGGGCCAGCCCGGAGACGAGACCGGACACGGCGGCGGATTCGTTTTCGATGCCCGCAGCCTCCCGAATCCCGGCCGAGAGGAAGAATACAAGGATCTCACCGGCAAGGATCAACCGGTGATCGACTACCTGGTTCGCGAGGAGAGCGTCGCGGAGTACCTCGCAACCGCAATGTCGCTGGTGGATGCCAGCGTCAGTAGCTATCGACGCCGGGGCTTCAAGAACCTGATGGTGTCGTTTGGCTGCACGGGTGGGCAGCATCGGTCGGTCTATCTGGCCGAACAACTGGCGAAGCATCTCCGGACCATGGAAGGTGTGGACGTCACGCTAACCCACCACAACCTTGAAAAGCTGGGCAAATGAAAGCGATGATTCTGGCTGCCGGTCTGGGAACCCGCTTGCGGCCCTTGACCGAGGATCGACCGAAAGCATTGGTCGAGATCTCCGGCCGGACGCTGTTGGAGATCACACTTGAACGCTTGCGGGAGTGTGGTGTTGGCGAGGTGATCGTCAACGTGCATCATTTTGCGGACATGATCGTCGAGCATCTCACGGCAAACGACAACTTCGGCATGCGCATCGAAGTGTCTCACGAGGAAATCCTTCTCGACACCGGTGGAGGCCTGAAGAAGGCGGCCTGGTTCTTCCTGGAAGATCCGGATCGGATGGATGAACCGTTCGTTCTTCATAATGTAGACATCATCAGCACGATCGACCTCGAACGGATGGTGCAATTTCAGCAGAATTCTCAGTCGCTGGCCACACTGGCAGTTCAGGATAGAGACACGTCCCGGTACCTGCTCTTCGACGAGGACGACAATCTTTGCGGACGGCGCCGGGCGGATGGGGGAACCGAACTTGTTCGCTCTCTGCCCCACCCCAGGGCTCTGGCCTTTTCCGGTATCCACGTGATCTCTCCCCGCCTGCTTCCGCTGATGCCCGAAGAAGGTGCATTCTCCATAATCGATGCCTACCTCGGCCTGGCCTCCCGCGGCCGGCAGATCGTCGCCTTCCGTGCCGACGAGTATTCCTGGCGAGACATTGGGAGACCGGAAAGTCTGAAAGATGCCGTTCAGGACGAACTCACCTGAGGGCTGGATCGGGATCAGCGTATGGACAGCCGCCGGTGGACGACGGTTGAAATGGGGCAGGGACTGGGGATTTCAGGTGTGGTCGATCTGGAAGCGGTCAGGCACGCGCCGCGGCCCCGGTTCCAGACGGGCTGAACATAGCCCCGGCGATTGCCTCTGCCGTGCTATCGACTCTTCCACGTCTATGGGGCGGGATCTGTTGGCAGTATGTTTCAAGGGCTTCCCGAGCCACCTGTAGTTGTTCCCGCCCATTTCAAACGGTTTGTCCGGCGACGCCTCGGCAAGCACCCTCGAAGTTTCCCGCAGCAAGCGTTCGGTGTCGGGTGACGCGGGCTGAAATAAGACCAGGGCTTCAAAGGTGATTGCAAGGTCACGGTGGCAAAGGATTAGTTCCAAGATAGCGGCTCCCTCCCTTAAAGTATTATTAATGGAAGAACTATAATACAAGGACGGAATGAAGCAAGATATTTTCGCTTCGTTCCTCAATCTTGTGAACGACGAATTTCCGGGGTGTACCCTTGTGCCAGTTCCAGGATTCCGGAAGGGTACGAGGCTTCCTGCCCCTCAATCCATGTCGTGGGATTCGGGTTCGGCCGTGACTTCGGCGGGTCCATCATCGGTTATCTCAGCCGAAGACTCCTTTTGGCTCTCAGTCGGAGACGGCCCTGCTCCCTCCATTGTCCCGAAGTATTCGGGCAGCTTTATTCCCACGTTCTTCGTCAATTCGTGCAGCGGTGGAAGCGAGCCCACCAATCCGGACAGAAACTCGGCGGTGTTGGTCTTTCCGGTTGAATTGCTGCCGGATTCCCACACGGTCACGAAATCGATCTTCAGGTTCGAGATCGCCTTCACTTGCTCTTCAACAAGTTTCGGCAGTTGCTCTGTCACCAGGAGCAGTGAAGCCAGTTCGGGATTGTTCGCCGCTGCCCTGACGATGCGGTCAAAACCCTCTGCCTTTTTGGTCAGGATGGCCATCAAGCCTGCCGCTTCGGCTTCCATCAGGGATTGTATTCCGTCGGCTTCTCCCTTCTTGACCCTCCGCGTCTGTTCGGCCTCGGCCTCGGCAAGGGTTTCGATGCGACGCTTCTCGATTTCCACAGGGACGATGATGTTTGCTTCCTGCGAAGCTGTTTCTCTCTTGGCACGCTCGATCTCGGCCGATTGCTCCGCAGCATAGGATTCCTGCAGCGCTTGTGCTTTCTTTACTTTCTCGGCGGCAGTGGCGCGGCGTTCGGCCTCAGCTTCGCGTTCCCGGCGGTCGGCGCTGGATTGGGCGATCTTTACCGCTGCATCATTTTCTCCAGTCACTGCGGTTGCGTCGGCGGCGGAGACCTCGATCCTCTGCTCCCTTTCGGCGTTCGCCTTGCCGATTTCGCCGTCGCGTTCCTTTTCCGCGACTCGAATCTTTGCTTCGTTCACGGCACGTGCCGCGGCTTCCTTGCCCAGAGCTTCGATATAGCCGGACTCGTCCGTCACGTCCTGGATGTTGACGTTGATGAGGTGAAGTCCAACCTTGTTGAGTTCGACTTCAACTCCCGTAAAAATCTTGTCAATCAGTTTTTCCCGGTCGGCATTGATCTCCTCGATGGTCATCGTTGCGATCACGACACGCATTTGTCCGAAGATGATGTCCCGCGCCAGTTCCCGAATGTCTTTCATCGCGAGTCCGAGAAGCCGTTCGGCTGCATTCTCCATGATTCCGGGTTCGGTCGATATTCCGACGGTGAAGGTCGACGGTGTGTTGACCCGGATGTTCTGCTGTGAGAGCGCGCCCTGGAGGTTGATTTCGATGGGGTTGGGTGTCAGATCGAGGAACTCGTAATTCTGGAATACCGGAACGATGAACGCCGCGCCGCCGTGGTAGCACCTTGCCGACCGACGCGTCTCTCCCTTTCGTCCGCTGACCTTGCCGTAAACAACGAGGACTCGATCGGAAGGGCATCGCTTGTAGCGTTTTGCGATGAAAACGGTCGATATGAAGAACAGGACGACGAAACTCGTCAATAGAATCACTGGCAGGCTCGCGGGTAAGGACTCCATTTTATTGCTCCTTTTCTTCTTTCTTTTCCACACCCAATGGTTCGACGATCAGCGTGCGTGCGTCCAGAAGTTCGATCACCTTCACTTTCTTCTGGCTGTCGATCTTTTCTTTCGACCTCGTGTACGCGGTGACGACTTTCAGGCGGCCCTGAACCATCTCCCGGGCCGGACTCGTTCGCGGGGACAGGCAGGTAGACAGTGCCGACCTGTCCGATCGCATTTTCGAAATCGATCGTGCCGCTTTCTCTTAACGAGTAAAGCATCTTCATCAGGTATGCGCCCGAGAGCATCAGGACCCCGCCTACGCCCACGCCCGCTGCGATGGCGACGGGGAGTGCTGAACCGTTTTCCAGCATGATGACGCCCATCCATCCGAAGCCTCCGAAGAATCCCGTCACCGAGCGGACGGACAGGAATCCGAGACCTTCCGACTCGCCAAGGTCTTCCAGTCCGACGTCACCGTCGCCGTCGAATCCGAAAAGCATCAAGACAATCTGGATGACCAGGACGATCGAGGCGAGAATCGCCATGGAATAAAAGATCAGGAGTGGGGTGCCGCTGGCGAAGAAATCAGGCAAGGTATTTCCTCCCTAACCATGGGTCGCCTGATCGGTTCTAGTGTTCTTGGGCCGCCCGTATGATAGCAAGGTTGGAGGGCGGCCGGGCTTCTACCTCACAATTCGGGCAAAGCTCCCGAACACCTCCGGCATCGGCGTGAACCGAAAACCCGTGTCACGAACAAGCTTCGAAGAGTCGAGGTGGCTCTTCATCGGCCTTACTTCGAGCAACCCCATCTCTTCTTGAGGCTTGGAAGTTATCGCCGCGTCGGTGCCGAGCGCACCCGCAAATTGTCTGGCTAATTCTTCGCGCTCGAAGAAATCCGGGTTTGCGAAATTATAGAGGCCGGACAGGTTCGCCCCCGAGCAGAGCAGGATTCCCCTGGCGATGTCGTCAACCAACGTTGGCGCGAATACCTGCCCCTGGATACAAACAATCGGCCGATCCTCGGACAAACAACGAAACCACTCCGAAAACATGTGTTCTTCAGACGGATCGGCGCCGACGATCTTGTCCAGTCGCAGGGTCAGGATGGTTTCGGACAGGTTCTCGATCCGACGTTCGACTTCCGCCTTGTTTCGTCCGTAGATGCTCAGCGGACAGAGTGGATCGTCCTCGCCATAGCTACCAATTTCGCCGTCGAAGACATAACTGGATGAAAGGACAACGGGCTTAATGCCCAACTCGATCAAGTCCT
>CAZOZZ010000194.1:0-5818 GCA_964584435.1 uncultured Solibacteraceae bacterium | reverse complement strand
CTTTCATTCAGCTAGAATGCCCAAGCTTTGCCTGGCGCACCAGAGGCGCAGAGAAGGAAAATGCAAATAGGAGGTTTCTCTGCGCGTCTGCGGTAAAAAAAATCCTCCCCCTCCCCGTTACCTCCGCGTCTTCGCGGCAGTCAACCGGACGGGTCTCGTCAGGAACCCGCCTGCAGTTCGGCGGCTACCCGTTCGGTTTCACGCCATACCCTCAAGAGATTGCCGCCCCAGAGCTTGCCGATTTCTTCCTCCGAATAGCCTCTACGGACCAACTCGAGTGTGACGTTGAACGTCTCTGCGGCATCGTTCCAGCCCGGGATTCCGCCGCCACCATCAAAGTCGGAGCTGATGCCGACATGGTCAATTCCGATCAAGGTGACAGCATGGTCGATGTGGTTGACGAAATCCTGAAGGTTGGCCGGCGGGTACTGCTCATCGATCGCCTCCATGCGTTCGCTGAATTGTGCCTGCCTGGCCTCCAAATCCGCTTGTTCAGCTTCGGACAACTGGGCAGCCTGCACGAAACCTCCTCGACCTCCTCGACCGCCGCGGCCTCCGCGGAGTCCCAGTTCCTCGCGAAGCGAAGCGATTGTGTCGTTACGCTCTGGATCAACCTTGACGAAGCCACCCAGGGCAACTGTCTGCATGACGCCGCCGTTCTCCTTGAGCGCCAGCAGTTGCTCGTCATCCATATTTCGAGATACGTCACACAGGGCCCTCGTACTCGAATGGGACGCAATGACGGGCGCCTCGGACAGGCGAACGGCATCCAGCATCGACTTCTTTGATATATGAGAGACATCCACCATGATGCCCACGCGATTCATTTCTGCGATTACCTCCTCGCCGAATTCGCTGACACCATCGTGCTCGTTCTCTGGGTCGTCGCCTCGGGGATTTGCGGAATCGCAGATGTCGTTGTTGCCGTTGTGAGCCAGTGTCACGTATCGGGCACCCAGCTTCTGATACTCCTCGATCAGAGAGAGGTCGTTTCCAATCACCCAACCGTTCTCGATGCCGATGGCCGCAACCAGCTTTCCGGAAGCTGCGATTCGCTCCACGTCGTCGGCCGTATGCGCCAATTCGATCTCGTCCGGATACATTTCCTCCGTCATTCGGTGGATCGCGTCAAACTTGGTCATGGCCCGCTCTTTGGCAAATTCGTTCCCTGCGGCATCTCGATCACCCTGACCCACATAGACGACAAAGAAGCCAACGTCGAGACCGCCTTCTCTCATTTTGGGAAGGTCGACCTTGCGGTTCCCGCGAACGCCGGGATCAACTTCTTCGGTGGCGAAATCGAACGGGATGTCGTCGTGCGTGTCGATGGTTATGACGCGGTCGTGTATACCTCTCGCCAGAGCAATCATCTCTTCCTCGGTCGGTTCGGCAGGCTCATCCACGGGCTGTGCACAACCGGCCGAAACAAAGCCCAGTACCAGCAGCGATACCGATAGCCTCAAGAATGTCTCCATGTCATCTCCCCCAAATTGTTGCGTGCGGAGCTTTATCCACATGAACTGGTTAATTTCGGTACGGCAAACCTAATCGGAGAGGTGGGGGCTGTCAATAAATTTCAGTGGGGGGGCTCCGTTTGGAGAGTGGCCAGTTCCCAGAGTCTTGTTGGGCCTGCGACATCGCTGCAATCAGGATGGTTCGGCATTTCAACACGAAGACACGAAGGACACGGAGAGACACGGAGAGAGACGAAGCGACTATGAATCAGAACTTCGTGCCCTTCGTGTCTTCGTGTTGAAAACGACTATGGTTTCGGTTGTCATGAACGTGGCAGGTCAGGCCAACTGCCACTGCCTCAGGCTATTTCTTGAGCAACAAGACGTTGGGCCTGCCGCTGAACTGACTAGCGCAGGACGTCGAACTGGCGAGAGAACTTAACGATGAAACTGCGGCTGATCGGACCGAGCCCTTCCAGCCCCTGTGTCTCGTTGTACACAACGAACAAGCCGGTCCCGGCCGTGTTCAGCCAGCCCAGGCGAAAATTGCCGCTCCAGTTGTTGGTGCGATCGTTGTATTGGATCAGCGACTGAAAATTGATAAACGGCGTAAAGCTGTAGTTGAAACGAGTTTGGAGCAGGTTCGTAACAAAGTCGCCCTGCGGCAGATTCACGTCGCTGCGACGCCAGATCACCGAACCCCTCGCAGCGGAACCTCTCCGGGCATTCACGGTGGTCGAGAACGAACGCTGGTTCCCGGAATAAAACCCGCCGACGGTCAGTGTCGAAACGAACTGAAGTGCGCGGCTTGCATCCGTGTTGAACCTCCAGTCGATCTCTGCGTTCCGGTACGTTCCGGGCGGAATGATGACCCCGGGGGAAATCTCGAACGGTATCTTCAGGCCCTCGGTCTCAATATCCAGGGCCGGGCTGAAGTACCATCCGCTCTCTAAATCTATGTGGCTATCTATGTGCCAGACTTCACTTTCCTTGAAGCCGTCAAGATCCCAGAAACTACGGACCGATACATGGGGTCTCAATTCTCTAAGCCATGGGATGTCGGGAAACCGGCGGCGTATGAAGAAACCGGCGTCGATTGCTCGAAACTCGCTGCGCGTCAGGAAACCGACCTCCGGATTGAAGTCTTCGTCTACCTGCGTGTATTCGACGTGAAAATCCCCACCCACCCGTTTGTACTCGCCGCGGATGTTATAAGCCGATTCGTTCCCCGTCCGACCAGGAGTCTCTGTCCGCGCGGCGAAGCCACGGAAATCCGTATAGGAACCAATACCGAACTTGCCGTCAACGCCCCAGGTCCGATTCCAGTTGTCCGACCCCACTCCGGAGCCGGTCCCTGCCTTGTTGACGACGATACCGCCAAAAGCAGATCGGTTCGGCAACTCCCGATTGACACGGGCGACGGTGAAGTTATTCCTTGACGTCACGCCGGGAACGTCGTCTGTCTCCATGTTGAGTAGACCCACGTTGAACGCTCCGACCTTCCCACTGAGGCGCGCTCCTCCGAGTATCGGGACGGGCGCGCCGCCATCGATACCGATCCGCCGGCTGAAGAAGAGATCCACACCGTTCTTGCCGACTGCAAGAATTCCAGCGTTCTCGAGAAAAAATGGACGCTTCTCGGGGAACCGGACGTTGAACCGCGTCAGGTTGATCACCTGCTCGTCGACCTCCACCTGGGCGAAGTCCGTGTTGTACGTGAGGTCGAGGTTCAGCGAAGGAGTCACGCCGAACTTGGCGTCGATCCCGCCATCACCGTCAACATCCGTTTTGGTTTCCGCCGGGTTCGCAAAATTGCGTGCGGCCGACGCCACCGCGTAGGGTGTCACCTTGAAATTCCGGGGTGTCTCCAGGTCCAGTCCTTGAAGCTCCCCGGCGGATGAAAGACGATAGAGGTTGTAGATCCGCTCGATGGGCGCCCAGAACACCTGTTCGCGCTTGCGACGGATGTTTCGTTGAAAATTCATTCCCCAGGTTTGGGGCTTGTTGCCGTAACGGAGGCTCCGTAGCGGAATCTCGAACTCGGCCATCCAGCCAACCTCGTTCACATGCGTCCGAACGATCCAGCTGGCATCCCAGTTCTTATTGAAGCCGGAACCGGAACCGACGATTGTGGTTCCACGGCCACCACCGCCACCACCCTGGCCTTCGTTGCTGACCTGGCCGTCGTACTCGATCCCCGCCGGATTAGTCCCGAAAACGAAGCCATTCTGTCTGTCATGGTACGTGTCAAAGATGACCTGGAAAGAGTCCGTGTCACCCAGACTGGAATCCCGACGGCTGTCGGTTACGAGGATCTGATCGGGTTCGCTGTCGTATAAGATCACTCCGACATAAACGGCGCGATCGTCATAAACAATGCGCACGACCGTCTCTTCTGAGGCGGGGGTTCCCTCGATAGGCTCGGTCTGGATGAAGCCGGTGATCGGATCGGCCAGTTCCCACACTGCATCGTCAACGACACCGTCAATGACGGGTACTTCTTCGACAAAGGTCGCTCGCGCAACCCGAACGCCTTCCTGCGCCTCGGCGGGCGCCACGGGTAAGGTGATGATGACTAGAAAAACAACGAATCGTATGAATCTCGGCATAATTATCCTGTCCCCTCGTTTGCCCAACTGCATTCGGTTCCCACACACTCAATCAAATCTGTGCTATAGCGCAGAAACCGGTGGCAATTGTATCAGCTTCGTCCGAGGAGAAGTGTCTTGTTGGAATCGTTTTCTCGCTACGATCCCTTCTGCCGCGTGGCCCGTTCTGGGACATAGCCTACCTCAACGTCGGTTGTCTGGTCGTGGGTCTCACCTTTAGTTTTTTCTTAGCGTCAGACAGTTCTCCTTTAACATCCATAGGATGCCGCAGCGTTACGGGACAGCTCCGGAAAAATCCCGGCGAGTGTTCGTCCTGGCCTCGGACGAGGCTCAGGGCAACGAAATCCCCCAGATCAGTCGTCCAGGATTCGAGGATGGCCTGGCCGGCGCCGATGAACGGGTGGGCCCCGTCGGCACGGACACAAGGACCAACCCAGACCTGCCGGAGACGGCTCTCGGGGACCAGAGCATGGACTCACTTCTGGGCCAACTCGACCGACAGACACGCCGTTCAGACGTGCTCAGTAGCCTCACGCAGCTTCTCGCATCATCGCTCAGCCTCGAAGAGATCCTTGACCGCGTAGTCGCCAGATCGACCGACGTATTGGGTGACACCGCCTTCATCGTTCTCAACCAGGACCTGGGAAACCAGGCAAGGGCGCCGAAGACTCGGGATCAAGTGGCGGCGAAACTCCGGGAAGTTGTGCGGCGCAACCCGGAACGAATAGCGATCAATGCGCTGGCCGAAGTCCTCAGTCTTGGTCAGCCGGTCGTCGTCTGGGATTATGACGATTCGGAGGTTGCGGCGGACACACACCGTATTGCCGCTGAATCCCGAGTCAGGTCTTTGCTGGCTGTCCCTATTCGCACCGACCGCCGGATCCTGGGAGCATTTGTTTTTATGGCACTGGCGCCGCACAGGCTGGTTGAAACCGATCTCGGCCTCGCGGCAGAGCTGTCCAGCTTCGCTGCGATCGCGATCGAAAACGCGCGGTTGTTCACGGAGCTCCAGAAAACGGCGATCACAGACCCTCTGACCGGCCTCTACAACACGCGATTCTTCCACGAACTACTGAGCCGGGAAACCGCGCGGGCAGACCGCTTCAGCACACCTCTGTCGTTGCTGATGATCGACCTGGACTCCTTCAAACACGTGAATGACACTTACGGCCATGTCGTTGGAAACAAAGTCCTAACATCGCTTGGTCAGATCCTGGGCGAATGTGTCCGAAACACGGATTTCGTCTTTCGGTGCGGAGGCGACGAATTCGGTGTCGTGTTGCCCGGCACGGAGCTGACGGGAGCGGTTCTGGTAGCCGAGAAGATCCGGTCCCGTGTCGAGCGGGCGGCACTGCTTACGGCCGTGGGATATGAGGGCATCGTAACGCTGAGCATCGGCGTTTCCCAGTATCAGCACAAAACCCACTTCGAGACTCTCGTAGGCGAAGCCGACCGGGCACTCTACGCCTCGAAGCACGCCTCGAAGAACTGCGTCCGGGCTTCGCGCGGAAAACCGCCTTCAGGTTGAGCTTCGAATCAAGTTATTCCCTTGACAGCATTGAACTTCCGACCCTATAGTGAAATTGAAGCAGTGCGGGATTGCGCCCACCTGTTGCACACCTTTGTTCAAGCTCGGTCTTCCCCAGTACCAGTGCGTAAATTTTTAGTCTGGCTTGTTCGCTGAGGGTGCCCCATGCCCTGTGTAGCCCGTCAGAACATTTCAGACAGAGATCCCTAAAAAACTAAGAGACACTT
>CAZOZZ010000193.1:0-5830 GCA_964584435.1 uncultured Solibacteraceae bacterium | reverse complement strand
TTGGTAGGGTAATTTTTTACCGAAGCGGCGGGGCGGCCCTGTTTGGTTTTTCTGCCACCTAACCCCCGGCGCCTCCGCGCCTCTGCGGTGAAAAGTCTTACTCCGTGTCCTCTGCGTTTTCGCGGTGAATGTCCTAGTCTTCGACTGAGCAAAGTTAATTCATTATCTCGGTCGGGGGTGGCTTGCAAAACCGGACGTGCTTCTGTGAACATGAACGTTTCAGTTCGCGACGAGATCCATCCAACATCCTGAGGAGCACGCATGCCTGAACTTCTGGAATCCCGAAACCCCTCGACCGGAGAAACCGTCGGTACGGTTCCTGTGACACCGGTTGAGGAAATCCCACTGATAGTTGCCAGGGCGCGCGAGTCGCTCCAGTCGTGGCGTGGCATGGGGATCGAGGCGCGCGGTGAACTCCTCAAGCCTGCCGGTGAACGGTTGCTGGAGCAGGCCGAGGACATCGGCACACTCATCACCAGGGAAATGGGCAAGACCAGAAGGTCGAGCGTGGCGGAGGTGTCCAATTGCGGCAAGCGGTTTTCTCGGGCCGTGGATGAAATCGTAAGCGCCTTGAAGTCCGAAGAAATCGAAGACCGGCACACACGTTCGAGCATTTACTACGACCCATTTGGTGTGTGTGCGACGATCGCGCCGTGGAACTATCCGGTGTCCATGGCGCAATGGATGCTGTTGCCGGCTCTTATTGCGGGTAACACCGTTGTCGTGAAGCCCTCTGAAGAGACTCCGCTGAGTGGTCAGGCATATTTCGACATCCTGAACGACGTGCTTCCGGCAAACGTTCTACAGATCATTCATGGCGCCGATGAACAGGGAAAGGCCCTGGTGGCTTCGGATGTCGACTTGATCGCGTTTACCGGTTCGCGCGCCGCGGGCAAGCATATCCTCGCCGCCGCAGCACCGGGCTTGAAGCGTGTGATCCTCGAACTTGGCGGAAAAGACCCGTTAGTGGTCCTGGCTGATGCCGACCTGGATGCCGCAGCCAAGTTTGCCCTCGTGAGCTGTTTCGAAAACGCCGGCCAGATGTGCATTTCTACCGAGCGCATCTATGTGGCGGACGATGTGGCCGAAGAGTTTCAACAGAAACTGGTGGATCTGACCGCGGTCTGGAAGGTCGGCGACGGTCTCGAAGAGGATGTTCGGATGGGGCCGATGGTCCACAGCCAGCAACGGGACCACGTCCTGTCACATATAGACAAGGCCGTCGAACAGGGTGCACGTGTTGTCGCCGGTGGGGAAGGACACCACGACGGCTTCGTGATGCCGACGATCCTTGCGGGTGTGGCCGACGACATGGAGGTCATGCAGGAGGAAACCTTCGGCCCGGTCGCCTGTATTCGGCCGTTCAGCACCGTTGACGAGGCCGTCGAACTCGCTAACAACAGTCCCTACGGTCTCGGCGCAGTCGTGTTCGGTCGTGACGAAGACAACGCCATGGCCGTCGCCCGCCGCCTCGATGCCGGAATGATCGGCGTCAACCGGGGCTGCTTTGGCGCCTCCGGAGCACCCTGGGTCGGCGCAAAAGAAAGCGGCTACGGCTTCCACAGTTCCGTCCAGGGCCACCGTCAGTTCGCCCAGGCAAGAGTCGTAAGCAGAGCGAAATAACGCGGCACGCAATTTCCTACGCCCGCCTCAGGGTAAAATCTGTTCCCTTGTTCCCTTACCCCACCGATTGCAGAAACTTAGGCGCCTGCCGATGATTCGTTGCCTGCTCGAACGCGTAGGCGAACTTCAGCAATGTGGGTTCGGTCCAGGCCCGGCCGAAGAACGAAACTCCTATTGGTAGTCGCGAGACGAACCCCATCGGCACTGTGATAGCCGGGTAACCCGAAACGGCAGCTGGCCTTGAGCTGGAACCGGTTCCGCTGTCGCCGTTGACATGGTCGGTCATCTAGGCCGGTCCTCCAGTGGGTGCGATGATGGCGTCGAGGTTGTGTTCGTCCATTACCTGATCGATCCCTTCGCGCCTCGAGTAACGGTGGTCGTTAGCCAGAGCATCCAGATACGCCTTTTCAGTCAGCGGGCCCTTTTCCTGCGCGGCGATCAGGATGTCCTGCCCGAAGAACGGCATTTCGCGATCCCTGTTCTGTTCGTTGAACTCGATGATCTCGGCCAGGCTCTTGACCCTGGCCGTTGGGCCGAGGCTTTCCAGGTACGCATTGAGGTCGGCCTTGAACTCGTAGAGAAGAACCTCGAACTCCGAATCGCCGTACTTGTCGAGATTCGGGACATCGGCCGGATCGATAATCGTTGCTCCTGCGTCTTTCATTGCAGCGACAGCCTCGTCGAAAAGTGCGACGACATTGTCGTGAAAAGGGAAGTTGCGTGCGACACCCAGGCGGGCCCCCTCGAGTCCTGCGGTATCGAGGAATTGCGTGTAGTCCGTTTGGAAGTTGCCGTCGCTCGGCCCAGTCATGCTGTCACGCGGATCGACTCCCGTCAGAGCTCCGAGCAGGATGGCCTCGTCCCGAACCGTGCGAACCATCGGGCCCGCCGTGTCCTGGTTGTGAGCAATCGGGATGATTCCGGAGCGGCCGACAAGACCGACGGTGGGCTTGATCCCGACGATTCCCATCCGCGTGGAAGGGCAGACGACAGATCCGTCTGTCTCGCTTCCGATCGCCAGAGCCGTGAGATTGGACGACACCGCGGAGCCGGAGCCGGAACTTGACCCACACGGGTTGCGATCCAGGGCGTATGGATTTCGGCATTGACCGCCACGCCCGCTCCAGCCACTGGACGAATCATTTGATCGAAAGTTAGCCCACTCGCTCAAGTTGGCCTTCGCCAGGATGATCGCGCCGGCTTCCCGCAGCTTCTGTGCCACGAACGAATCCTGGGCGGGGATCGACCCTTCCAGGGCCAGAGATCCCGCGGTCGTTGTCATCTGATCGGCCGTGTCGATGTTGTCCTTGATCGTGACCGGTATACCGTGAAGCGGACCGCGCGGGCCGTTGGTCTGGCGTTCGGCATCGAGCGCATCGGCAATCTCCAGTGCCTGGGGATTGGTTTCGATGATGGATCCGAGCTCGGGTCCTTGACGGTCCAGGGCTTCGATGCGGGCCAGGTAAAGTTCTGTGATCGATCGGGCCGTCAAGCGTCCGGATTCCATCCCTTCCTGGAGATCCACAACTGTGGCCTCGTCCAATTCGAACGGTGCGGTCGCCGGGTCATCGCCCTCCGACTCCGTTTCGGTGTCTCCAGTGCGCCCGCATCCGACCGGTCCAGCGGCCAGGCCGGCTCCGCCGAGGATGGTGTATCCGATAAAACGTCTGCGATTGATCATTCAATTTGTCCTCTTGCTGTGGATTCGGAAGCCTAGACGCTAGTCGAATTGAGGGCGCAAGTCGAGCCAAATGAAATGAAGGGCAGATGGAAAGGAGCGGGATGGTTCAGCCGGCCGCGTACTGCAATTTGGCGGAGAGGCCGTCCAGGCAGTCGACGGCATTGCAGTGGATTATAAACCCGTAACGCAGCGTGGAATCCGACTGTCGGATGATCATGTAGGACCCGGCACCCAGGAGTTCATCCAGGGCCCGGTCGAGGGCGGCCGTAGTAGTTGATCCGTTGCCTCCGTGTTGGGCAGATCGAGCCGATCGTTAAACGTCAGCTCCCAGAAGCCTGCCCGCGGCTTGAATTCTTGAGGATACTCGGGCTGTGCGATCAGTTCGCGAGCAAGTTCCGTGCATCTGTTGAAAGTCTCCAGGATCCGGTCTTCGATGGCTCCGTCCAGGTTCTTCTTGTTGGAGTAGAGGATTCCCGGGCCGGGATCGGCCAGATCCAGGGCGAGGTTGCCCCGGTGCCCAACAAGCATCACTCCGGGGCCTTTCGCGACGTGAGCATAATCTGCCATGTCCACCCAACCAGCCGGATGGGTCTCATCCTGTCGCCATCGTGCGAAAATCGCCAGGAAAGGTTCCAGCGTGGGGTTCGTCGGAACGTCTGTGAAGAGCTTGGCCGTGATCTTTTGAATGTTCATTATGCCTTGCTGTAGACCGTTTGGGCGGCCTCGACAAAAAGTGCCGCTTCTTCCACGCGTCGTCTGGAATCCTCATTCCCGACATGATTTCTGTTTCCGGTGGCGGCCCTGAAGAAGTTCTCGGCAAAAGGTTTGTAGAATTCGCCGGTTTCGTGGAAATGCTTTCTGAATTCGGCAACGGTGTCGTAACCGTCCGAGAGCAGGAGGCCGCGGGTTGAGAGTAGACCATCGGCCGCTATTCTTGTGGCTTCGAGCGCACCGCTCGCGGCTTCCTGATAGCGTCCTTCATCGTGGGCGAGGGTTGCTTCAAAACACAGGCGATCTGCTTCATCGAGCATGAATTCGGCCTGATCGACAACCTCACCGGCGCACTCTCCAACGCCGGTATCCTTGCGGTATTCCCACGTTTGCCGGTTGTCGAGGTAGTGTTCCGGGGACTCGTCGTGTGGAGGGAGCGTCGCGATGTCCGCCAGTTCATCCTTGAGCCGGGCTTTACCGAGTCGGCGGACAAACTCCGGGAACGTCTCACCTGCCCGCTTTTCCTCCGAGTAAACAGATGTCAGTTTCCGGACGACCTCCGGAGCGTTTCGAGCAGGGATCTTGCCCGCGACAAGACCATACGCGGACGCATTGGCGTCGGTCGTACCACCCAGAACAACCTGGAACATCGGAGCCGTGTGCGAGCCCTTTCGTTTCACGGATCCCAGGAACCCGATGTCGGCGATATGGTGATGACCGCACGCGTTGAAGCAGCCGCTGATCTTGACCTTGATGTCGTCGCGATCTGCGATGTTGCCCATGCCGTTGTTGAACTTTCCGTTCAGCCGACCGGCGAGGCCCCGGGACGACGTGATACCCAGCTTGCAGGAGTCCGTTCCCGGACATGCCGTGATGTCTGCCAGTCGATCGGCCCCTGCCTCGGCCAGGCCGAGGCGCTTGAGATCTTGATACAGGGCCTCCAGATCCGCGTTTGAGACCCAACGGATCAGGAGGTTCTGGCTCGCGGTCGTCCGGATTGTGTCGTCAACATAGCGGCGGCATGTCAGTGCCAGTTCGCGTAGCGGGTCTGCGGCAATGTCGCCAAGCGGAAGGAACACCTCGACCATCGAGTAGCCGTCCTGAGCCTGTGGACGGACGTTGGTGTTGACCCAGCGAAGAAAGGCGGGATTGCCGAGGGGGTCTGGCGCAAACCTGGACGCAGGCTTGAGCGGCTTTTCCCGATAGCCGGCCGCATCCTCGAACTCATCCGCCCACCTGGGATCGGGTGGTAGCTTTTGGCGTTCCTCTTTCACCAGCCTTCGGAACTCGTCGATTCCGAGAGTGCCGATCAGGAACTTGAGTCGGGCGCGTGCCCGGTTCTTCTTTTCACCCAGTCGCGCGAAGACGCGAGACATCGCCTGGGCGAGGGGTAACATTTCATCCGCTGGAACGAATTCGCTCAGGAGCTTTGCCTGCTGGGGCAGGGCGCCGAGGCCGCCTCCGACATAGACCTTGAAGCCTTCGACGGGCTTGCCGTCTATTTCCTTGACTGCCGCAACTGCACCGAGATCGTGCATCTTCGCAAGTCCGCATGGCTTGTCGGCACAGCCCGAGAACGCAACCTTGAACTTTCGACCGAAATTCTGTGTGTCGGGGTGCCGCAGCAGGTAGGAGGCCATCGCCGAGGCGTGCGGCGTGACGTCGAATCCCTGCGTGGAGCAGACCCCCGCCTTAGCGCATCCGGTCACGTTTCGGACGACGTTACCGCAAGCCTCCCGGGTTGTGATCCCGACCTCAGCCAGGCGCCGCATGATATCCGGTGTCACTACTGTCCGGACGTTGAAGGATGAGCTT
>CAZOZZ010000192.1:0-5938 GCA_964584435.1 uncultured Solibacteraceae bacterium | reverse complement strand
TGTCTGTACTAAACTTTTGGGAAAAGTCTCCAGTCGGAGGGGCGCACTCAACTTTCCGGTTGAGCCAATTCCCTCCAAATCAATAGCCATTCGTCAAGAAACTCAGGAAGAGTACTGCGCACCGACCGCTCACTGGAGCACCAGGACAGCACATGACATCAACAAACGACAATCCGATTGCGATTCTTGAAGTGGTTCCGGCCTCAAGGGTCGAACAGTCGGCTCAATACGCCGAAGACCCGGAAGCCACGGTTTTATACGGACGGCCCTGCTCGATTCCCATGACCGAGTTTCCGTTTCGGATCGGAAGAGGCGACGGCAACCACGTACTGATCCAGGACAACGGTATGTCCCGGAACTCAGTCGCGATCGCCCACGATGGAGGTCGACTGGAACTGGAAGATCTGGGTCAAAAACAGGGGGTCCAGGTGAACGGCACTCAGATTGACGGACGCCGTTTCCTGGAATTTGACGACGTCATCACGTTTCCAAACGCCGACGTGAAGATCACCCTCAAGAAGCCGGTCGAGCCGGAGACCACGCCAGAGGAGGAACCGGCCGAGTCTTAGTAGCCCCGTTTTGACCAGGCCCCTGGTCCACCAAACAGTCGTTTCCTCTGATCCGCCGCCAGCAACCGCCCAGCCTCCATGTCGTATTCTCGCCAGCATTGGCTGTGGTAGGATCCGCCTTCCGCACCCGTCGCAGTTCCTGAACGATCGACGATTGACGCGATCGTGCGCCCGACTGCGGACATTCGCTATGAGCTCCGAGTACTGGTTCATGTTTCCAATCGCGATGAGCATCGCCACCATAGCGATGGCTTCGGGAATAAGCGGTGCCAACTGGGACCACTGATCTCGACCCGTATCTCCCCGCGGCATCTTCAAAAGGGAATGGCCACCCTGTTCGTTCTTGTAGCGATCTTGATGCTGTTCTTCTAAGATCTGTTCTGCCATGTAGAATAGATGGCAATGACCTCGTTCAAACACTTTCGAGGATTTTTTCCGCTCTTGCCTGTTTTCGTGGGCGCCGGTGTCTTGGTGGTGACCGGAATCGTGACACTGGGACAACCGGCCCTGCTGCCTCCCCAGTGGCCACGGGTGTTCCTGTCGGACGTCGAGCAGCTCCTCTTGGAGATGGTTAATGAGGAGCGCATCCAGCGAGGCATCGCTTCTCTTCAATTTGAGCCGAAGCTCATGGAAATCGCGCGCGCCCACACCACGGACATGATGGAACGAAGGTTTTTCGCTCACGACAATCCCGATGGTGAAGGGCCGGCCGATCGGGTGGCGCGAGCGCACCGGCAGCTTATCGGAACAAGTGCTGAAAACCTCTGGAGGGGCTCCCGAAGCGACATCCCGAGAGACAAGGAATTGGCCGAGGACATCATGGACAGCCTGATGAACAGCCCGGGCCACCGCGTAACCATCCTGGCCGAGGACCTGACACACCTGGGTGTGGGTGTGTCCCGGGAGCCGGGCCTCATGGTGAACACCTGGGAGACCAGAGCCACACAACTGTTTGCCGAGGTCGCGGCATACACGAAGGAACCCGTGCCGGAATCGCTCGGCTGGGCGGCCTTGGCGAATTTTTCGATCACCCTGGGCGGTCGAGAGGGCGACGCCGAATTGTTCGACCTCTGGTCACCTGATGAGAATCGAAGCGTCTTCGGCCCCGTACCCGTTCGAATGGCACGCCTGCTGGCACAGGAGGGGATGTACCAGATCCGATTCTATTTTCGCCAGGGGAGCGGCCACCAGTATGTAGTCCACTTCGGACCGCGGCTGGAGATCAGGTAGAAGTTTCAGTACCACACCTGACGTGTAGAATGAATGACAGATGCGCCCGTTCAAGATCATCCTGACTTCCTTCGCGCTCTTGCTGACCGCGACGCTCGTGATTCGACCGACGATTGCGGCTCTTGAACTACCGGGCGGCAGCGGCTTGGGCAGCGAATCTACTGGTCCAGCTCGGACATCTCGGCTACCTCGACTATCCCCTCAATGGCCGCAGGTGCCCCTCATCCCGGTCGAACAACGCGTTTTCGAAATGGTCAACGAAGAACGAGCCAAGCTGGACCTGACTCCCCTCCAGGTCGATGCAACCTTGATGGAGATCGCGCGCGGACACAGTGCCGACATGCTGGAACGCGAGTTCTTCGATCACGTCAATCCCGACGGTGACGGTCCGGCCGACCGGGTCGCCCAGGGACACCGCCGGCTTATCGGTGCCGCGTCTGAAAATGTGTGGACCGGAATCCGGAGCGAAATCATCGAGACCGAAGAACTCGCAGGTCGGATCATGAACGGCCTCATGAACAGTCCGGGCCATCGTGCGAATATCCTCGCCGAAAACCTGACACACCTGGGAGTCGGGGTCACTCGGGGACCGGGACGGCGAGTCATGACCTGGCAAACGATGGCGACACAGCTCTTTGCCGAAGTCGCTGCATACACTTTGGATCCCGTGCCGGATTCTTTCTCCTGGGGCAGCCTGGTGAACTTTTCGGTATCCTCGGGAGCTCGGATCGGACGACCCGAAAGATTCGATCTGTGGTCCACCGAAGAGGACCGCCGCGTTTTCGGTCCCGAGCCCGTCAGGCAAACTCGTCTACATGCACCGGCCGGCACCTACGACCTTCGTTTCTATTTTCGTGTGGGATCGAGCCTGCGATTCGTAATCCACTCCGGCCCGCAGGTCGTTGTCCAGTAGGTGCTTCAGTCTGTTGCTCGGGCCGCCGAGCCCTTGAACGCCTTGACCGCGGCGGCTTCATCGGTGTGGATATCGAACACCGACGTAAGCTTCGTCAGGCGCATCAACTCCCCTACCTTCGGACTGGGGTTGAGCAATTTCACTTCGCCGTGACTGGCCTTCACGCTGTTGTAGACCTCAATCAGCGACTCAAGACCCAGACTGTCCATATAGGGAACTCCCTCGAGGTTGATCAAGAGGAAACCTTTCCCCTCACCAACCACCTTTCGTGCCTCCTCGAGGAACGATTCAGTCGGTTCGCCTGATGAAAGGCGGCCGGACAGCTCCAGAACCGTGACCCCACCGACATTTCTACTCCGAATCGCCAACATGGTATTTCTGTGATGGCGCAAGCAGGGGCCGCGAGTCAAGAAGAATCAGCAACGATGGCCAAAAGCTACCCGTGCCGCAGGGCCACCATGGGATCCACGCGGGTCGCTCGGAAAGCCGGCACGTAGGACGCAAGCATAGCCACGAGAACGAGCACGACCGAGATTCCGACGAAGATCGAGGGGTCGGTCGGGCTGATCTCGAACAGAATGCCCGACATCAGCCGGGTCAGTCCAAGCGCGCCGGCGACGCCCAGCACAACCCCCACCAACGCCAGCGTGAGACCTTTCCCCACGACCATGCGGAACACGTCGCCCCGACGCGCACCCAGCGCCATGCGGAGGCCAATGTCTCGCGTGCGCTGGCTGACCGAATAGCTGATGACACCGTATAGACCCACCGCCGCCATGACCAGGGCGAGGGTCGAGAAGACGCCGAAAAGGTAGCCGTAGAAGCGAGGTGCAGCCACAGATCTGTTCAGGCGCTGCTCCATGGTCCGAATATTGTAGATAGGCAGGTCGGCCTTCATCGCTGCAACCTCGGTGCGAACCGGGTTGACCAGGCTCATCGGGTCGAGTGTCGTCTTCATCGCCACCTTCATCGAACGCTGTTCGGAAGGCAGATAAAGCGTGGGTCCGCTGTCCCCATCCAGGTCGAAGTGCTTGACGTAGCCGACGACACCTACGATCTGATACCAGGGACCGGTTGGGCTGAAGCCAATGCGATTGCCGATCGGATCGGACGAAGGCCAATACCGACGCCTCGCGTCTTCGCTGATGATTGCGAACAGCGGGGTTTCGCCCTGGCCGTCCTGCGGCGTAAACAACCGTCCGCCGACCAGTGGAATACGAAGAGCCTTGAAGTAGTCTCCCCTGACCTGACGCCGCTCCATCAGCGGCTCTTGCTCAGCGATCCAGTCCACGCGTCCCTCGATATAGAACTGGCTGTTCATGTTCGATCCTCCGAAAGGAAGATGATCGATGAGGCCGGCTTCCTCGACGCCAGGCAACACCGCCAAACGCTCCCCCAGCCGGCGAAAGAACTCTCGTTGGAACGAGGGGTCTCCATCCGTCGAATCCGGGAGCGCAACCTGGAAACTCAACGTCCGGTCTCGATCGAACCCGGGATCGACGCGTGTCATTTGAACGAAGCTCCGGATCATGAGGCTGGCCCCGATCAGGAGTACAACCGAGAGTGCCACCTCTGCCACGACGAGGATCGATCTCAACCGGCCTTTCGCCTCGCCTGTGGAACTGCGCGCCCCGTCTTTCAGTGGGCTGTGGAGGTCCGAACGGATAACGCGCAAGCCTGGAGCCAGTCCGAAAAGAATTCCGGTCAACACCGAAACCGCCAACGCAAAAAGAAAGACACGACCGTCGACGGCGATGTCCTGCACGCGGGGGATGTTCCCGGGATTGAAAGCAAGAAGGAGGGCCAGGCCCCCACGGGCCAGGACGACGCCCAGAGCCCCGCCGAGCACTGCCAGGAGAAGACTCTCGGTCAGCAACAGGCACAGAAGTTCGGATCTGCCCGCACCGAGCGCAACTCGAATCGCCAGTTCGTTCTCCCTTCGACTGGCTCGAACCAGGAGCAGGCTGGCAACGTTCGCACAAGCTATCAGCAACACGAATCCCACCGCTGCCAACATTACCCAGAGGAACGGTCCCACAGACCCGATGACAACATCCTGCATCCACATCAATCGAACGGTGTGACCGATCTGCGCGTCCGGGTATTCCTCGCGTAGTTGGCTGGCCAGCCCCTTCATCTCAGCGTCGGCTTGTTCGATGGTCACGCCGGGGTTCAAACGCCCCAGCACCCGGAGATAGTGGCTGTCCCGCTGGTCCTGGATGTCGGGTCGAAAGGCCAGAGGAACCCAGAACCCGGACCGACGATCACGATCACAAACAATGAGGTGGGCAGACTCCCTGCGGCCAACCAACCGGCAAGCTGCCAATCGACGTTGTCGGCAACTTTGTGAGCGTAGACTCCGACGGACTTCGTTATGCCTGCAAACAGCAGATCGGTCCCTACTGCGACGCCGGGAGAAATCCCCATCCCGAAGATCAGGAGGGGAGTCATCAAGGCACCACCACCCACCCCGGTCAATCCGACGATGACTCCAACCACGAAGCCCGCAAGAGGGAGAAAAACGTCCACTGTCAATCCTCGTTCCTGTCTCCAGAATTGGGATGGACGAAGAAGGTTTTCCCTAAAAACGCCCAACGTACAAAACTAACTCTATCAAAGCAGTCAAGTATTATCCTCTACTACCCTTCATGTCCACCATACAAGGGAGACTTCCATTATATGTCTGATATTAAGTGCCTTATGGGTCCGTTTCGTAGAATCGGACCGCTCACTTTCCATTGCCAACCTAAGTTTTAAGATCTTCTTTATCAACTTCGTATAGAATTGATACTTTAACGATTCCGAAGACTTGAGGAAAAGCCAATGTCCCGTGTCACCCACATACCGCCGAGCAGAAACCCGACGATCGTTGGGCACACCTGCCGATAGAAGCCCGTAATGAAATCGACGTTTTCGAGGCCCAGCTGACCAGAACCAGGCAGGGACAGATGTCGGAAAAGGTCTTTCTCGAGTCCCGGCTCCGTTATGGGGTCTACGGCCAGAGGCAGAGCGGCGTTCAGATGCAGCGGATCAAGATTCCCCTGGGAATCCTCAGCACCGAGCAGATGATTCGCCTCGCGGACCTGTCGGAAGAATATGCCGACGGGGTCAGCCACATCACGACTCGCCAGGACGTCCAGTTCCACTTCATTAATCTCGAAGACACACCGGATCACTACTGTCCGGCTATATGTCGAATAGAATCAACTGATTCGAGTCAACGGGT
>CAZOZZ010000191.1:0-6087 GCA_964584435.1 uncultured Solibacteraceae bacterium | reverse complement strand
GTCTATGCCCGCGGGTGGCCAGGGACGGCCACCCCGACACTCTATCCCGTTAGTAGCCGGCGGCTCCTCCCCTTGCGCGGGTATCCACGCCGGGGTACATTCGCCCGTCCCGGACCAGGATCGAGTGGGCGTCTCCTTGACTGCGGACCATTCGGGTGGTGTGTCCCCGATCCTGCATGGCGGCTTCGATCGACTCGAGCGTCTGTTCCATATTCACCCGGTCCGGAAGCCACTGATGGTGGATGCGTGGTTCGTCGACGGCCTGTTGGACTTCCATCCCGAAATCGATGACGTTGACGATGATCTGTAGAACGGTATTGATGATCGTCCGACCACCGGGACTGCCTGTTGCCAGGAACGGTTCGCCGTCCCTCAAGACAAGGGTCGGGGACATCGAGCTCAACATCCGTTTGTTGGGGGCAATCAGGTTAGGCGGGGTCCCGATGCGGCCGTTCATATCGGTCACACCCGGGTGCATGTTGAAATCGTGCATTTCGTTGTTCAGAAGGAACCCGGTGCCCTTCGCCACGACTTTCGAGCCGTATCCCTGCTCGATCGTATAAGTATTCGCCACCATGTTTCCGGCTCCATCTACAACTGAGAAGTGGGTCGTCTCGGTTCCCTCTCCTCGCGTGATGATGTCTTCGCCCAAGTCACTGCTGGGCATGGCCTGGTCCAGGTCGATCCGAGCCTGAAATTCATCAACGAACGCCTTCGCCGTCAGCGCATCGAGATCAACTTCGACAAAATCCGTGTCACCGAGATGCTTGGCTCGATTGTAGAAACCTATCTTCATCGTCTCAGCCAGCAGATGAATCGTCTTGGCATCACGACGGTTCCAGCCTCCCATCTCGTAGTGCTCGAGGGTGTTGAGCATCTGGACGAGGGTCGTCCCTCCCGAACTCGCCGGCGGCATACCGTAGATGTCATAACTCCGGTAGGTTCCATGGATCGGCCGTCGAACCGGGGAGGTGTAGGTGGCCAGATCCTCCATCGTCATGATGCCGCCATGGGACCCCAGGTCATCGATCAAACGCTTCGCGACCTCACCTTTATAGAACCCATCAGGACCATGGTCACGAATCTGCTCCAACGTCCATGCCAGGTCGGGCAGCACCATTCGCTCGCCCGGCTCATAAAAGGAACCGTCCGGCTTCTTATAAGCGAGTCCGAATTCCGGGAAACGACTCATGTTCTCTTCCTGCCGTTCGAGCGAGCCGGACAGAAATTCGTCCACCACAAAACCATCTCTTGCAAGAGCGACGGCAGGTTCAACTACGGTTTTCCAGTCCAGGGCTCCAAAACGCTCCATGGCTTCCCAGAATCCACGGACGGTCCCGGGCACGCCAATGACCAGATAGCCGACACCGGACTTTTCCCGATCGACCTCGCCTTCATCATCGAGAAACATGGTCGGCGTCGAGGCCGCGGGAGCTGTTTCACGATAGTCCACCGCGTGGACCTCCCCTGTTTCGGCCATGCGCACCATCATGAAACCCCCGCCCCCAAGATTGCCCGCCGACGGATGTGTCACGGCCAGCGCAAAACCGGTAGCAACAGCGGCATCAACCGCATTGCCGCCCAGTTCGAGGATCTCGCGACCGACGTTCGAGGCGATCGGGTCAACGGATACGACAAGACCGTTGTCGTAAGACGTCGGCGTCGAGACTGTGTTCGATGCCGTACTGGACTCGGTCGGTGCGCAGGAGATCAACAATGCGACCGACAGCAGACATGGCAAGGCTAGGAGCCTGAAACCCGGAACGAAGTTTTTCATAGTGTCGGGATTATAGGTCCGGCTCTTCGTCCTGTACAGAAAAGTTGGGGGGGAGGATCCACGAGGGAAGCGCAAAAAAGTAGGCGGCCGGGAGGGCCGCCTTCAGGAGTTGTTTGGACGGAAACTGTTTCTTGACGTCAGGGCCACCGGCCCGAGTCAGTTCACGAACTGGTTCGCGGTCACCTGGTTGTAGTTGGCGGCAACAACCTGGTTTCGACCTCCGGCCTTCGCCGTGTAGAGAGCGTGGTCGGCCTGCTCGATAAAATCTTCCGGAGTCTGTTCCGACGAGAAGGTCGCAATTCCACAACTGAACGAAAGATTGATGTTGGCCTGGGAATCGAGTGACAGGTCAATTCGATCAAGCTTTGTCTTGACGCGGTCGAAGAATACTTGAGCATGCTCGGCATCAGTGTCGGGGAGAATGACGGAAAACTCGTCACCACCGATTCGACACAGGACATCTTCCTGTCGCAGGTTCACCCTCAGGAACTGTGAAAAGAACTTCAGGACCTGGTCACCCGCACGGTGACCTACCTGGTCATTGATGTCTTTTAAAAAATCCAGATCGACGAGAGCCAGGCCGAGCGGATTCTGGCCACGGCGCGCCCGTGCCATTTCCTGGACGAGGCGTTCGTGGTAGAAGCGACGATTCGGGATTTCGGTCAACACATCCGTGTATGCGTAGTCCTTGTAGACCCGAAGTTGCTGATTCTCAGCTTCCAGAGTCTGGTTTCGCTGCTCGAGCTCAGCGAGGCGGGTCTGTGTCTCCGTTTCCCTGTCTATGCTCGCTAAACTCATCTCACAAGTCCTCCGTTTTCTTCCGACCACATCTCTGTTTGCACGGGCAGTACCAAATCAAGGCACCTTCTAAATCAACGACTTATGATCAGGCCGCTCGGAAAATTCGTACCTGGTAGGAAAAACATGCCATTCGGAAGTCGGAAAGTGTCAAGAGGACGTACAATTCTGGCAGCCGCAATTGATTCTGGTCTGATCATGGGGCATGACATGAGCTAAAACATTCTCAACTCTAAGTGTTTACCTAGGCATTTGCGAGTAATTGCGCTGTTTTTTACCCTTTTTACCTGAATTTCATACTTCTTCGTTGACACACCCGCTGACGCTGAGTGATCATCCCGCAACATGCTTATTCTGGTCGCCGAAGACGACGATGACTTTCGAGAACTGATCGCCTCAATCCTGAAGAGCGACGACTGTATGGTCGACCTCGTACCCGACGGTCTGGAAGCCATTCGCGCGGTCGCCGGAAGCAAGTACGACCTCGTCATGACGGACTTCGACATGCCGGGTCTCGACGGAATAGCGCTATCACGCTCGATCCACGATCTACAGCCCTCGACCCCTGTTGTGATGGTCACCGGAAAGCCTCTGGACAGTGATCAGAAAGCCGAGATACATGCGGCGGGAATCACAAAGGTCATTCGCAAACCGTTTAAGACTTCGGAAATCCTTGAGATCCGCAACGCTCATCGCCCTCAAGCTCAAGCCGTCGCTGTGGCGCAACGATCCTGAAGTCAGCATCAGCCTTTTAATTAATTAGAAAAGTAACAAGTTTTTACGCGGATTGTGCGGATTACGCAGATAAGAGATTTGTCTCTGCTGAGAAAACCGCTTCGCGTTCTTCTTTGCGGTGAATTCCCTTCCCGTCCTACAGGCACCTGGAAATTGCGTCGATCGTGCTGTCGATGTCGGCTTCGCCGTGCGCGGTCGAAACGAATGCGGCTTCGAACTGGGATGGGGGCCAGTAGACGCCTTCGGAGAGCATGGCCCGGAAAAACTCGCTGAACCGATCGGTGTCGCACGCCTTCGCGGTCTCAAAATCAGTAACGGGTTGGTCGGTGAAGAACAACGTCAGCATTGACCCGACGCGATTGACCTGGACCCTTGCATTTTTTTCCACGGCGGTCTCATTGATGCCCCGCTCCAGGCGCGCACCCAGGGACTCGAGACGGTCGTAGGGACTTTCCTGGCTGAGACTCGTGAGGGCGGCCAACCCGGCAGCAACGGCGAGGGGATTCCCGGAAAGTGTGCCGGCCTGGTAGACGGGACCGACGGGTGCGACATGGTCCATGATGTCGGCACGACCGCCATAGGCGCCGACCGGAAGCCCGCCACCGATTATTTTTCCCAGCGTCGTCAGATCCGGCCCGAGACCGAACAGTTCCTGGGCGCCACCCAGTGATACACGGAAACCGGTCATGACCTCGTCGAAGATCAGGACCGTCCCTGAGGCCACAGTCAGTTCACGGACAAGTTCGAGATACCCCGGAGCCGGCGGCACGCACCCCATGTTTCCGCCTATTGGCTCGATGATTACACACGCGATCTCCTCTCCAATGCGATCGAACAACTCCCGAATAGCGTCGGGATCGTTAAAAGGAACTACGAGGGTGAGTTCGGCCAACGCGGCTGGAACCCCGGGACTATCCGGCAGCCCAAGGGTCGCGACTCCGGACCCGGCGCGGACCAGCAGGCTGTCGCCGTGACCGTGGTAGCATCCGTCGAACTTCACGATCTTGTCCCGCCCCGTAAAGCCCCTGGCAAGGCGAATAGCACTCATCGTCGCCTCCGTTCCGGAATTGACGAGGCGTACTTTCTCCACCGAGGGGATCAGGTCACAGATGAGCTCCGCCAGATCCACTTCACGCCCTGTCGGAGCACCGAAGGAGGTACCCACTCCGTCAATGACCTCCTCCAACGCTTTCATGATCAACGGGTCCCGATGACCGGAAATCAACGGGCCCCACGAACCGATGTATTCAATGTAGTCGCGACCGTCAACATCCCGGATTCGACAGCCAGTGCCATTCTCGATGAAGACAGGTCTTCCACCCACGGCTTTGAAGGCTCGAACGGGTGAGTTGACACCGCCGGGAATCACTTTCTCGGCTCGTTGGAACAGGTCGTCTGATTTGCTCATGATAGTGGTCAGTGGTCTTCGTGGTCAGTCGTCAGTTGTCTTTGTGGTCACCCGACTGGCCACTGACAACTGACCCTACCCGACCATCTCCGCAAGTTGTAGTGCGTAGTAAGTAATGAGAATGTCAGCGCCTGCGCGCTTGATAGCCGTCGCAGATTCCAGGATAGTGCGGTCGCGGTCCAGCCAGCCATTCCCGGCTGCCGCCTCGATCATGGCATATTCCCCGCTGACCTGGTAGGCGGCAATGGGAGCCTGGAACGCCTCCCGGGCACGGGCGATAATGTCCAGATATGCCATTGCGGGCTTGACCATAACGATGTCCGCCCCTTCGGCGAGGTCCAGTTCGATTTCGCGCAACGCTTCCCGGGCATTCGGCGGATCCATCTGGTAGCTCCGGCGGTCTCCGAACTCAGGGGTCGATCCGGCGGCTTCACGGAAGGGCCCGTAGAAGGCTGAAGCATACTTCGCCGCATAGGACATGATCGGGATGTCGACGAAACCGGCAGCGTCCAGACCCGTTCGGATCGCCCCGACACGACCGTCCATCATGTCGGAAGGCGCCACCATGTCGGCTCCTGCCCGAACATGGCTGAGGGCAGTCTTCTCGAGCAACTCCAGGGTCGGATCGTTGTCGACATCACCATCCTTGATCAAGCCGCAGTGTCCGTGCGATGTGTACTCGCACATGCAAACATCGGTTACCAGCATCAAATTCCGGACGTTTTCACGGATCGCCCTCAGCGCAACCTGGATGATGCCGTCATCTGCGTAAGCTCCGGACCCGGCGTCGTCTTTTTCCTCGGGTATGCCGAACAACATGATGCCGCCAATGCCCGTTCTCTCAGCTATCTGCGCCAACGAGACCGCGTTGTCCACCGACATGCTGAACTGTCCGGGCATCGACGAGATGTCGTTTCGAACACCCGAACCGGGGCAAACGAACATCGGGTAGATGAAGGTGCTGGCGTCGAGCCGGGTTTCACGCACCATTGCCCGAATCTTGTCATTGCGCCGGAGCCGGCGCATGCGATGTATAGGAAAACCCATCTTGCCTCACAACCTTTCCGTTTTGTCCAAGCCCTGTCTGGCAGCCCGTCCTGCTGTCGCAGGGTACCAAACGTTCCTGGATCTTTCAGGGAAAAAGAATGCGCCGCGGTTAGTGTCCTGAGTCAGAAATACGGTCACTATCTCCGATGGATGTTGCCGGAGACAGCATGAAGTTTGAATCAATCGATAAAACTGAGTATTCGTCGATCGCTTTGGCCCTTGCAACCAGCAACCTCCATCGGCCCTACGGGTTCGGGCGGAACGGCCCCGTCTTTGGAGTCGCTCCTCCTCGCAATGAAGAGCATTGGCTCGTCGTCGCTCC
>CAZOZZ010000190.1:0-6135 GCA_964584435.1 uncultured Solibacteraceae bacterium | reverse complement strand
TGGTTCCTCGTCGCTCCCCCAAATCCGGCACCGTTGCACTCCGAAATCTAGTAACACTATCTCTGGCGAGGACCACTAGAACAAACCTACGCTGACACTCCGGAAGGTGATGTGATGAAATCGAAACTATCCGACGAGCAGGAGGAAATTCTTCTTGCCGTGCGCAGCTTCGTCGATCGCGAAGTCATTCCCGCCGCAAAAGAACTGGAACATAGAGACGGCTACCCGTTTGATCTCGTAGACCGGATGAAAGAGTTGGGTCTGTTCGGTGCCAACATTCCCGAGGCATACGGCGGCCTTGATCTCGATTATGTGACCTACGCAATGATCTACGAAGAGGTGTCGCGTGGTTGGATGGGTGCCGCCGGCATTCTGGGCACGCACTCGGTGATGTGCGATGTTCTGTCGCGTTTCGGAACCGACGAACAGAAGCAGCGGATCTTGCCGAAACTGGCAACAGGAGAACATCGCGGTGGCCTGGCCCTGTCCGAGCCAGACGCCGGTAGCGATGTGCAGCGGATCAGAACTGTTGCGAAACGTGACGGCGATGACTATGTACTGAACGGCTCCAAGATGTGGGTGACGAACGGCCGCCATGGCGACACTTTTGCTCTCCTCGCAAAGACCGACTCCGAAGCCACGCCACCATACAAAGGTATGAGTGCGTTCATCGTCGAGAAGGGAAATCCCGGCTTCGTCATCAGCCGGGATATCGAGAAATGTGGCTACAAGGGGGTTGAGACCTGCGAAATCGTTTTCGAAGACTTCAGGGTTCCGGCAAACAACCTGGTCGGTGAGAAGGAAGGAGAGGGCTTCAAACAGATCATGACCGGCCTGGAGAGCGAACGCATCAATGTTGCTGCCCGGGCTCTCGGGATCGCCCGCGCCGCGTTCGAGGATGCGATCCACTACTCACAGCACCGCGTTACCTTCGGGAAACCGATCTGCCAGCATCAGGCCATCCAGGGAAAGCTTGCCGACATGGCAACCAAACTGGAAGCCGCCAGGTTGCTCACCTACAATGCCGCCGAGAAGAAGGATCGTGGGGAGCGTTGCGATCTGGAGGTCGGGATGGCCAAGCTGTTCGCAACGGAGATGGCACAAGAGGTCGCACTGGACTCGATGCGTGTCCACGGCGGTTACGGCTATGCCAAGGACTTTGCCGTCGAGCGTTATTATCGTGATGCGCCCCTCCTCATCGTCGGTGGCGGGACTAACGAGATACAGAAGATCCTTATTGCGAAGGGGCTGGTCGAGAAGTATAAGGTGGACTGAGGGAAGTGGTCAGTGGGCAGTGGTCAGTCGGGGACGGGAAATCGAACCCCGAACAAGCGACAACTGAGAGGAGTAAAGATGAACCTCGGTCGATACTACGAAGATTTTGAAGCGGGGCAGGTTTACAAACACTGGCCCGGCAGAACCGTGACGGAAGCGGACGATACCTGGTTCAGCTTAGTTACGATGAATCAGAACCCTTTGCACATTGACGAACACTATTGTTCGCAGCTCCAGCATGGCCGACGACTAGTCAACGGGACCTTCGTGTTCAGCCTGGTTGTGGGCATGTCGGTCGCCGACATCAGCCTGAAGGCGATCGCCAACCTCGAGTACGAGTCCATCAAACACACGGGCCCAGTCTGGCACGGCGACACGATCTACGCCGAAACAACCGTTCTCGAAAAAGAAGAATCCTCCAAACCGGATCGCGGCAAGGTCTATGTAGCGACCCGCGGCATCAACCAGAACGGCGAAACCATATTGACCTATCGCCGTCGCGTCCTGATTCCCAAGAGAGTCTACGACGAAGGCAGGAACTACTGGCCGGTAGCCGGAACTTGATGCCACCCGGGATGGCGCGAGCTTGCATATTTCCTCAATGTCCACAGTTTTCAGCTCAGCTTTTCAGTTCATCGAAGGGTGATGTATGCGGGCCTTCGAATGCAGTTCCAGTCAACGATTTTGGTGTATTAAGGGGCAGAACCCCATTCCCTGAGATTAGAGCCAATATTTGGCAGCAGCAGGCACCGGTCACGAGTCCAGCGAAGCCGCGACTTGGGCCGCTCTCCTGGCTACAGCCCGGACTTCATTGCTAGGATTTGGAGAGGAAGTGATTTAAAAAGAACTAGAACCATGGGGATGTTTTGCATTGAAGAAAACCGCATTGAAGAAAACCGTATCGAAGAAGGCTGCATCGAAGAAGGCTGCATCGAAGAAGGCTGCATCGAAGAAGGCTGCATCGAAGAAAACTGAGTACAAGTGCAGCGACAAGCAGCTTGTGGCCATGCTTTTCAGAACCGACGAGACACGGAAGAATGTGATACGCGAAATGAAGCGTCGGCATCCGGAGGATTTTCCAGACGTGATCGAGAGCGCGCTCCGCTCACGATTCGGGAAGTCGCTTCACTACAAGACGCTGAAGCAATATTTTAAGTCACTGGCCGAATAGGGCCGCTTATCGTCGTGCCACACCTGGGATCCGCACCGTGTCGGTAAGGAACCGCTGGAATCAGACCGGACATGGGGCGACCGGCAGCGCACAGGTGTCCCGTCCACTACTGACTCGCAACGTATAATCGCCCGATTGTTCGTCAGCACGTACTGTCCCTGTGTCAGGGACAGTGCCTTGATTACCTGAGCACTATTCTCCCTTCTCAATCCCGTACGCCTTCATCTTTCGGTAGAAGTGGCTCCGTTCCAATCCCAACACCCGAGCTGTCTGGGAGATATTCCACGCGTTTTCCTCGAGCTTGGAGATCATGAGTTCTCGCTCGTATTGAGCTCGCGCCGCCTGTAGCGTCTGCCCTTGCACGGAGGTGCTCCCGTTCGGCAGGGCCAGATCCCCGACGCCGATCCTTTCGCCGGACAGCATGATCACCAGGCGTTCGATTTCGTTGCGGAGCTCACGTACATTCCCGGGCCATGCGTATTGTGCCATTGCGTCGAGCACGTCGTCGGTAAACTCTTTGGCCGGGCGTCCGTGTTCGGCCGAAAAGATGCTCATGAAGTAACGGGCGATGACGGGGATGTCCTTGTGCCTTTCCCGAAGAGGGGGCACGAAGAAAGGGATCACGTTCAGCCGGTAGAACAGATCTTCCCGGAATCTGCCGGCCTTGATCTCGTTTGCCAGGTTCTTGTTGGTGGCGGCGATGATCCGGACGTCGACGCTGCGGGTTGCTTGTGCGCCGATGGGCTGAAACCTCTGCTGTTCGATGACTCTCAACACCTTGGCCTGTGTCTTGAGGCTCATGTCACCAACCTCGTCCAGAAAGATGGTGCCTTCGGCAGCAAGCTCGAACTTGCCTTTCTTGTCCTCGTTCGCGCCGGTGAACGAGCCTCGCGTATGACCGAACAGTTCACTTTCGATCAACTCTTCCGGGATAGCCGCGCAGTTGACTTCGATAAAAGGCTGGTCGACGCGGGGACTTTGAAAATGAATGTTTCGAGCGACGAGTTCTTTGCCGGTCCCGCTTTCCCCGTATATCAGGACACGGCTGTTGGTAGGCGCCACGACCGAAATCTGTTTCCGTAATGCCTTCACGGGAATGCTTTCGCCGACGATGTTGTATCGTGCCTCGATCTGGCGTCGCAGTTCGGAGTTGGTGCGTTCGAGTTGACGGTGTGAAAGGGCATTGCGGACGATCAGCAGGGTGTGCTCGATCGACAGGGGCTTCTCCATGAAATCAAAAGCCCCGAGTTTGGTGGCGGTTACAGCAGTGGCGATTGTGGCGTGCCCGGAAATCATGATGACCGACGGGGAAGAGAATGTGTGGCGAATGCGTCGAAGGGTCTCCAGCCCGTCTATGCCCGGCAGCAGGACATCGAGCAGAACCAGTTCATAGTCCCCACCTTCGAGTTTTTCCAGACATTCCTCTCCGGTTGCAGCGACATCGGCGGTGAAGCCTTCATCCTCAAACACCCCTTTCAGAGACTGTCGGATACCACTCTCGTCGTCGACGATCAGGACTCTTGGCATACGGGCAACTCCACGACAAACTTCGCGCCGTGTGGCGTGTTGGGTTCCGATCCGATATAGCCGCCATGGTCCGCCACAATTCGGCTCGAGATTGCAAGACCGAGTCCCGTCCCGTTCTTTCGCGTCGAGAAGTACGGCGCAAACAGTCGGTTCCGATCTTCCCGGGCGATTCCACTTCCCGTGTCGGTTACTGTCAGGCGAGCCATGGTTTCATCCCGCACGAGCTCGCACCCGATCGTCAGCTCCTTGTCGGGTTTGCCGGACATGGCTTCGAGGGCGTTGTCGATAAGGTTGATGAGGACCCTCTTGATCTGCTGGGAGTCCATCAGAACCGGCGGCAGGTCGTCGGGCACGATCGAGTGTACCTCGGTGCCGTTGAAACGATCCTCATAGAGAGCCAGCGTCATGTCAACAAGGCCCTTCATCTCGGTAGGTTGTCTGGATATCGTGGGGAGCCGCGCGACGCGGGCAAACTCGTTGACCAGTGCCTTGAGGCTTCCGACTTCGCTGATGATTCCGTCAACGCACTCCTGGATGACTCCTGTAACCTGGGGCTCCGGAGTCGAAATGCGTTTCACATTGCGGGCGATGCGCTCGGCGGACAACTGGATTGGCGTCAGAGGATTCTTGATTTCGTGGGCGAGCCGCCGGGCCACCTCCCTCCATGCAGTTGCCTTCTGTGCCTTGACGACTTCGGTCAGATCTTCGACGACGAGGACGAAACCACCCGTTGTCAGCACGCTCGCAGTGACGGCGCTGTGGACGGGGCCCTCGTGGGTGCTGAGGGTCAGTTCTCGAGCGAGGGTTTCCTCCTGCCGGGAAACGCGCAGCAACTCTGCGATCTGTTCGAGATCCTCACTGGCAAAGACGTCATTCAAGGTTTGGGCCGACTCGATCGAAAACATCGTTCGTGCCGCCCGGTTCATTTTCGTGACCCGGAAGTCATCGTCGATCGATATGACTCCAGTTGGGATGGCCTCGAGAATGATCTCGGTGTAGCGACGCCTGGTTTCCAGTTCTGCCGTAGTGAGCTGCAACTGGTCGGCCATATCGTTGAAGAGGCCGACGAGCATCCCGAGTTCATCGTCCGCCTGGACCTGGACGCGGTGATCCAGGTTGCCGGCGGAGATCTCCCGGGTTGCACCCGATAACGCCTCGATGGGAATCGTGATGCGTTTCGACAGGTACAGACCTGTCCACACCGCGGCAAAGAGCACGAGAATCGTCATCAACACCAGGATGAGGACTGAATTGTCACGAATCAGCCGCTGGCTCTGGACGAGCTGGATGTATCCCAGCCGTTCGGCAGCGATTTCCGCAGTCAGATCCTGGAAGTGCTCGGGCGTGTGGAATACGGCCACCACGAACTCGCTACCGCCATCGTCACCTGCGACTTGTTGTGCCCCCACCAGGGCGCCTTCGAGGGTCGTAAGCGCCGGGTCTTCTTCTCTACTGGCTGCGCTGACCTGTTGCCTGAACTCTTCTGTGTACCGGCCGGCGTTCTCGGATTGGCGAATGAAGCGTCCATCGGCGTCCATCAACGCGATCGCCTCCAATCTGAAGTTTGTGCTCGCCGCTTCGAGATCGTCCGGAGGCTGGATTGCGATCTGAGCCAGGATGCCGCGGGCGGCAATTTCGTGCTCGGCGGTGAACTCGCTTCCAATTTCCTCTGTTGTCTGGAAGATCGTGTCCACTGGGACGCTGAACCACTTGACGATGCTTCGATTGACCAGGCCGAATGCGAACAGGAAAAGGAAAGTTGCCGGCACCAGGGTGAGGCCGATCATCGACAGTACGAGTCGTGTCCTGAATTTTGCCCCGGGCCTCTCACTCTTGTGTTCCACCCACAACTTGAACAGGCTGCGGAGCAACACAAACCCGAAAACGATCAGGACCAGAAAAATGAACGTCGACAGGGTGTAAAGAAGGAGGATCTCGCCAGGGGCCGTGGGGCTGATGTTGAACGGTTCGAGATTGAAGGCTGCCTGCACAAACACCAGCAACGCCAGCGTCAGCAGTGCGAGGCCTGCCAGATAGAGTTTCGTAGCCGGTGTCGATGCCTTCATACCGTCACTTATGGTAACTTACGCACCGAGACAATTATACGCGTTTGAGTGCGCCCCTCCGACTGGAGACTTTTCCCAAAAGTTTAGTACAGACAA
>CAZOZZ010000189.1:0-6155 GCA_964584435.1 uncultured Solibacteraceae bacterium | reverse complement strand
TGGCACTTTAGATGCCGACCAAGTCAAAGGAGGAGTCCATCCCATCATGTTGAAAACAACTGTGCCGGTGCGAGAGACGTCACGACATATGACGGAACGTTGTTTCCAGCCTTTTTGTGAAAGCGATATAGTCCTCCCCGGCTTCCGCTGTCAGTGGTTTTCCGATCTTCAGGCGCGCAGGGCCGGCTTTTGGCCAGGAATCGTGGAGGGACATGATTTCGAACATGCCTTCGAGGTGAAGCGGAACGATGGGGGCGTGGAGGCGGAGGGCCATCAAGCCGATCCCGGGTTGGAATGGTTGGAGGGAACCGTTGGGGGTTCGTTTTCCCTCGGGATAGACGAGGGGACAGTAGCCTCGACCGAGGAGTTCGCCGGTGTAGCGAAGGGCCTCCCGTACCTGGCCGAGGTGTTGTGGAAGTGGATATGCATTAAAAAGTCCGCAAGCAAGGTAGTACTGGCTTCCAAGGGACAGGCGACTCGGGATCGATCCGCTGCGGGTGAAATACGGTGTGAACCACTCCTGCAGCATGGCTGGAGCAAGTTTTCCTCGCCAGGGCGAGGGGAGGCCCGCGACGATTGCAGCGGTGTCAAGATGGCTGGCGTGGTTCGCGGCAAAGATGACCGGTGAAGGTGCTGCATCAAGGTTTTCGAGGCCCTGGATACGAAGGGCGATGTAGTGACCGAACAGAGGTCGGACCAGTAGAGCCTGAACCAGGTTCCTGGACCGCCGCATGGGGAAGCTCTGCGACCATCGCGGTGGTGCGACCCGGGTCTGGGCCGGGCGTTCGGGAGGTGACCCGGTATCACGAATGACCTGATGTCCCGACCTTGTTCGACCGCGGGCCTGTTGGACCCAGGACTTCAGATCACCGAGGGTCGAGATTCCGGAGAACTCGGTTTCGTCCAAACTGAGATCGTACCGCACTTCAAGCCATGACAACAGGTCGATCCGCTCGAGCGAGGACAGGCCCAGGTCCTCATTCAATCGTAGAGAGTCGTTGAGCCTGTCCGTGGAGCGACCGGCGAGCCTTGAGATCATTTCGTCCAGATGTTTGGCCGGCTCGGCCGACGCCTCGGTTGAATCACCCGATATACGCTCGCCGACGAGGCGTCGTTTTACCTTCAACGTTGATGGAGTCCTCGGAAAGTCGTCATCCGGCCAGATGGACCAACTCCGGATTCTCTGGCCCGGTTCCAGCCGCTGGTTTGCCTGTTCGATCAGGCTTGCCGCATCCATCGTGTCGTTCGTGTCGTTCGTGTCGTCCGTGTCGTTGGCTGGGCTCTCCAGAATGAGCGCCGCATGAACCCTTTCACCGTCCGGTCCGTGAACGGGAACGACAGTACTGTCCCGGATGCCTTCGATCTGGGCGAGTGCGGCCTCGATGTCTTCCGGATAGACGTTCTGTCCGTCCGGCGTCACGATGATGTCTTTCTTTCTGCCGCGGTAGACCAGTTGTCCGTTTTGGTCGACCCGGCCGATGTCGCCGGTGTGGAACCACCCATCAGGGTCGGAGACGGGTTCGAACCGGGCCCCTTGGTGCACGTATTCACTGACGACACTGCTTCCCCGGACCAGGATTTCACCGTCTTCGGCGATCTTGATCTCTTGACTACACACGACACGGCCCAGTGTTCCGCGACGGGCATGGAAGGGATGGTTGACGGCAACGACCGGACTGGTCTCAGTGAGCCCGTATCCCTGCAAGACCATCAGGCCGACCTTGGACCAGAACTCCTCGGCCTCGGGCTCAAGCGGTGCACCACCGACGACAAATGCCCAGAATTTCCAGCCGAAAGCACGGTGGATCCGGCGGTAGTGCCACCAACGCCTGGCGACACTGATGCGGGCGGTCCCTGGTGGTTGCCGCTCGGGCATAAGAGTTCGCTCGACGTCCGCTCTGAGGCCCTCCAGGATGCGCGGAACACACACCAGCACCGACACGCGTTGTCGCTGGACAGCTTCCTGTATGGCACCCGGATGCAGGCTGCTCATGAACACCGCCGCTCCGTCCAGCAGCAGGGGGATGAAAATGCCCATCGCCTGGCCGAACATATGTCCCAGCGGCAGCATCACCAGAAACCTGATGGGTTGAAAAAAGTGGGCCCATTTCTTGTATCGGTCGATCTCGTTCCGGATCGGGTTCAGGTTGGCACATATGTTTCTGTGGCGGTGGACTACACCCTTGGGTTCGGCAGTCGTTCCGGATGTGTAGACGATTTCGACGATATCGTCTGGATCCACCTGCGAGGGGGCAAACTCCGGGTTCCGGGGGAGGTCGTGAATCTGGCCGATAGGGAAGTGGGCCAGGGAGAGAAAGTCGGATTTCGATACTTCTTCGCCACCGGGGGACGATCCATGGACAAGCAGGACGGCCCGGGTTTCTTCCCGGATGCGGCCGACCAGGTCAAGGGATGAGCGGGAGTCGATCGGGACCACCTGGATTCCCCGAACCAGGCAAGCCCAGAACACGGCGACCCATTCGGGCCGGTTCTCGGACCAGATGAGGAGGCGGTCGCCCTTCTTCATTCCAGCGGCGTCAAGGTGTCCGACGAAGCGGCCGATGCACTCGTACAGATCGGAGTAGGACCATGTCCAGGTCCGATAGCCGTTCCAGAATCGAAGGGCTTCCCGATCACCGAGATCCGACATGTGGGGGAGCAATTCGAGCAGCGTTTTCATCTTTAAGATCGACAGTGTCGCCGCCGACTTCAGGGCCCGGCAGCCTCTAGTAGCCAGTGGTGGAGTTCTGCGACCGGCGGCCAGGGACCCGAACCGACTGGGACGCATGAGACAAATAGTTCTTGACCTCGAAATCATCCTATCTTACAAGAGACCCGCGGTCCGTGACGAAGTGGATGCGGGTTTACCACGGGCCAGGCAGACGGGCCACCGTTTCCCAATCACCACACCCCAGGAGATGACACTGCGATGGGAAGACTGAGCGTTTTGTTGACTTCATCCCTGCTGGCAATAGCGGTATTTCCGACAATGCTGGCGGCCGCTGCCCAGGAGGCCGGAGCTCCGGCCGTTGATACCGGCGACACGGCGTGGATCATGGTTTGTTCCGCTCTGGTGTTGTTGATGACCATACCGGGCCTCGCCCTTTTCTACGGGGGGCTGGTTCGGACGAAGAACGTGTTGGGCACCCTGATGCAGAGCTTCATCATCGTTGCGCTCATCAGTGTCCAGTGGGTCCTGTTCGGTTACAGTCTGGCGTTCGCTCCAGGTGGGCTCGTCGGCGGCCTGGAATGGGTGGGACTTGCGGGAGTCGGCCAGGATCCGGGTATGTACTCCGATACGATCCCCCACCAGGCGTTCATGGTGTTCCAGTTGATGTTTGCCATTATCACGCCGGCCCTGATGACGGGTGCCTTCGCCGAACGAATGAAGTTCAACACCTTTCTGGTGTTTACACTGCTATGGGCAACGTTCATATACGATCCGCTGGCACATTGGGTCTGGGGTTCCGGGGGATGGCTCGGCGAACTCGGGGCGCTGGACTTTGCCGGGGGCACCGTTGTCCACATCAGTTCCGGGATATCGGCCCTGGTCGCATCCATTATGGTGGGGCGACGCTTGAACTACGGCCACTCTTCGCCGCCTCACAACCTGCCGTTTACCGTACTCGGAGCATCCCTGCTGTGGGTTGGGTGGTTCGGGTTCAACGCCGGCTCGGCCCTGTCGGCATCGGGCCTTGCAGTCAGCGCCTTTGTCGTCACGAACACCGCGGGTGCCGCAGCGGCTCTGGGCTGGATGGGCACTGAATGGCTCGTGAAGGGGAAGCCGACGGTTCTGGGTGCGGCAACCGGAGCGGTTGCCGGCCTCGTCGCTATTACGCCGGCAGCAGGCTTCGTCGGTCCGGTATCGTCGATCGCGATCGGTGCGGTCGCAGGTGTGTTGTGCTATTCCGCTTGTGAGTTCAAGTCCAGACTGGGTTACGACGATGCACTCGATGTCGTCGGCGTCCACGGAATCGGTGGAATATGGGGTGCCCTGGCAACGGGCCTGTTCGCCTCGACCGCAATCAACCCCGACGGTGGGAACGGGCTCTTCTTTGGCAATCCCGGGTTGCTCTGGACACAATTCATAGCCGTCGGTGCGACTGTCGCGTTCGCCGGTGTCGGAACTTTCATCATCCTGGGCATTCTCAAACCGATCATGGGGCTGCGCGTCAGCGCGGATGAGGAGCAGATGGGCCTGGACATGAGCCAGCACAGCGAAAACGCCTATGCGCTGGAACCCACCGGTTACGGTGAGTCAGTCCCTGACTGGGCTTTAGGGAAGGAAAGTGGCAAGGAGTGATCGATGTGGGCAGTGACCAGGGAAGAAGGGTTTCAACGCAAAGTCGCGAAGCCGCAAAGGGCGCAAATGGAGTTTGTTGGGAAGGGAAAAGCAGCTGTCCCACACCAAGAACTTTGCGAGCTTCGCGCTTTTGCGTTGAAAGATCCCCGTCCCCGTCTCACACCGGCATTATGCCGTGCTTCTTCTTCGGTCTGTCTTCGACCTTAGTAGCCAGCATTTCCAGCGATTGAATTAAGCGGATACGGGTTTCGCCGGGACGGATCGCGGCGTTGGCGTACCGCTTCGCTACCGCTTCGAAGGGGCCAACGAAGCGTTCGTTGAACTCTTCGAGCTTCTGCTGTCTGACCTCGTCGGGGTTTTCCGCCTGTTCGATCTCGCGTTTGTACAGGACCCCGACGGCACCGGCCGCGCCCATGACGGCCAGCTCGACACCTGGCCAGACGAAGACCTGGTCGGCGCCCATCTCATGGGTGCACATGGCCTGCTTGGCGCCGCCGTAACCCTTCCGGAGATACACCGTGACCTTGGGTGCCGTGGATTCCGCATACGCGTAGAGCATTTTTGCGCCATGACGAATGATGCCTCTCTGTTCCTGCTTGGTTCCGGGCATGTATCCGGGTACGTCGACCAGAGTGATGATCGGAATGTTGTAGGCATCACAAAACCGTATGAACCGGGATGCTTTGTCGGAGCAGTCGACGTCGAGGCTCCCGGCAAGGAACATCGGCTGGTTGGCGACAAATCCAACTGAGCGCCCGTTCAATCGGCCGAAACCGATGACGATGTTCCGGGCCCACTTGGGCTTCAGTTCCTCGAAGGACTCGTCGTCGACAAGCTTTCTGATAATCTTCCGGATGTCGTAGGGCTTTCGTACGTTGTCGGGAACGATGTCGTCGACCTCGTCAACACGACGTTCGGGGTCATCGGTTGGAGTCGTCGAGGGAGGTTCCGTCCGGTTGTTCGGTGGCAGGTATCCGAGAAGACCCCGTATCCGGTCGATGCACTCTTCGTCGTTCTTCGCGACGAGATCGGCCACCCCGGACGTCTCAGAATGGACTTTGGGACCGCCGAGCTGTTCCATGGTCACCTCTTCACCGGTCACTTCCTTGATAACCGACGGTCCGGTGATGAACATCTGGCTCGTACCTTCGACCATCATGATGATGTCCGTGAGTGCGGGGGAATAGGCCGCGACACCGATACAAGGTCCCATGATGGCCGAGATCTGTGGGACGACACCCGAAGTCACCGTGTTCTGGAAAAAGAGCTTTCCGATCGCACGCGTGACATCCAGGCCTTCCTGGATCCGGGCTCCAGCCGAATCGTACAAGCCGACCACGGGAGCACCAGTCTTGCGAGCGGTTTCGATCGTGTAGGCGATCTTCTCGGCATGTACGCTTCCGACAGTCCCGGCGAAGCTCGTAAAGTCCTGGGCGAAGACATAGGTCGGGCGACCGTCCACTTTCCCGTAGCCTGTGATGACACCGTCGCCTGGTTGCTTTCGATCGGCCATCCCGAACTCGGTCGCCGGGCTTTCTGCCAGGAGGAAGTCTTCGACAAATGTGCCCGGGTCCATAAGCCGTTCGACACGTTCTCTCGCCGTGAGCTTTCCCTGTTCGTGCTGTCGGGCGATTGCCTTCGGTTGTCCGTTCCGGGCAGCCGCCTCCAGCGAATCGAGCCGGCCGATCAACTCATCACGATCATCAGACATATGGCAACAAACTTAGAACTTCGGTGGGTGATGTATCAAGCCTGCTTTTTGCTCAGGCTCGAATGGCATGATCTGGGGGTGAGGGGATTTCACCGGTAGAGTAGGGGAGGACGCGAAGAGCGACCTCCCCCCTCGTCGCAC
>CAZOZZ010000188.1:0-6297 GCA_964584435.1 uncultured Solibacteraceae bacterium | reverse complement strand
ATGCCCAATCAAATACTTATGAGAAGCTCATCCTTCAACGTCCGGACAGTAGTGGGGACTCCTTTTATCAACAAGCCTTTCACGCCCGCTGAACTGGAGCGTACGGTTCGGATAATTCTGGATGCGTGAAGAAAATTCATGTCTTGTTTGTGAGCGGTGTTGGCGGAAGAGGCGCCGGAGATGAGGAAGGTTGATTCCCGGAGCCGTCGTGCGGCACGTCTGATTCTCGTGGGAATCCTGTATTCGACGTCTCAGTTGTACCTCGCGTTCGGTCAGGTCGTCGACACCATGCCGATCAAAGATGTTCTGGTCGACGGGGATTCCGATTTTGTGCCAGATCGAATCGGTCAGATTCTGACTGTCGTCGGGACGGCAACCACTTATCCCCGCGAAGCCCGGCAGGGCTTCGATTACGTCGTCATCCAGGACAACACGGGCGGGCTTCGCCTCCTGACCGAGGAGTCGACAACCCTGGCCGGAATCCTACCGGGCACGATTGTACGGGCGCGTGGCCTGTTACTTCATCGTCGGGGAGTTGAGGAACTCCACATCCAAAGTCTTCAGATTGAGGGTAAATCGCAACCACCGAGTCCCCGAGACGTGCTGGTGGCGGATCTGTTGGGTGAGCGTTACGCGAACCAACTCGTCAGGGTTCATGGCCAGCTCGTAATGGGGTCGGAGTCCGATGGGACCGTTCGCGTTGAACTCGGCGACCGATCGGGCACAATTCAGGTTCGCCTCCCACCCAGATTTGCCAGATCTGTAGCAGAACCGCGGGCCCGCTCCCGACTTGGCACACGAGATGATGTTGAGATCGTCGGTATCGCGGATCAGTCCAAGATCGGGCCGCCGTTCGACAGCGGATATCGGCTGGCACCGCGAGAACGTTCCGACATAACGCTACCTGTCGTACCGCCGTACCGGCTGATTTTTGTTGGCGTTCTACTTCTATTTTTCGCCGGCCTGGCGATATCGTTCTGGCTGTTTGGTCGAGTCTCGGAGCGACGCGTTCGTGACCGAACGAGCGATCTTGCGAAAGCGAACGATCTGTTGGAAGAAAAGTTCTTGGAGTTACGGCGGATCGAAAGTGAGCTGAGGGTCAGTGAGGAGCGTTACAGGCACTTGTTTGACAACTCACCCATGCTCGTATGGGAGCTGGACATGTCCGGAATCCTTGCTTGGATGGATGAGCGGAAACAATCCGGTGTTGTTGATTTCGAGGCGTTCCTCAACGAAATGGACGATGCGCTGGCACACGCAAAGAGTCTGCTCGAAGTTGGAAAGATCAACCAGTCCAGCATGGATCTGCTGGGGATTGAAGACAGAAGCGTGTTGACGGAATTCCCTCATCTGTCCCGCCCCGAAAGCCGTTGCATGTTTCGGGACTTGCTCGAAGTCTTGTGGAGGAAGGAATTTCTGTTCGAGGCGGAGATCCCCGCGGTCGCCTCAGACGGCAAGGCGCTCATTTTCGAAGCACGGTTCGCCGCTCCGATTGCAGACGACTGTCCTGACTATTCCCGGATGATACTCTCTGCGGTCGACGTTACAGATCAACGGGTCGCCGTGCGGTCTCGCCTCGAACTTGCTGCAATACTCGATGCGTCTACCGACGCGATCGTCCGATTTAGCCATGATGACATCGTCATGAACTGGAGCGAGGGAGCGAAGAAGATGTTTGGCTACGCCTCGGTGGAAATGGTCGGCTCCTCGGTTTCGTGCCTGCTTCCCTCCGACCGTACGGAGGAGCATGGCTCCATTCGTTCGCGGGCTCTTGCCGGTAATGAAACGTTCATTCCCCAAACCGTGCGGCTTCGAAAGGACGGCCACCCGTTAGACGTGTCCATCTCGGTGTTCCCGATGAAAGGCGAGATGGAAGAGGTTAACGGGTACGCGGCCATTGTTCGTGAGATCACGGAACTGAAACACGTCGAAGAGCAGGTCCGTCAAGCCCAAAAAATGGAAGCCGTGGGTCGTCTGGCGGGCGGTATCGCACACGATTTCAACAATCTCCTGACGGTGGTCAGTGGGTACGCCAACTTGTTGCTCGAAGAGCTGCCGAAACAGGGCGCCACGGCCCGGAAAGTCCAGACGATGGCGAAAGCAGCCGAGCGCGCGTCTGATTTGACGCGCCAACTCCTGGCTTTTGGCAGGAAACAAGTCTTCAAAGCCCGAGCGTTGAACTTGAACGACACAGTAGAGGAGTTGGAAGAAATTTTGCGACGATTGAGCCGGGAAGACGTGGAGGTCGTGATCGATCTTGACGAGGGGCTTGGAAACGTGGCGGCCGACCCAACCCAGATCGAGCAGGTCGTCATCAATCTCGCTGTTAATGCCAGGGATGCCATGCCTGACGGCGGCCGCCTCGAGATCGAGACCGCCAACGTCGATTTGGACGAATCTTTTGTGGACACTCACGTGTCCGTTATCCCGGGTTCCTACGTGCGGCTGTCGGTGAAAGATACGGGTGTTGGGATGGATGAGTACACAAAGGGTCACCTCTTCGATCCGTTCTATACCACCAAGGAGCCCGGCGATGGCTCAGGATTGGGACTTGCGGCGGTGTACGGGACTGTGATCCAAAGCGGGGGTTCGGTGTGGGTATACAGCGAGCAGGGCATTGGAACCACGTTCAATATCTATCTGCCCAGAATCGACAGGGTGCCCGACGTTACGTCCCGGGTTGAAGCAAAGCAGGAAATAAGAGGTACCGAGACCATACTGCTGGTAGAGGACGATGACTCCCTTCGAGTCCTGACTTCGGAGGTCCTGACGACCAATGGCTACAGCGTGATTGAGTCGCCGGGGGGCTATGAGGCGACTCGTGCATCGATGGAGAACAAGACGGTCGACCTTATGTTGAGCGATGTCGTCATGCCGGGAGCGAGCGGTCCGGACCTGGTGGAAGAGCTGAGGAAGGACCGGCCGGAGCTGAGGTGTTTGTACATGTCGGGATACTCGGATGACGAGCTGCAGCGCAGATTGGCCAAGGAAAACGTGGCTCTGGTGACGAAGCCGTTTCGACCTCACGAATTGTTGCAGGCCGTCCGCGCAATCCTTGACGGAGGGCGGTAACGCGACATTTCAGGGCCGTCAATTCGGCCGCCGGATTGCCCGTCCCGGATAGACGTCCTCGATAAATTGCCCGCCCTTGACTATGAACGTGCCGCCCACGATTACGTGTGCGATGCCCCGCGACGGCTGGGCAGGTTCAGCGAACGTCGCACGATCCAGTACCGTGTTGGAATCGAAGATCGTGATGTCCGCGTCGGCTCCAACCCGGATTCGGCCCTTCGTTCTCATCTGTGGGACGGCGATTTCGAGTCGCCTGGCCGGCATGATCGTCATCTTCCCGAGGGCGTCCATCAGCGACAGGGTGTTCCGCTCACGGACGTAGCGACCCAGGACGCGGGAAAACGATCCCGCGCCTCGCGGATGTGCGCGTCCGTTGACGAACCCCACGCCGTCGCTGGCCACCATGACGAGCGGATGAGCCAGTGCGGTCTCCACCATGTCTTCGGGAATGATGTGAGCGATTATCGTTCCACCCTGTGCGCGATACCGGTTGAAGCTTTCCTCGGTCATTCGCTCTCCCGTGGCGACCCATTCGATGTCGCCGTAGTCGGCACCGAGCCGCTCTCTCCAGCCGGGATCGAATATTGCGGCCCCGATCCCCGTAGATGCTGCCGTGTACGGATAGACTTCCGTCGTTACGTTCAGACCACCGGACTGGGCAGTCTCGATCATGTCGAGCAGAAGCGGAACCTGCCGCAGGCCGCTGCTTCCGATATGGACGATGTGAACCGAAGCGTCGGCCGCAGCTGAGTTCGCGATCATTTCCTGGACTGCTTCGACGGCACTCCCGGGTTCGATCCGGCCGGCGAACCGAATGTGAACGAAATTGACGACTCCTTGTTCGCCGGCAACCTTGAACATCCGGTAGATCTCTTCACGTGAAGCGCCCGGCGTGTATTGGATTCCGAATCCTATCCCGAGTGATCCCTGATCGAGACCGGCGCTGAGACCGGACTCCATCTCCGCCATCTGGTCCCCGGAAGCGGTCTCGTAAACCGCACTGTCGGAGCCGAGCACGCTCCTTCGTACCCCACCGTGCGATACCGTTGCTCCGAAGTTGATCGCTGCCTGCCCTTCGCGTTCGGCATACCACTGGTTGACGGGAAAGACACCCCCCTCCAGTTCCAGCGCCGAGGTAACTCCGTCAAGTGCTTGCAGGCGGCTGCTGAATGGATCCTGGCCGTGAGCGTGCAGGTCGATGAAACCGGGAGCGACGACCAGGCCGGTTGCGTCAATCGTTTCTCGTCCCTCGAGGGCATCTTCGGAAATATCTTCGATCCGTCCGTCGCTGATTCCGACGTTACGAACGGCATCGAGGCCGGATTCCGGATCCATCACCCGACCGTTCTCGATGACAAGGTCAAAAGTTCGGGATTGGCCGAGTAAAAACGGTTCTCCAGACAGGACGAGCCCGCCGGCAACCAGAAGGACGAAGATCCAGGTAAGAGTTCGGCGATAGGTTCCGCTTGTTGATTGGTGGAGCATTGTGCCTCCTGATCGGAGAGGATCTGGTTAATTGTCTCGAAGAGATGCCTTGATCTCGTTCTTGTATACCTTGCCACCTTTCATCACGAACACCACGCGGTTGAGGGCACTCATGTCTTCGAGCGGGTTCCCGTCGACAGCGATGATGTCGGCTTCAAACCCCGATGCAATTCGGCCGATTTCGGCTTCGAGGTTCAATGATTCGGCGGCCAGGGAGGCAGCCGATACGAGCGCCTCCATTGGGTCCTGACCCGCATCACGGACGCGGTAGATGAGTTCTTCCTGATTTCTGCCGAAGGCGCCGGCGACGGAGTCCGTTCCAAATACTATTCTGGCACCACCTTTGGCGAGTGCCCGCTTCATCGTATCGATGACGACCGGGACCAGACCGGTCATCGAAGTAAAACCTTCCTCGGTGAAATTGCCGATACCCAGATACCTGTCTTTGTTGCTCACGTAGTTTTCGATGACCAGGCCGAAGTGAGGGTCCCAGTAAGTTCCGCATGCAATCAGAAGGTCGATAACCTCGTCGCTCATGCTGGAGCCGTGCTCGATTCCGGTGCAGCCTGCCAGGATCGCCGATCGTATCGACTCCGAACCGTGTGCGTGGACGACGGACCGAAGTCCCAGCTCGGCAGCGGTGCCGCAGGCGGCTTCCATCTGTGCGTCGGTCAGGGTGGGGTCGCCTCCGTCTCTGGCACTCTCCGAGCCGAACACCTTAATCACATCCGCACCGTCGTCGGCCAGCTGTCGGACGAAAGCGCTGATCTCTTCCGGGCCGCCGTTGGCCGCACTGACGCTCTGGATCGCGGTCAGGATGCGAGGGCCCGGCATCCTTCCGCGTTTGATGGCATCACGAACTTCGATGTCATACGGGCTGGCTACGCTCTGGGCCGTCGTGAAGCCGGCCATTAACATCGCATAAGCGTTTTCGGCCGAGTAGAGGACCAATTCCTGGGCCGTTTCGTCGGAATCGGGGCCGTGCGCCCGGCCGTCTTCCTCGAAGTGACCGTTCAGGTGAACGTGGGTATCGATCAGACCTGGCAATACGGTCAGTCCCCGAAGATCATACGTCACCTCCTCGGCGCCGGAATCGGTCCCAACTATGTTCGAGCCTTCGACAACGATGTTCGTGTCTCGGACTATGTTGCCCGCGCCGTCCAGGATCAGGTCGGTCTTCAGGACGATTCTGTCCTGCTGCGCAAAGGCCTGGCCGGCGATGGCAACGACCAGGGATGTGGCGAGGAAAACGTGTTTCACAGTACCCCCAGATAAGTAAAGTCAGGCGGACCGATCGGCCGCAGGCCGAATGACCTGCCGGAGCAGTCAGGTAGATTATAGCGAAAACTTGGATAACCTTGGGATCGATCTGGTTATTCTCTCTCCATGCGGACCGCTGAGTGGATCAACGTTGTCTTCTTCCTCTTTCTGACCGGCCTTGCCTGGATTCGTCCCCTGCCGATTGGTTCCAGGAAAAAGATTGTCCTGTTGGGGGGGATCGGTGTCGGTTTGACCCTGGCAGGATGGATCTCGGATCGATTCCTGGCGCCAGTGTTGAGCACGTTCTTGAGAGACTGGCTCCCCGCACCGATCCTAGTGATTGCGTACTGGCAGGCCGGTGGGTTCTATGTCAAACCATGGGAAGCGTTCCAGGAAAAGTTGAGCCGGATGGATTCCGGGATTGCATGAACCTGCCTGGTTTGACGTACATCAAATTGTTGATAATTACTTGATGTACGG
>CAZOZZ010000187.1:0-6738 GCA_964584435.1 uncultured Solibacteraceae bacterium | reverse complement strand
TCGGCCTGTACTAATCCTGGGGAAATAACTCTCCAGTTTGCGGGGCGCACTCCACACCGCCCTCAAAATGCAACTGGCCGATGAGCGGAAATCCGTCCCCCTGGCTCTGGAGAACGGTGGGGGATTGAAAGACGGCGAACGCCAGAAGGAGGTGAAGCATCGTTGATTAATATGCCCAATCGGCCGGCTGGTCAAACGTTTTTTCTCGAGATAGCTCTTCCGGACAGGTTGACGAGTCACCGTGAAACCGTTTCCAAGACTTCACGTTGAGTTCACGTGGACTTAACGTGCCTGGCCTATTCTGGGGTCATGACATGCAACAGGACGAAGCCGAGTTTGTGGGTGACATTAGTGCTTCTGCTGACCCTCACCGGTTGTGCACCCCGAACCGATCAGCAATCGGTCACGATCAAGGGCTCGGACACCATGGTCCAGTTAGGGCAACGGTGGGCTGAGGTTTACATGCAAGACAATCCTGGCGTCGTCATCCAGGTGACCGGTGGTGGAAGCGGGACCGGAATCGCCGCGCTGATCAATGGTGCTACCGATATTGCGCAGGCCTCCCGAGCCATGAAGGAGGAGGAGAAGGCTTCCACCAGAGAACAGCGTGGTGCCGATGTGAGAGAAATCCCCGTAGCACTCGACGCTCTTGCGGTTTACCTCAACGCCGAGAACGGAGTCGAAAGCCTCTCCATCGCGCAGGTTTCCGGGATCTTCAAAGGCGAAATTACGAAATGGAGCGAGGTTGGAGGTGCGGATGCCGAGATCGTTCTCTACGGCCGCGAGAACAGCTCCGGCACCTACGTCTATTTCAAGGAGCAGGCGATGGGAGATGCAGACTTTGCTCCTCGATACCAGTCGCTGCCGGGAACGGCGGCCGTCATCAACGCGGTCACCCAGGACCCGGTCGGTGTGGGCTACGGTGGAATCGGCTATGCAAGTGGTATTAAGACGATCTCGATCAACGTCCAGACGGACTCAGCCCCGATAGAGCCGACGATAGACAACGTCTTGAGCAACGCCTATCCGTTCAGCCGGAGTCTGTTCTTCTACATCGTGGGTGAACCTTGGGGCCTGACGAAGGAGTTTGTGGACTGGGTCCTCAGCCCCGCAGGTCAGGCGATCATTTCGGAGGTTGGGTACTATCCGCTTCGCGAGAGTGGAACTCCGTGAAGTTTGAGCCGGAATCATCTGGTCCATCTGGTCCATCTGGACCATCTGCTTCGGGGTCGTCCGGAGAAGAGTCGTCTGTTCCCATGCAAGTGCCACCGGGTCTGGCGTTTCGGAGACGAGTGGATCGCCTGGGAGAACTCGCGATCTTCGGCGTCTCCCTGGCCGCCATCTCCCTCATCGTCCTGATCTTCGTATATGTGGCACGTGAGGCCTGGCCCCTGATCGTGGGTGCCGTTCCCGAAGTGACGCTCGGATCGATGCTCGGTACCCCGATGGAGTGGCAACCGGTTTCTGGAAATCCTCGGTTCAGCGTGATCCCGCTCCTGATCGGCACGATCAAGGTGACGCTGGTCGCAATGATCATCGCCACTCCCCTGGCTATCGCCGCCGCCTTGTACACTGCGGAATTCGCCCCCCACAGGCTGCGCGAATGGCTCAAACCCACGATCGAACTCTTTGCCGGGATACCGTCCGTTGTCGTCGGGTTTTTCGTCTTCATCGTCCTTGCCTCCTGGCTCTCGGAAACCTTCGGGTTTCGTTTTCGATTGAACGCGTTGACTGCGGGGATTGGCCTGGCTCTTGCCGTCATACCCGTCATCTACACCGTTACCGAGGACGCGTTGTCTGGGGTTCCACGCTCTTTTCGCGAGGCATCCCTGGCTCTGGGAGCATCGAAGGCTCAGACCGCGGTGAGGGTGGTCCTGCCCGCGGCCGGCCAGGGGATCGGAGCGGCGCTCATACTGGGCTTCGGAAGGGCGATCGGTGAGACGATGATTGTTCTGATGGTGTCCGGGAATGCCGCCCTGATGTCACTGGACCCCCTTACCCCGGCACGGACCCTGTCGGCGACGGTGGCGGCGGAGCTTGGCGAGGTCGTCTTCGGAAGCGATCACTATCGTGTCCTCTTCTTCATCGGCACCCTCCTGTTCCTCATCACCACCGTTCTCAACGGAATTGGTGACCGCGTGAACAGGAGACTACGCCGGAAACTCTACGGGGCATCATGACAAGGACCGTAGATCGCGCAGTCGTCGGCCTTAGCTTGATCGCGACGATCATCATCGTTCTGATGCTTGCCATCATCCTGTTGAACATCGGGATCAACGGCTGGGAGCGTCTCTCCCTGGAGTTCCTGACGGCGGCCCCGCGGAACGGAATGAGGGATGGAGGAATCTTTCCAGCGATATACGGCACCGCACTGCTCGTTCTGCTGATGTCGGTAGCTGCCGTGCCTTTCGGAGTACTCGTCGCCATCTATCTTGCCGAATATGCGCGGATGGAATCCTACCTCTACAAGGTGACGCGCCTCGCTGTGAACAACCTAGCCGGTGTGCCTTCAATCGTTTTCGGCTTGTTTGGCCTGGGTTTCTTCATCCAGACGATCGGAGGTGGACTCGATGATGGGCTTTATGGTGGCCGAGTGGTCTTCGGTCAACCGTCGATCGTGTGGGCGTCGTTGACGATGGCGATTCTGACACTACCCGTGGTGATCGTGACCGTCGAGGAAACCCTGCGTTCGGTTCCCAGAGAGCACCGTGAAGCGAGCCTGGCACTTGGGGCGACCCGGCTGCAGACGATCTTTCGCGTCGTCCTGCCGCAGTCCTGGGCCGGTGTCATGACCGGGACGATCCTGGCCGTCAGTCGGGGTGCCGGCGAAGTTGCGCCGGTTCTGTTCACTGGAGCCGCATTCTTCCTGCCCTACCTGCCGACGCGTCCGAACGACCAGTTCATGCAGCTGGGCTATCATGTCTATGTGTTGTCGACACAGTCGCCGGACGTCGAAGCGACCAAGCCGCTGCTGTACTCCACCGTTCTTGTGCTGCTGGCCCTGACGTTTCTCCTCAACATTACGGCTGTCCTGATCAGAAGGCGAATGCGAGCATGGAACGAGAATTGAAAATCCGGGTCGCGGACGTAAGCTTCTTCTATGGACAGGCCCAGGCGCTGCACGACGTCACGGCGAACATCAAGCGAGGGCAGGTAACGGCTCTGATCGGACCTTCAGGTTGTGGGAAATCGACGTTTCTGCGCCTGCTGAACAGGATGAACGACCTGATTCGGAACACCCGGCTGGAGGGACACATCGAGATCGACGGGGAGGATATCTACTCTGACACAACGGACGTCATAGATCTGCGTCGACGTGTCGGCATGATATTCCAGAAGTCCAATCCGTTTCCCATGTCCGTGTACGATAACGTGGCCTACGGGCTGCGGGTCAACGGCCTGACCAGGGACAAGCAGGAGATCGATGGAATCGTGGAATCCACACTCAGGTCCGCAGCGTTGTGGGACGAAGTGAAAGACCGTCTCGACCGGTCGGCTCTTTCCCTGTCGGGCGGCCAGCAACAACGGCTCTGTATCGCCCGTGCCCTGGCCGTCCGGCCTGACATCCTCTTGATGGATGAACCGGCCTCTGCCCTGGACCCGATATCCACGGCAAAGATAGAGGAACTGATCTACGAGTTGAAGCGCGACTATACTATCGTCATCGTGACCCACAACATGCAGCAGGCTGCACGCGTTTCCGACGAGACCGCGTTCTTTCTCTCCGGTCGCCTCGTAGAGTTCAGCGAGACGAAGCGACTTTTTACCAGGCCGACGGAAAAAGAAACCGAGGACTACATCACCGGTCGGTTTGGTTGAACCAGTTATGAGTGACCGCAAACACACCAGTCAGCACTATGAGAAGTTGCTCCGCCGGTTGAAGGACCGGCTGTTGGTCATGAGCAGCAAGTCAGAACTGATGATCCGGGACTCCATTCGTGCCCTCGTCGAACGCAGCCCCTCCCTGGCTCGAGAGGTCATTCGGCGCGACGACGAGATCGATCGCATGGAGATAGAGATCGACGAGCTCTGCCTCGAGATCATGGCCCTGGAGCAGCCCGTTGCCAGTGACCTTCGGTTTCTCACGACCGCATTCAAGATCGTTCGAGACCTTGAGCGAATCGGTGACGTAGGTGTGAATATTGCTGAACGAGTTGAAGAGCTCATGCAGGAACCGGAGCTGAAGCCGCTGATCGACCTTCCGGTCATGGCGCGCACGGTCGAAAAGATCCTGCGTGACAGTTTCGACGCCTTCGTCAACTCCGATGCTTCGTTAGGCGAGCAGGTCGTGAAGGATGATGAGCAACTCGATCACATGTACGAGCAGATATTCCGTGAGTTGCTGACCTACATGCTCGAAGATCCCAAGTCTATCTCCCGGGCGTTGAAACTGATTTTCATCGCCAAGGGTCTGGAGCGCGTTGGCGACCATTGTGCGAACATCGGGGAGATGGTTGTCTTTCTGGTGAAGGGGCAGGACATCCGGCATGGAAAGAGTTCTGATAGTTGACGACGACCCGGACATTCGGCAACTGCTGGACCATAACCTCGGCCGAGCCGGGTTTGAAGTGATATCGGCCGAGACCGGCCGCGGGGGACTTGAGATGGCCCTCGAACGCTCCCCGTCTTTGATCATCCTCGATCTGATGCTTCCGGACCTGGACGGCAACGAAGTTTGCCGTGCGATCCGCAGCCGGAGTTCGGTATATATCCCGATCCTGATGTTGACTGCACGCGGGGAAGAGATCGACCGGGTCCTGGGCTTTGAGCTCGGGGCGGACGACTACGTCACAAAACCGTTCAGCCCGAGAGAACTCGTGTTGCGGGTCAAGTCTCTGCTACGTCGTACGAGTCGGTTGGAACCGGAACTGGTCCAAACCGGCAAAGTCCGTCTCGACCCGGGGATGCGGAGCTGCCATGTTGAGGAACGAGCAGTGACGCTGACCGCCAAGGAGTTCGACCTTCTTTTGGAACTGATGAAGGTGCGGGGAAGAGTTCTCACCCGCCACTTCCTGATGGATCACGTCTGGGGGTACGACAGCGATTCGGATTCACGAACCCTCGACACGCACGTTCGTCGGTTGCGAGACAAATTGGGGCCAGAGGGGGAGAGACTCCAGACCGTCCGGGGTGTGGGGTATCGTTTTGATGTTCCCCGGGACGAGCCCGGAGAATGAAGGTCGGACTGCACTGGCGGATGGTGGCCTGGAATCTGGTGCTCGTCGTCCTTGCATGGATGCTTCTCGGCCTGGGTGTGGCCGGATTCGTCTTGTTTGCAGCTACCCTGTTGGTTTTCGGCATCTACATTCGTTCCAGAGTGTCGGCTCCGCTCGAGCGGCTCCGAGACCGAGTGCGACGACTCGGTCGAGGAGAGGACGATTCTGCGATTCCTTCTGCCGGCGACCCCCTCATCCGAGACGTTGGAGATGCGGTTCGTGACCTGACGGAGAGTCTCTCATCCCGGATCCGGGAATTGTCCGATTCCAGAGCCCACCTTGAATCGGTTCTCGGTGCGATGGCGGACGGCGTCCTCGTCTTCGACACGGAAAGTCGCATCACGCTTGCAAACGAGTCGATCCAGTCACTCCTGTCGACCCCGAGAGATCTTATCGGCCAGACTTGTCTGGATGCGTTTCGAAATGAAGAATTTGACCAGGCCGTCCGTGGGGTCTTTGCCGTTGCCGAGCCTCGCTGCATCGAACTGCATCCCAATGAAGCGCAGACGATTCGCGTTCAACTTGCTCCTGTATTCGCCCAGGGCCAGGGTCGGGCCGAGGCGGTCACGGCGGTCCTCCACGACTTGACCGAGATCCGTCAAACCGAACGGATTCGAACCGACTTCGTCGCCAACGTGTCCCACGAATTCAAGACACCGCTCACGTCGATACGGGGTTCGGCCGAAACCCTGCTGTCCGAGTCCGAGGGTGAGGAGTCTGCTACGACTGGGTTCCTCAGAATGATCGACCGAAATGCACGCCACCTGGAATCGCTTGTCGGAGACCTGTTGGAGCTGGCTCGCCTGGAGGCCGAACTGCCTTCCCGGACCGAGCACGTGGACGTGGGTTCGATCGTTCGAGATCAACTTGCCTTGAGGCACGCCTCGTCTCGAGCTCTGATGAAGGTGGAGGTGGATTGTCCGCCGTTCGAGGTGAGGGCCGACCCTTCCCGGTTGACCACGGCCATCGCCAACCTCCTCGACAATGCCGTCGCTCACAATCGTCCCGACGGCAAAATTCAGATAGCCGGGCGCGTCGAAGGGGCCCACTTTGTTCTCGAGGTTGCCGACTCCGGCGACGGGATCCCCCAGCATGAGCTTCCGCGGATATTCGAACGTTTCTATCGAGTCGATAAAGCCAGGACTCGGGAGTCCGGTGGCACGGGTCTGGGTCTGGCTATCGCAAAACACGCCGTCGAGAGTCAGGGAGGCGAACTGTTCGCCGAGAGCCAGGTGGGGAGTGGATCGAAATTTTCGATTAAGCTTCCGATAGCAGCCCGTGGTGGAAGTCTGTAGGGTCGCGTTACGAGCGCCATGGGGCTAGATGCAAGGCGCCACGACGACACATCGACACGAAGCCGCTCGCCATCGATCTCGTGGCAACGCCGCAGCTGGCCCCATGCCGTCGTAACCCGAAGGGCGCAGGGGTCTTCGGGCCACAGGCTTTGTCATTCGTCGGTCACGATGACAAAGCATCGTTCCGCTCCTCATTTCGCGCCTGAGACCCGAATACCCCTGCGCGC
>CAZOZZ010000186.1:0-6747 GCA_964584435.1 uncultured Solibacteraceae bacterium | reverse complement strand
GAGTTGTGCCTACTTGACAGAGGAGTCCAGATACGAAGACACGAAGGACACGAAGTGCGGATTTGTTCTTCCAGAATTTCAGAAGCTTCGTGTCCTTCGTGTCTTCGTGTTGAAGTCCCCATCCCATCCGCTTCTTGACGCTACCTTCCAAACGCCCTATTCTTAATTTCAACAAGGCAATTCCCCCAGAGGAGAGTCAAAATTGGATTTTGAATTCAACAAACCGCCGAGGTATCCGGAGGAACTCATCAAACCGATGAGAGACGATCTGGCTCATCTTGGTGTGCGTGACACCAGGACGCCGGAAGAGGTGGACGAAGTCGTCCAGAACACACCGGGAACAACCATGGTCATTGTCAATTCCGTGTGTGGCTGTGCGGCGGGTAAAGCCCGACCGGGAATTGCAATGGCGTTGCAGCACCAGGTCAAGCCGGACAACCTGATCACTGTTTTTGCAGGAGCGGATGTGGAGGCCACCGCACGGGCGAGGGAACACTTCGCGGGATATGCTCCATCGTCCCCATCGATCGCGATCATGCAGAACGGACAGGTGGTCTACATGCTCGAACGCCACCAGATCGAAGGGCGTGAGGCTCCCGAGATCGCCTCGCTGCTCACCGACGCCTTCGACAGGCTGTGCGTCGCGACAACGTAAGACTTCCGAAAGTTTTTCATCGCAAAGACGCGTTTTTTCATCGCAAAGACGCGAAGGAAACGAAGTTTCTGGAATTTTGTAAGAACAAATCCCGGCTTCGCGTCCTTTGCGTCCTTCGCGTCTTCGCGATGAATTCGATTCCGTCTGTGTGTGAAACCTGGACGTCAGGGGATCTTCTTGACTACGCCAACCCCGGCGTTGCCAAAGGCCTGTTCCAGGTCGTTGATGGTTTCGTCGGGTGGGTTTCGAACGCCGATCAGGATCTTGCCGTCGGATACTTCAGGATCGTAGAGTCCGACCCCCTTCCTGCCCAGCCTTGCAGTCACGATAAGCGTTGCCACCGTGGCCAGAACCGCGCCCAGCATCGTCAGTTCGAAGATGGGAACCATGTTGGCGTAAAGCGACACGATCGGCATTCCGCCGGTGTTCAGCGGCCACGACAATTGTGAGAGCGAAGTGAGAAGATATGCGGTGGTCAGACCGATGGCCCCGCCGATCACGGCAATCGTCGGTATCCAGGTTTCCCGATCCCTCTGGCCGAACTCGAACTCTTCAAGCGGCTCAGAGGACGCGATGGAGATCTCGTGCTCCGCGAAACCAGCCGCTCGGAGGGCATCCACGGCTCGCTGAGCCGAGTCGGGTCTCACGTACAGGGCGTAAATCGCCTTCATACCAGTTCTCCCGCTGACGCAGCTTCCGCGACACTCTCGGCAACTCTCAGTTCCGGGTGCGTTCCCACTCGAAGTTCCCAGATGGAGATGACGGGGACAAACTTACAGAACAGGAGGTAGAGAAGCGCCATCCCGGCGAAGGTCGACACCATGATCATCAACTCCGGCCACTCCGGAGTGTAGCTTCCCCACGAGTAGGCCAGTTGCTTGTAGGACAGCGAAGGGATCACGATCAGAAAACGTTCCAGCCACATGCCGATGACAATGCCAATTGAGGCAATGACGGTCCCGGTGATCGTCCGGAGCCTGCGAATGCCCAGTATCACGACGGGGATGACAAAGTTTACGACGACCATTGTCCAGAAAAACGGCGAATACTCGCCAGTCTGCATCGACCAGAAAAGCCCCTGTTCGTGTGACTCGTTGCCGTACCACACCGTCAACCGTTCGTTGAAAAGGAAGTATGCCCAGAGCAGGCTCATCGTCACGAGGAGCTTCCCGAGGTTCTGGAAGTGAATGGGCTTCAGATACTCTTCAAGGTGCAGCAGCCTGCGGATCAACGCCATCGCGATGATGAGAGCCGCGATACCGCTGAAGATCGCGCCGGTCACGAAGTAGGGGCCGAAGATCGTCGAATGCCATCCTGGTACCACCGCCATCGAAAAATCGAAAGAGACGACCGTGTGTACCGACACCGCGATCGGAATGATGGCGATTGCCATGATGTGCATGGCGGTTTCAAGGCGATGCCATTGCTTGGGCGTTCCCTGCCAGCCCAGGCTCAGCAGCCCGTAGATCTTGCTGCGCAGTCCCGTCGTCTGGTCCCTGATGAGTGCGAAGTCGGGAATCATCGGGAGCACCAGAAACAGAAGGCTCGACAGCAGGTAAGTAGAGATCGCAAAAAAGTCCCACACCAGCGGTGACCGGAAGTTGGGCCACAGCAACCGATCGCTGGGGTACGGGATCAACCAGAAGAAGAGCCAGACGCGTCCCAGGTGGATGAGCGGGAACATTCCGCCGATTATCAACGCGAACGCCGTGATGGCCTCGGCGCACCGGGTGACCGGACGTTTCCAGGTGGCATTGCACAATCTCAAGATGGCGGAGATCAACGTGCCCGCATGGCTGATTCCAATCCAGAAGACGAAGTTGACCAGATAAAATCCCCAGAAGACCCGCGAGTTGATGCCCGCCACACCGATGCCCGTGACGAGCTGGTATGCCCAGGTAGCGAAGCCCACCAGGACGATGGAGCCGAAGAACGCGACCGCCACGTAAAACTTCGCGGACGTGTGAAGCAACGGGTGAAGGAGATCCTGGGTCAGCTTCTTATCGGTTTTCGGATTCATGCCACGTTTCCCGCTGGAGATATGTAACCGAAGGCTCAGCGCCGAGATCGTCGAGTAGCTTGCTTCCCCGTTGCGAGCGGGAGAGTCGCGAAACCTCGCTGTCAAGGTCGTTCAGATTGCCGAACACGAGCGCGCTTGAGGTACAAGATTGAACGCAGGCGGGCTTGATAGCTCCGTCCTGGACGGCTTCGCCGTTTGCCTTGGCCTCGATCTTGGTCTCGTTCACGCGCTGGATGCAGAAGGTGCACTTCTCCATAACGCCAACCTCGCGCACCGAGACATCCGGATTCAACTGCAGGTTGAGCGGCTTTTCCCATTCGGGATTGAAGAAGTTGAAGAAACGCACGTTGTAGGAGCAGGCATTGGCGCAGTACCGGGTACCGATGCATCGGTTGTAAACCTGCGCGTTCAAGCCTTCGTCGGTGTGATGGCTCGCGTAGGTCGGACAGACCGGTTCGCACGGCGCGTTGTCGCATTGCTGGCAGAACACGGGTCTGAACTTCACCTGTACATCCGGGAACTCGCCTACGAAGTACCGTTCGACCCTCATCCAGTGCATCGCACGACCTCGTGCCGCCTCGTCCGGGCCGACGGTCGGGATGTTGTTTTCAGCGTGGCATGCCGTTACGCAAGCTTCGCAGCCGGTACAACGGTCCAGGTCTACCGCCATCCCCCATCGATAGTTCGGCTCTGCCTGTGGATCCTGTTCTTCCTGCATCTATTACCTCGAGTGCTCCGGATGCTCTCTCAAAGCTCCCCCGTACAAAATGAGTCCACCCTCTCCTTCGACCTTCTGGACACGAACGCGAGTTGCAGCCCAGGCAAGCGCCCCGGTTTCCGGTTCCTGACTTGGAGCAAGGATGCTGATGGGATTGGTTCCCCGTCCGCTGGCGAACCGGGTAAAGGTCTCGTGTCCCTGACCCACAGGCATTGCTATGACATCGGGTGCGATCGCAGGTGATACGAAAGCGGGCGCTCGAACCGTACCGTGTGCGGAGGTGATCTCGACGAGGTCGCCCTGAACGATGCCGAATCCGTCCGCCGTGGCCGAATTGATTTCAACCCAAGTGCCCCACATTGCCGAAGAAAGGACGTCCGGGAGTTCCTGGAGCCAGGGCAGATGAGCCAGCGATCCGTCCAGGACGGCCTGCGATATGAAAGGCAGGAAGTGATACGGATACTCGCCCGCGTCTCCGTCGAATTGCGCTTCTTCGAAAGCCATGGCGCTCCGGTCCGACGTTGCACCATTGGACGGCTGGACGGGAGACTCGCTCCATATACCGCCTTCGGCACGGGCCTTTGTCCAGTTGTCGGTCGATTCGTCCGAAGCGGGCAAGGCTTCAAAAGCCGCCTGCAATGCTTCCTGATAATTCTGCCAGGGAAGTGCGGGATCGAGCGGTTCAGCCAGGCTCCGTCCGGCTTCGAGCAGGACGTCGGGCATCGCACGCGTATCGTGAAGCGGCCGCATGGCCGGCGGGGCAACGCTTCGGACCGCCATCGTCGTGCCGGACTCGGGCACGGAGTCGACCCAGGATTCCAGGAACGAGTGATCCGGCAGAATCAAATCTGCAAGGTTGCTCGTCTCATCGATAAACTGACCAAAGCTGGCGATATAGGGGATGCTCGACAAGGCCTCCCGAACACCCCAGGCCGGCGGCGCTCCAAAGACCGGGTTCGTGTCGTTCAGCAAGAGGATCTCGATCGGTGATCCGTCGCCGTCCCGGATGCCGGCGGCAACCTCTCGGAGCGACCGTCCTTCCCCCGAACCGTTCCGGGAACCGTTTGGCGTGAAGAAGATGCCACCGGGTCTCTGGACACTTCCGACGAGCGCATTCAGCGCGTTCACTGCCAGGGCGTGAAACAGCCCGTTGGTTTGCGCCAGAGCCGGGCCGCCGATCAACGCGACTCCAGGCCCGTTTCTGCCGAACTCCCGAGCCAGCCGTCGAATCCGCTCCGGATCCACACCGGTGAGTCGGGTTACCTCTTCGGGCGTGTAGGCGGGGAGGCCTTCGGCCCAGCCTTTGATCAGCCGTCCAGCGCCACCTGCATCTTCCGCCGAGGCGAGTCCGGACTCCATGATTACGTGGGCCAGGCCCAGTGCCAGGACACCCTCGGAACCGGTCCGGGCCGGAACCCACTCGTCAGCGTTTGCGCCCGTCTGAGACATGCGCGGCTCAACCTGGACAAACTTCCCTCGCACGCCCGGTCGGCCCTTCCGCATTTCTCCATACGCGACGTTCTGGGAAACCGGAGAATTCCAGGTTCCAAGAAAATCCGCACCGAACCCAATTACAAAACTCGAGTGTGCCAGATCCAGGGTGGGGAGTTGATCGAATCCGAAGCTTGCCAGGTTGGCGCGACGAAGCACTTCGTCTCCGAAGACCTCGAACGATATTGGTGGCGGAGCGCCGAACCGGCCGAGGAACTCTTGAACGAGCGACCCCCGCTGTCCGCTGAGGGGCCGGGTGAAGAATGCCAGCGCATTCTGGTTGCCCGCCGCTGCCAGACCGTCCAACTGAGACACCAGTTCAGCTTGCGCTTCTTCCCACGTGATCGGTACGAACTGCCCGGAGCCCCGCTCGCCGGATCTCTTGAGCGGCCCGGTTATGCGATCGGGGTGGTATGTCACCTGAATCGCTGCCTGACCGCGCACGCAGAGTTTTCCCTGGCTGACCGGATGTTCTGGGTTGCCTTCCAGTTTCTTGACCAGCCCCTTTGTCACGACTCCGGCCTGACCGTTACGGACGACTTCGACATCGCCCTCCATGACTCGGACCGTCAGGCCGCATCCCGCGGAACAAAGCGGACAGATGCTGGGTTTCCAGACCGAAATGCCCGGGACAAGATACTCGTCCGGGAGGAAGCGAATGAGTTCGTTTTCGGGGTTTCCGCAACTGGCAAGTGTAGTGGTCGCACCGGCGGCTGCGGTGATCTTAACGAATTTGCGGCGATCCATGGTGCTCCAAAACCGGAATTTCCTTCTTCTGGGATGGCGAGCGGGGAATCGCCGTGGTCAAGCAATTACCGTGACGCATCAATAGTGACAGACCAGGCAGTCGTTGGATGCCTGTTCCTGCTCGTGGCAATCAATGCAGAATCGCATCGAGTGGTCCACGACCCTTTCGGCCACAGTCATCTCGGCAACGTCTCCATGACAGGTGGCGCACTCGACTCCGGATCGGATGTGCGGGGCGTGGTTGAAGCGCACATGAGCCTCTTCGTACCATCCATAAACCCGCTGCCACGGAGGCTCCTCATTTCGATTGTAATACTCCGTGAGCTGCTGGACCGCTGGGTTCTCAGTGGCGATGAAGTCATGGCAATCCATGCAGAATCCCACGCTCGGAATGTGTGCGATCGGTCCCTTGTCCACTCCGTCATGGCAGTCGACACAGTCGAACGCCGCATCTTCGATGTGAACTTTATGGCTATAAGCGAGTGGCTGGACCGGATCCGACCGGATGTCAAAGAAGTGTCGAACAGCTTCAGAAATGGTCTTGTGGGCTGGCGTAAAGACCGGCGAAATTTCCGGAGATGATTGATCCGTGTTGGACTGGCCCCTCAAGGCGCCGCCCTCGTTCAGTAGTCCCCAGGTCAATCCGGCCAAAACAAGGGCCGCCACAAGCAAAATCGACCTCTTCGAACCCCTACCTTTCTGGTCTGTTGTCATGTTTCGCGATTAAAAGCAGCGGTCCTGTCAGCCCGCGCCACTGGTACGGCGTATGTCCTCTCCCAATCCGCTACTTGAGGTTGAGTGGTGTGTTACCGCGATCCGTTCAAACCCGCCACGAACACGCTCCCGGCGAGCAACAAGCAACTATAATCATGTCGCTCACCGTGCGCAACTCCTCTTTTCTACCGCAGTCTAAATGAAGCAGTTCTGCGTTCAATTCCGCTAGCCGAAGCAGCTTCAAGACAAACGCTGGATGTTCGAACGCTCAAAACAGGAGCCTTCCTAAGAAGAAATATGACGAGAAGAGTCGAGAATATGTTTCGAACAAAAGTAACCTCAAGGTTACTGTACGTCGTCAGAGTAATTCGGACAGAAGAGCCGATCTGCTAAGAGACGGTT
>CAZOZZ010000185.1:0-6772 GCA_964584435.1 uncultured Solibacteraceae bacterium | reverse complement strand
AGTCGTCCGAAGCGCTCTTCACGGGATGGGGAATCGCCTGTCGCGGGAAATGGATGTTGAAAGTCGTGCCCTTGTCCGTTTCACTCTCAACAGAAATGTCTCCCTCACTTTGCTTGACGATCCCGTAGACCGTTGCCAGGCCCAGTCCGGTTCCCGTTCCCTGCACCTTCGTCGTGAAGAATGGCTCAAATATCTGCGGCAAGGTTTCCGGGTCAATGCCGTGACCTTCGTCCCTCACCGTCAGCAGCACCTGGCGGCCCTCGATCCCGCTCGGATGGGATCCTTTCTCGATGCATACGTTGCTGGTTTCGATGGTCAGCATTCCGCCTTCGGGCATCGCGTCGGCTCCGTTGATGACGAGGTTCGTGATGACCTGCTCGATGGAACTACAATCCGCCCGGATATGTCCCAGCGAAGGATCCAGGGAAGTTTCTAACACCACATGTTTCCCGATCAGCCGCCGCAACATGTTCTCCATCTCTTCGACGACCGCGTTCAGGTCGAGCAGTACAGGGTTTCGCATCTCCCGACGACTGAACGTCAACAGTTGCATCGTGAGCCGGCTTGCCCGCTGGACGGCGTTAAAGACTTCCTCGGACATCTCTCGTTCTTCGCTGTCGGGTGGAAGAGCCGACTGCAACAGCGTCGTATATCCCTGGATGGCGGTCAGGAGGTTGTTGAAATCGTGAGCGATTCCTCCGGCAAGCCGGCCGACCGTCTCCATCTTCTGAGACTGACGCAACTGATCTTCAAGTGCGCGCCGCCCACTGATGTCACGGATGAAACTCTGGATGACCTGGCGGCCATCGTACTGTACGAGCCTGGCGTTTGTCTCCAGAGGTAAGCGCTTTCCTGTCTTCGTCAGCCCATCGAGTTCGAACAGCGTTCCTTCCTGGGAACGGGAAGCCTTGAGAGCTTCTTCGACGCGGCTCCTCTGATCCGGAGGATGCAGGCTGAAGATCGTCATTGTTTCCAGTTCCCCCGGCGAGTGCTCGAACAGGAGTTGTGCTTTCTCGTTGGCTCCCCGGACCTTCCCCGTTGTCGGATCGAAAAGCAGGACGGCATCGCTGGCATATTCGAAGAGACTGCGGTAGTTCTCTTCCGAACGCGTTAGCGCGTTCTGTGCGGACTTTCGTTCGGAGATGTCGGTAATCGTTCCGATCATACGAATCGGTGTTCCATCCTCCTTGTGTTCGGTGACGCGTCCCCGCACAAACAGCCACTTCCACTCACCGGAGTCGGCGCGTAGTCGATACTCGTGTTCGTATGCCGGCGTGATGCCGTCCAGGTGTGCGCGAAGTGACTTTTTTCGCAGGGGTTCATCGTCGGGGTGGATCCTGGAATGCCAGGTTCGAACATGAGCGGCATGAACCCCTTCGTTATCGGACTCGTCGTTGAAGATCTCTCGAACGCGGGGGCTGAACACAACATGATTGGTCATCAGATTCCAATCCCAGAGGCCGTCGGAAGCCGCTTCCAGAGCGTACCGCAAGCGTTCTTCACTCCGCCGAAGCGCTCCGACCGCGCGCTGTCGTTCCGACACGATAGTGGCTTCGCAGACCAGGCTGACGGGCTCTGTGCCCTCACACCTCAGGGTGAGAGCCAGGCGGCCGTCAAAAAACCGCCCGGAAGCATCCCGAAACCGAAATTTCAGCTCTTGCGCCGCACTTTCTCCAAGCCGGGATATCAGTTCTCTATCGGGAAACTCGGGCGAATTTCCGGCCAGAAGAACGGAAACATTCTCGCCTATCGCTCGTTCGCGATTGAAACCAAACAATTCCGCGGCCTGGGCGCTCCAACCGGTGATGTTGCCGTCCAGATCGAGGGTGAGGGTCGCGTGTCCATGAAAGGTCTTCTTCCGATCATCCGGGCGCTCGGAGTCGTCGTCCGTCGATCCGGTTTCGAGCATGACTACGGCGCTCCCAAGCCTGGCCCTTGTCTTACGGATTCGCATCGTCAGCAGGCCAGATCCGTCCCGTGAGGTCCTGAAGTTCGGAAACAGATACTCTTGACGCCGGCCATGGAGGATTGCGGCTATTGCGGGTTCGAGATCGGACAGAGCCTCGATGTCGGCGTTAAAGGCTGTCCTGCATCTCTCGATATAGTTCGATCCGAGTGTTCCCAGCTCGTCGCCGACCTCATCCCCCCACGATCGGTTAATGCCAATCATCGTGCCGGTCTTGTCCAGGAGGGCGATCGGTTGGAGCAGGGTATCGATTACCGCCTGGGTCAGAGCTACAGAGTCATCTTGGAGAGAATCGGGATGTCCCCCGGACCGAGAGCCGTCTTTCATGTGAGCCTCGAGTTTCCTGCCGGCAGTGTCGAGCAAGCCGGTATGTCTGAAGCTGTCGTCGGCGTCCTGTCCGAGGTCTTATGCTGCAGCGCAAGAATTGCGTAAGGTATGAATCCTAGTTTGGTGGACCTTCATTTACAACTTGAAAAGGATATTCGAGCATCTTCCTGTGTCTCTGGTTGTCGGTCGGACGTAGTGAGGACGCCACCGTGGAGGTTCCGATTTTGTTAGGATGGCCGGATAAACATGACGCACATACCGCCCGAGTTCGAGGAGAAGTGTGAGACGGAGATAGTGGAATTGCACCGATTCTTCGAGGAATGGTTCACCGGTCGGTCTGATCCCGGAGATCTTGGCCGGTTTTCCGGTGTGCTGGCTCCGGACTTCACGATGATCGGTCCCGATGGGCGGCTGATTGAAAGCCGGCGACTCCTGGACGCGTTGGGAAAGGCTGCCGCCTCGAAGACGGGGCTGCGAATCTGGATTGAAAACGTCGTCGCCCTGACACGTATCGGAGACGTTACGCTGGTGGTCTATGAGGAGTGTCAGGATCTGAACGGACAGACGAACCGCCGCCGGAGCAGTGTATTGTTCCGTGACAACCGAGAAAACCCAAACGGTCTGGAGTGGGTTCACGTTCACGAGACCTGGGTGGATGGTGAGTAGAGTAGCGGGTAGCGAGGAGTGGGCAGCGAGCAGCGGGCAGCTTCGGATTGTTCCGGATCGTCCCGTAATCTCGGACTCCCATCTGCTTAATCCGCGTAATCTGCGTCTATCCCTTTCCCTTCTTCATCGCCTTTTCGATCTTCGCCCATGTGTCCCGCAGCGTGACCGTTCGATTGAACACCAGAGCATCCGGAGCTGAGTCCGGGTCTACAGTGAAGTAGCCGATCCGCTCAAATTGAAAGCGGTCACCGGCCACCGAGTCTTCCAGTGATGGTTCCACCCGGCAAGACTGTCGAACCTCCATCGATTCGGGGTTCAGGAACTTGATGAATTCTGTTCCCGCTTCTTCCGGGTTCTCGATGGAGAACAACCTGTCATAGAGTCGGACCTCCGCCTCGAGGGCGTGCTCGGCGGAAACCCAGTGCAGGGTGGCCTTCACGCGTCGACCGTCCGGTGCGGAACCGCCACGGGTTTCGGGGTCATAGCTGCAGCGTAACTCCACGATCTCACCGGTCTGTTCATCCTTGACGATGCGGTCGCACGTGATCAAGTAACCGTAGCGAAGGCGCACTTCACGTCCAGGTGCAAGCCGGAAGAATTTTCTGGGCGGGTCTTCCCGGAAATCATCTCGTTCGATGTAAAGCACCCTCGAAAACGGAACCTTCCGGGTTCCCCGGCTCTCATCCTCGGGGTTGTTTACAGCGTCCAGTTCTTCGGTCTGTCCTTCCGGGTAATTGTCGATGACCACACGCATGGGGTTCATCACTGCCATAACCCGCGGCGAGGTCTGGTTGAGATCCTCCCGGATCGCATGTTCGAGTTGTGCCATGGAGACGATGCTGTTGCGCTTGGCGACGCCGACCCGGTCACAAAAGTTCCGGATGGATCTGGATGTCACGCCCCTCCTCCGCATTCCGCTGAGAGTCGGCATCCGGGGATCGTCCCAGCCGTTGACGTGCCCGTCTTTCACCAGCGTGAGGAGCTTTCGCTTGCTCATTACCGTGTAGTTCAGTTTCAGTCGTGCGAACTCGATCTGTTGCGGGTGGCAATCCACCCCGAGTTCATCCAGAAACCAGTCGTAGAGGGGGCGTTGAGCCTCGAATTCGAGTGTGCACAGAGAGTGCGTGATGCTTTCGGTCGAATCCGACAGGCAGTGAGTGAAGTCGTACATCGGGTAGATACACCACTTGTCACCCGCTCTGTAGTGTGTGGCATGGCGGATACGATAGATGGTCGGATCCCGCATGTTCAGGTTTCCCGAAGCCATGTCGATCCTGGCGCGGAGAACATGGGTGCCGTCGGCGAACTCGCCGTTTCGCATCCGCTCGAAAAGGTCGAGGTTTTCCTCTATAGATCTGTTTCGGTACGGGCTGTCGGTCCCCGGTTCGGTAAGAGTGCCCCGGTACTTCCGAGTCTCTTCGGCGCTCAGGCTGCAGACGTATGCCTTGCCGTCCCGGATCAGTTGGTGCGCGTAGTCGAACAGCTTGTCGAAGTAGTCGGAAGCGTAGTAGAGCCGATCTTCCCAGTCGAATCCAAGCCATCGGATGTCGCGCTGAATGGCTTCCTCGTACTCGACCTCTTCCTTGGTGGGGTTTGTATCGTCGAAGCGGAGGTTGCAGGTACCGCCATATTCGGACGCGGCACTGAAATTCAAACAGATGGACTTCGCGTGTCCGATGTGGAGGTATCCATTGGGTTCGGGAGGGAAGCGAGTTCGGACTTTCCCATCATTCTTGTTTGCCGCGACGTCACCGGCAATTCGCGATCGGATAAAGTCCAATGGGGCAGAGGAATCCTCATCGCTTGGCTTACCGTGGCTTTCTGGACTGTCGGCCATTACCGCTTCCTTTCCCTTTATCCTGTTTTCGCGTCGTTTGCCTTTCAACTCTGGAATTACCCAACTCTCGGTCGGAGTGTAGCATACGGAAGGAGTCTGTCCGTGGCGGGGGCAGGTGTGTGGCGTGTTGCCTGAAATCGCCGCGGAGGTGTTGTCTTTCGCCTCTCGCGACCGGAGATCGTCGAGGAATCGTACTACTTAACGCCGAAGCTGCCGCTCAAACGCGCCTTGCCCCAGTGAATGTCGATCGCCGCATTTCCTCCGCGTGTTTCAAGGGCGATGGTCAACCGTTCGGCTTCGCCGCCCGCGGTCTCGACCTTCAACGGGAGTTCTGCGATGTGGCCTTCGGTGAGTTCAGGCTGTCCCCAGATGCCAATCGTTTCATGGAAGGCCAGGACCCAGTCATTCGCTCCCGTCTTTTTGGCCCACAATGAGTACCGCCCAGCCTCGATTGTCTTGCCGGCTATCATCAGCGTGCCGGTTGTTTCGATCTCCGTCGCCTGATCCGCGCCGAGGCGCCAAACCGTACCGATCGGTGCCAACGAAAGAACATCACGGCCGTACAGGAGGGGCCGACCGTAGTCGATCCGAAGTGTCTGTCGGTTGACGGTCGCCTCTGTCGTGCCCCTCTCGTTTTGCGCAAATGCGGTTGACCCCAGGAACACAACCACGACCATTGAAATGACGACCTTCACTCGCATCTTTATCCTCCAACAGATATCAGCTTGGATGAGGTAGCTAGAACCTTGCAAAACTTGCCAGGCCGGAATCTTACCAACATGTCGGCTCCAGAACTGTAAGTTGAGCCACATCCGACCGTTTGAACGATAAGCAAGCCAGGAATGGGCCCTCAACACGGCATTCGTGGGAATGGCCGGCGGGAGGGCTGGATTCTTATTTCTTGGCTTTCGGCGCTTCGGCCAGGCCGTTTCGGTAGGCGAAGAGCATCAGCTCGACCCGATCGGAAACCTCCAGTTTAGCGAATATCGAAGTCAGGTGGTGTCGGACGGTCGTCGGGCTTATGAAGAGGCGGTCGGCAACATCTTTGCTCTTGAGGCCTTCTCCGACCAGGACGACCACTTCTCGTTCCCGGCCGGTGAGGGACCGTATTCGTTCGTCATCGGGATCGGATTTTGACGTGGCGGCTGACATGTCCGTCAGCAACTGTCCCATCATCGACCGTTCCAACCAGGCCGAACCTTCATGTACTTCCTGAATCGCCTGGATGACGTCTCCGGCAGCATTCTCCTTCCTGACGATACCCCTGGCTCCGAGTTTCATCGCTTCGTGGAGTACTTCGATATCGCGTAGGCCGGTGAGTACTATGATTCTCGACTCCGGCGTGGTTTCCATCAGCAGGGGGATGGTTTCCAGATCGTTGTCTTCTCCGAGATCCAGGTCCAGCAGGATGATGTCCGGTCGTTGGGCCCCGGCGAGCCGGACCGCCTCGGTTCGGTTCGCCGCCTGAGCTACGATCTTCAAGTTGGTGTGTTTTTCGATGATCAACGCCAGGCCGGTACGAACGACCTCGTGATCATCTACCAGGAGGATACGAATGTTCTTGTCTTCAGGCATCGACGGTCTGTTCCTCGAACGGATCGTCGCAATTCTACAAGAGCATCTCGTCGAGAGCAATCCAAGGAGCCTGTGTTGGGATTCGGGAGGGTCGCGCTATGAGCGCCATCGGGCCAGATGCAAGGTGCCCCGACAACGTCGATGTCCGCCATCGGACGTCGTGCAGCAGATGACCTGATGCCGTGGGAACCAAAGGGCGCAGGGGTCTTAGAGCTACAGGCTCCGGGGCATGAGAGGGCCCGGTCTAAAAGAACTGTTGCGGGTATGTGAGTTCGTCCGCGGCGTCCTGGCATTCCTGGCAGTTCACCAGCAATGGAATCCCGTGGTCGCAGTTTTCCGGGAGGCTGGACAAGAACTGATCAAACCCAACTAATTCAGAGTCATCAATCTCGTCGATCCCG
>CAZOZZ010000184.1:0-6779 GCA_964584435.1 uncultured Solibacteraceae bacterium | reverse complement strand
ACACAGGAGAGTTGTGCCTACTTGACAGAGGAGTCCAGATACGAAGACACGAAGAACGCGAAGGTAGGCCTTCTTTCTAACATCACTTTTCTTCGTTCACTTCGTGTCTTCGTGTTGAAATCCCTTCTTCTCTTCCCCTACTCCCCAGAGGTCAACCGAAGCCCCACGATGCCGGCAATGATGAGCAGGATCGAACCGAGCCGGGCCAGGTCTTTGGATTCACCGAAAAGGATGACGCCCAGGATGGCGGTGCCGGCGGCCCCGATCCCGGTCCAGACGGCGTACGCGGTGCCGATTGGCAAGGTCCGAACGCCCTGCGCGAGGAAGAGCATGCTCAAGATGATAGCCACTCCGGTGATCACGCTGGGCCACAACCGGGTGAAGCCCTCCGTGTATTTCAGGCCGATCGCCCACACTACTTCGAAACTACCCGCAACCGCGATAAACACCCACGCCATCAGGTCATCCTCTCTGTTTGGCCGTCTTCGTCCCTCAAACTCATCACGTTGAACGTATTCTGTTCTATCATGAACCGTTCGGCCACCTCCTATTTTGTGGCCGGGAGGTAAGTATGGATCTTGGCATGGTTGGGCTCGGTCGGATGGGCGCCAACATGGCGCGTCGTCTGAAGGCCGGCGGCCATCGCGTGGTTGGATATGACTCAAAGCCGGAAGCTCTCGACGAACTCGGGAATGACAGCATCGAGTTGGCGGATTCCCTCGCCGATCTGGTCGGGAAGGTGGGTACGGACGGTGCATTCTGGCTGATGGTTCCAGCCGGCGATGCTGTAGATTCGACCATTCGAGGGCTACGACACGAAATTCGGGCGGGCTCGGTCATAATCGACGGAGGCAATTCCAACTACAAGGATGCCATTCGGCGAATGGCGGAGTTGGAATCCGATGGTGTTGCCCTGCTCGACGTCGGAACCAGCGGGGGCATCTGGGGTGCCCAAAACGGATATTGCCTGACGATCGGGGGCAACCCTGATGTTGTCGCTCGACTGAAACCCATATTCGAGAGCCTGGCACCGGCGCCGGATCGCGGGTGGGGCCACGTGGGACCGGCCGGTGCCGGCCACTTCGTAAAGATGATCCACAATGGCATCGAGTACGGGATGATGCAGGCATATGCGGAGGGATTCGCGATACTGCGTGAGAAGAAGGAGTTCGATCTCGATCTGCACAAGATCTCGGGTCTTTGGAACCAGAGCAGCGTGATTCGTTCCTGGCTCCTGGAACTGACCGGCAAGGCGCTGGAGTCGGACGCCGAACTGACCCACATCGGCTCGAGCGTTGAAGATTCAGGCGAAGGACGCTGGGCTCTGGCCGAGGCTGTCGATCTCGACGTGGCGGCTCCGGTCATCACACTCTCGCTCATCGCCCGGCTGCAGTCCCGTGATAACGACGCTTTTTCAAACAAACTCCTTGCCGCGTTGCGTAATCAGTTCGGCGGTCACGACGCCACTCCCAGGGACTGAATGTGGGTCGTCGGAAAACCGTACTCGCCCTCGATCTTGCGTCCGGCGGCGCTTCCGCCGTTCTCATTAACCCGGACCTGACAACCCTCGAAACACACGAAGTGAGCTGGACGTTCCAGGAGAACGTCGAAGGAGCAGCAACACTGTCGGCCGAACTCGTCCTGGATTCGGTCTGCCGGGTCGTACGGGCGTGTTTGGCCACGGCAGGACAACCGGATGCAGTGGTCGTGTCGTCGATGATGCACACCCTGCTCCTCGCCGACGAGAACGGCACCGCCAGAACGCCGGTTTTCACGTGGCTTGACCGGAGGGGTACGGAACAAGTCGAGGAGTTTCGTGAAGCATTCGGGGCGGACTTTCATCCGAGGACGGGCACTCGCTTCCACCCGATGTTTCCCGTGTTCAAACTGGCCTGGTTGAAGGCAACAGCCCCGAAGCTTTTGGCGGAAGGCTGTCGGATCACATCCTTGAAAGGTCTTCTCCTCAAGGAGCTGATCGGACGCTGGACCGACGACATCGGGACGGCATCGGCTTCCGGACTCCTGAACCTTGGTACCGGTGAGTGGGATTCTCAGACTCTCGGCGGGCTGGAGATCGATCCGGAATCGCTGCCAGCCCTGTATCCCAGTACGTCTGTCATCGGGGAGGCGTCGGACTCCGCGAAGACGCGCATGGCGATCCCCCCGGGTCTTCCAGTGATCAACGGCAGCGGTGACGGTTTTCTCGCCAACATAGGTTCCGGCTGTGAAAGCGACCGGAGGATCGCTGTCAGCCTGGGCACGACAGCCGCGGTCAGGAAATTCCTGGACCGACCGGTTGTCGACGAAGCCGCGGGTACATTCTGTTATCGCTTCCAGGGGGACCGCTTCATGCTTGGCTGTGCCAGCAACAACGGAGGAAACGTCCTGGATTGGGGACGGGATGCTTTCGAGGGTCTGGACTTCGATCCGGATCTTCCGGAAGACGACCTGCCCCTCTTCATTCCCTTCCTCAAGGGCGAGCGATCGCCTTTCTGGAATTCCGGCTTGCGGGAGCAATGGGTCGGATTGCGCTCCGACCACTCCACAAAGGACCGGCGCCGGGCTGTCGTTGAAGGTCTCGCCTTCCATCTCGCCACGTATGTGGATCTCGTGGCAAGGTCGGCAGGGTCGGTGGACGACACCCTCGTCCTCTCAGGTAACGGCTTCATATTTCGCCCCGTCGCACGTCTGCTCGCAAGCGTGACTCCCCATCCGGTTCTCCTGCCCGCCGAGCCCGGCATGGCAACCTTGAGAGGCGCCGCCCGCTGCGCCTTCGATGCACTGGGCATCTCGACCTCCGAAGCAATGACAGCAGTCTTTGAAGGTGCGCGTCACATCGAGCCCATCGAAGACCCGGCACTCCAGAAACGCTTCACCAGGTTCAAACAAGCCTATTTTGTGGCGGGGGGGCGTCCGGGCCTGTTGGGCGCAGGGCGAGGAAGTTAGGATTAGGATTCACCGCAAAGACGCGAAGAGCGCAGAGTAAGAATCTTCACCGCAAAGGCGCAGAGGCGCAGAGGGGTAAGAGAAATAGAGGAAATATTCTGCACCTCTGCGCCTCTGCGGTAAACCCCCGCTCCTCGACCTTTACATTGGAGTTTGACGTCGAGCCGGTGGACTGTAACAATCCCTGCGGAGGAAACCATGACTTCAACAAATGATCAACAAGCGGTCTCACGGCGCCAGGTCATTCGTCTGTTGGCGACGATTGGGATAACAGGATCGGCTGCCCTGGAATTAGCCGCGCAAACCGAAAGGCGCCTCTCACCGGAAGCCTTGAAAGAAGCGACTGCCCTGCTCGATCAGGACTTTGACGAGGAACGCCTCCGAGTCGTGACGGCCGCGCTCCAGAACAACCTGAACCAGTTTCAAATTGTTCGAGACCTCGACATAGACGACCTTGTCGAACCCGCGACCCTCTTTCTCGCAAAGGGCAGGCCATGATGCAGGCAGACGATCTCGTTTTCACGAACGGACCGGAGATCGCCCGGCTGATTCGGTCCAGGGAAGTCTCGCCGGTGGAAGTCGCCACCGCATTCCTGGATCGCGCCGAAGAACTCAACTCCAGGGTCAACGCATTTATCACCATCACCAGGGACCATGCCCTGGCAGCCGCCGAAGTGGCGGAAAGGGAGATACTGGCAGGCCGCTACCTTGGCCCCCTGCATGGAATCCCGTACGCCCCGAAGGACATCCTTGCGACCCGGGGCATCCTCACGACTAACGGGTCGCGGGTCACCGCCGACTGGGTCCCTGATTATGAATCGACGATCACGGAGCGGTTGAACAAGTCCGGTGCGATCCTCATCGGCAAGTTGAACCTTCTCGAGTTTGCCATGGGGAGCGGTGTCCTGTCCGGCTTCGGGCCGGTTCGGAACCCGTGGCACCTGGATTATTCGCCGAGCGGATCATCGAGCGGGTCGGGCGCCAGCCTGGCAGCCTACATGGTCCCTCTGTCCATCGGAACTGACACCGGAGGGTCCATTCGCGGCCCGGCAGCTGCGAATGGAATCGTGGGACTTAAGCAGACCTACGGGCGAGTCAGTCGATACGGCGTGACAACGCTGAGCTGGACTCTCGATCATGCGGGCCCGATGACCAAGACGGTCGCCGATGCCGCACATATGCTGGCTGCCATAGCCGGTCCGGACCCGAAAGATAGCAGTACTGTCGACGAAGCCGTTCCGGATTACGCGAAGGCACTCGATGGCAATGTACGCGGCTTGCGCATCGGCGTTCCGACCAACTACTTCTTCGAAGGTGCGTCGGCGGAAGTCGACCAGGGTGTTCGCGATGCGATCCAAACGCTCGTGGACATGGGAGCCCGCGTTGTGGAAGTCGAGGTGCCCAATGCGCACTATGCCGGCTCGGCCGGTTGGACGGTCGCCATGGCTGAAGCCGCATGTTTCCACGAAAAACGAATCCGGGAGACTCCCGAACTCTTCGATCCCCTGGTTCGCGAAAGGTTGGAGACCGGAAAGTTTTACACCGCGACCGATTACATCAAGGCCCTGCGCGTACGGACCATCTTGATGGACGACATGAAAAAGGTCTTCGAGAAATGTGACGTCATGGCGGTGCCTGGCAACACGAGTGTCGCCGGGCGTCTCCGGTCCCCGGAGCAGGCGGGTAGCGACGTCAGGCCCGGTTCAACCTCCCCACGTTTCCGTCGCGGAAACACGTTCATCGGAAACATGACGGGCCTGCCGGCGATCACGATCCCATGCGGCTTTTCATCCGGTCCCCCGCAACTCCCCATCAGCATCCAGTTCTATGGGCGGGCCTTCGACGAATTCACTCTATTCCGCGTCAGCCACGCGTACGAGGCAGCCACGGATTGGCATCAGAGGCGGCCGGAGATATAGGGGGGGGAAGTGGTCAGTGGCCAGTGGTTAGTTGTCAGTTGTTCGGAATCATGGGAAGAGGAATTATGATTCACCGCGAAGACGCGGAGGACACGGAGGGATTTTTTCACCGCAGAGGCGCGGAGGCGCAGAGTGAGCTGGCTTTATTAGAGGCGGGGTTTCAGGGTACCTCTGTCGGCTCTCCTCAACTGACCACTGGCCACTGACCACTTCACAACATCAAATCATCAGGCCTTCACTGATTCGGCGTGCCCATCCGACCGAATCCAGGTAGTGGCCGCGCACAGTCATGGAAGCGAGGTCTTCGAACTCTACCTGAGCCCATTCGCTGCGCTCGTAGGCCAGAACGCAGTTCAGAGCCTCGCCGAGTGGACCGGTGTGTTCGAGAAGCGCATCCCGAACTTCGTTCGACAGAGGGAGCTGGTCAACCGCCTCGGCCATCGGACAGTCCAGGAGGGCGTCCAGGACCGACAGCAGACCCACCGTAAAGAAAGTCTCCTTGCGCGCGGCCTTTGCGGAAGCTGCCAGACGTTCACACATGGCGGCTCGAACGATCGCCGTGATCATGAGCTCGCGCGGCTTGTCCTCCATCTTCGCGAACATCAAGAGACTCGCCCAGAGACGGATACGTGCGATTCCAATCATTTTCGCAGCATGGCTGATCGATTCCACCTGCCTGTTTAAGCCGATGTACGCGGAATTGGAGTAGCGCAACAGTTTGTAGCTCAGGGACAGATCGTGGCTAATCGTCTCTTCGATGTGATCGATGCTGATGTCTGGATCCTGTAGTTCGGTCAGGACACGAACTGCGGCCAGCCGATTCACGGGAATGTCATGCGACGGGGCCTTCGGCGTGCAGAAGAAATATCCCTGGAAGTAATCGAAATCGAGTTTCTTGCAGAGATCGAATGTGTCGTAACTGTCGACCTTGTCCGCCAGCAGTTTGACGCTCAGCTTAGAGAGAGCATCGACCTGCCGACCAAGTTCCGCTTCATCAAGGTTGCTGACATCGACCCGGATGATGTCAACGATGCTTGCAAGACGGCGGCCGCCCTCATCCGATCCCGGATCCCCTATCGCGATCTTGTAGCCCTTGGCCGCAAGATCCGCCAGGGAATCGTGAAGCTGTTCGTCAAAAACGATGTCACCGAGAACTTCCAGTACAACGCGCTGCTTTGAAAGGGCATCGCAGAAACCTCCCAGAATCGCCTCACGCGACACACCTACAAAAGTAAGATGGCCTCCAGCGATATGGTCGAGCCCCACCTCAGAAAAGGTTCCGAGATCCGCTCTTAGTTGATCGGCATCCACAGGCTCATCCACTGTGTTGGCACGGACCTGAGACAACAACTCGTAAGCCAGCAGGTTGACGTGAGCTCCGTAAATCGGCTGCCTGTTGACAAACGTCTTGTCCGTTGGTCGTTTCCCCTGCCCGCTACTTTGATCCATTCTTTCCATGTTACGAATTGCCATCACTCACCTTTCAGGGTGAAAGACCTGTGCCTTTGCTCGTGCGGCGCCCCGGCTCGATCCTTCGTGTTATTCGCTCATTCCCTTGTCTCTGTCCCTATCGTCCTATGGCAGACAAACATTAGTGTAAAAGCTGCAAAAACTATCTTAAGGTGAGGGACCTTCGAGTGTCAACCCATAGAATGAATTACTTAGGCTAACGGCATTTCTTGCGGAATAGCCCGGACTGGGCTCTTTTGGACTGTCGAAGCGACGTAAATCACCTGCATCCTGGTCAGGACGCAATGTTTGCGGACACGGCCCGGCTGGACACGATCACGATCCTTTTGGACCAGAGATCACTTTCTCCTACCGGCTCGTTTTGTTACCCACCGGCTTAATCTATGTGGGTTTCGACGGTAGAGTAGGGGAGGACGCGAAGAGCGACCTCCCCCCTCGTCGCAC
>CAZOZZ010000183.1:0-6792 GCA_964584435.1 uncultured Solibacteraceae bacterium | reverse complement strand
TCCGGTGCGACGAGGGGGGAGGTCGCTCTTCGCGTCCTCCCCTACTCTACCGTTTCCCGCGTCTTTGCATTGAAAACGAACCTCTCGTGTGTGAGCAACCTAAAGGCCAGCTGAGTCTATTGATTCAGGTAGTCGTCTATTCCGGGTAAGGAACCCAGGACGACGTCGCCGATCACCTGCAGGCTTTCCGCGCTGGTCTTGTCCAGAGTATCCGCTGCGGTGTGCCAGGGCGAGTAATCGAAATCTATGAGGTCGACGGCGGGTATCCCGGCGTTGAGGTAGGGCACGTGGTCGTCTTCTATCGCGAGGTTCTCGCTTCCGAAATGACGGCCGTAGCCCAGCGACTGGGCGACGCCCCAGATGATGGACTTCAGCCACTCGGTCGAGGCAGACTCCCTCAGGACTCGGAGATCCTTGTCACCCACCATGTCCACAAGAACCAGCGCCTGGAGTTCTCGAAGCGTACCGTTTTCGAAGCGTCGATCGATGTCGTAACGGCTTCCGTAAACGCTGTCGGCGGCCGTCCACTCCAGAACCGCTTCCTCACCGTCAAAGAAAATGAACTCCAGGGTGTGTTCGAGTTCAACGCTGTCCACAACACGGGCCATCTCGAGAAGGATGGCAGTACTCGACCCGCCGTCATTTGCGCCGACGAAAGGGAAATCGTAGAGCTTGGTGTCGTAATGGCCGGTGACGGCGATAGTGTCCGCCTTCTGCCCCTGCTTGACCGCACGGATGTTGACCATGTCGACGGGACCTGTCGGTGTCGTCGCAACGAATTCATCGAGTTCCGGCTCGAAACCTGCCTCCCTCAACTCGGCGACGATATAATCGCGCGTCCTGCCAATGGCCTCGCTGCCTGCCGGCCTTGGACCGTAACCGACAACCGTCTCGAGATCACGAAACGCGCGGTCGCCGTCAAAAGAAGACTCCACGGCAGATGATTCGCCGCCGCCTGCCTCACCCCCCTGAAAACCGTAGGCAACAACGACAATCAGTACGACGACGGACAGACTCACCCACAACCTCGTGCTTGTGCTGTCCTTCTTACCGGTGGCCTTCCGGTTGTTCCCTGCTGCCTGTTTCTTCTTTGCTGATTTCTTCTTCATATCTGTTCGACCCGGATGAATTCCCTGTTGGTTGGTCAAAATACGATAACCCGTTTCGAATCCATTGTCATCTAGATGCTGGGCTTCCTGTGTCCCCGGGGTCGTCCGGGTGTTACCATAAAGAGAAACAATACTGGAGGTGCCGCATGCGAGACAACAAAGCAGAATGCCTTGGTTTCCTCATTACCGGCGTCACATTGGGCGCCGTCACTGCTCTCCTCTATGCCCCACGTAACGGAGCCCGTACGCGCAAGCTGATCCGCAAAGAAGCGCGCAGACGCCTCGAGCAACTCGACGATCTTCAGGACGATGTCCGATCTCAGGTAAACGACTGGGTGGATGACGTTTCAGAGGCGGTCGAAGACGGACTGAACCGTGGCAAAACGTTGAGTTTGACCGGAAGAGAGAAGGTCCTGGGCGTCTTCGACGACGCCAAACACCGATTCGAGGAAGGCAAGGTCCGAATCGAAGGCCTGATCCGGAAGGACGCATGATCGTTAGCGGGCAGCTATCAGCAGGCAGCGAGCAGCCAAAACAAAGCTGCCAGCTACCCGCTACTCACTATCCCCAAAATGGACGGTAAGGGGCTCGAACCCTCGACCTCGGCATTGCGAACGCCGCGCTCTCCCAGCTGAGCTAACCGCCCAGGAACCTTAGAAGAATTAAAGCATTAGCCTTCCACTGCTGTCAATTTGCTCGCCCCCATTGAACCTGTAGGATTTCCATGCGGTCATAGACCGCACCTACATCAGGAGCCCTCCGTACCCCCCCCCATGTAGGTGCGGTCTATGACCGCATAATTTCCGGAATTTAAGATCTCCATGCGCTCGCAGAGCGCACCTACATTCGGAGCCCTTCCTGCCCCCAAATGTAGGTGCGGTCTGTGACCGCATGATTTCCCGTACCTACATCTGGAGGGTTCTCTTCCACGGGTGTGTGATACATTATTTTTCACCGTTTTACCTTGTCTTTACACGCCCACGGGAGGGTCTATGAGACGCCATCGCCTGCGAATTACTTTATCGGTTCTGACGACACTGACTGCCCTCACGTTCGGATCGCTGAACGCGGCAGCTCAGAGCCGTAGCGTTTACGCAATCACCGACGCCCGGATTTATCCGGTCTCAGGGCCGATGATTGCACGCGGAAGCATCGTCATCCGCAACGGTCTGATTGAAGCCGTCGGTGGGAATGTGTCGATTCCACCTGAAGCCACCGTTGTCGATGGAAACGGCCTGACCGTGTTTCCGGGATTGATTGACGCTTTCAGTGACATCGGAACCGCTGAACAAGCGCAGCCTGCCGGAGCCGGAGGGGGCGGAGGACGCGGAGGCCGGGGAGGACGTGGGGGCCCGCAACAGGCCCCGCCGCAGGACGTCATCGAGTCGATCTTTCAGGAAGCACGTGGTCTCAGTCCCGACCGGCTACTGGCAACGATGGTCAGTCCAGACGGGAAGAACGTCGAGGCAGCTCGAAACGCCGGCATCACCAGCGCACTGGTCGTCTCCCGTGATGGCATTCTCACCGGGCAGAGCGTCCTGATCAACACGGGTGAGGACAATATCGTCGTCAAGACCCCGGTCGGTATGCACGTAAACATTCAGAGATCCGGGGGGGGATACCCATCCACGCTGATGGGCGTGTTTGCCGTCATACGGCAGGCCGCAGCGGATGGAGCGTGGTACAGCCAGGCATGGGAACGGTTCAACCTGAGTCCGCGTGGCATGGAACGGCCGGCCTTCGACCCCACCCTGGCAGCGCTCGTACCGGTTGTCGCACAGCAGCTTCCGGCAGTCATCCACGCCAACTGGACCAATGAGGTCAAGCGCGCGATCGCTCTCGCCGACGAACTCAATCTAATGCCGATCATTGCCGGCGGCATGGAAGCGTCAAACGTGGCGGACCTGCTTCGCGAGAAGGACATCCCGGTTCTCCTCAGCGTGAACTATGACAACATGAAGCCGAAACCCGGCTTTGGAGGCTCAGGTGGGGACATCGAGTACGACGCCGAAGACCTCGACCGGTTCCAGACCAATGCGTCGTTGCTGGCCGCGGCCGGCGTCCGGTTCGCTCTCCAGTCCGGCTTCGGCGATCAGCCCGGGGATTTCATTTCGAACATCAGACTGACGATCGAAAAGGGTCTTTCCCTGGAGCAGGCACTTCGTGCCACGACCCTGACTGCAGCGGAGATCCTGGGAGTCGGCGATGCCCTCGGGAGCCTGGAGGCCGGTAAGATCGCGAACCTGGTCCTCGCAACAGGTGATCCCTTTGCAAGCGACACCGAACTGAGGAGCGTCTGGGTCGACGGCCGCGCTTATGACATGCCCGAAACAAGTGCGGCGGCCAGCCGGTCCGAGGACGGTACCGAAACCGGGCCCCGTCGCGGTGGACGCCGTGGACGTGGCGGCAGGGGCGCGGCCGAGGCAGCAACCAACGAACGGAGGGCGATTAACAAGCCCGGCAGCTACATCACCGATGGTCCCAACCAGACCATAATCACGAACGGCACCGTCCTCACGATTACGGACGGAACAATCGAAGGCGGTGATGTCCTTATCCGGGACGGCAAGATCGTTGCTATCGGAACAGACCTGGCGACACCGACTGGTGCTCGCGTCATCGATGCCACCGGAAAGTTCGTCATGCCCGGCATCATCGACGCCCATTCTCACATGGCGATCGAAGGGGGCGGCAACGAAGGCGCCTCGACGATCACTCCAAACGTTCGCATCGCTGACGTGATCCGCGAGGACGACATCTCTATCTATCGCGCCCTTGCCGGCGGCACGACGATCGTGAACGTTCTCCACGGCAGTGCCAACGTCATCGGCGGTACGAATGCCGTACTGAAGTTGAAGTGGGGTAAGCCGGTTGAGGACCTTTTCTTCGGGGCGCCCCTGGGTATCAAGTTTGCCCTGGGTGAAAACCCGAAGCGATCCCGAAGTGCCGCTCAACAGGTGCGGCGTTACCCTGCCACACGGATGGGCGTCCAGCATGCGTTGCGGGAATCGTTCACCCTGGCCCGCGAGTACAGGAAGAAGTGGGACACCTATGAGGAGGCACGCGCTCGCGGCGACGACCCTGTTCAACCACGGCGAAACCTCAAGCTGGAGACTCTGGCGGAGGTTCTCAGGGGAAACATACTCGTCCATGCCCACTGTTATCGAGCCGATGAAATAGTCATGTTGCTGAACATCGCAGACGAATTCGGATTCAAGATCAAGACACTCCAGCACGTCCTCGAAGGCTACAAGGTGGCACAGGAGATCGCCGCCCATGGAGCCGCAGGTTCGACGTTTGTGGATTTCTGGAGCTACAAGATGGAAGCCTGGGACGCGATTCCCTACAACGCTGCCATCATGGCCCAGTACGGTGTGAACGTCTCCTTGAACTCCGATAGCGATGAACGAGTGCGACGGCTGTACCAGGAAGCCGCGAAGGCTGTTCGTTACGGAAACGTGTCACAGGACGATGCCCTCAAGATGGTCACGATCAACCCGGCTATGCAACTGGAGATCGATGACCGTGTCGGCAGTCTAGAAGTGGGTAAGGACGGTGACATCGCCATCTTCAGTGAGCACCCGCTCAGCAACTACGCAAATGTGGAAATGACCTTGATCGAAGGCCAGGTCTACTTTGACAGGGAGCAGGACATAGCTACCCGCACCGAAGGAACGACCAATGAAAACAACTAAGGCTTTACTCACCCTCCTTCTGCTGTCGGCGATTCCTCAAATTGCCTCGGCCCAGACGTACGCGATTCGAGACGTCAATATCGTAACCGGATCTGGAGAGACCATCCCGAACGGGAACATCCTGATACAGGACGGCCGCATCGCCGCTATAGGGGAGGACATCTCCATCCCCAGGCGCACGGAGACCATCGACGGACGTGGGCTCACCGCATATCCGGGAATGATCGATCCGCACACGTCGATTGGACTCCGGGAGATCAGCTCCGTTGCGGCCACGCTCGACACCAATGAGATAGGCGACCTGAACCCGCACATGATGGCGTCGGGGGCCATCAGCCCCCACAGCGAACACATTCCCGTCGCAAGGGTCAACGGCATCACGACGGTGATGTCGGCTCCGGGTGGTGGCCTGTTCGCCGGACAGGGCGCGATCATCAACCTGAATGGCTGGGTCACCGACGAGATGCTCGTCGACGACGGGGCGGCAATGATCATCAACTTCCCCGGAGAGTTGAACTTCGATGCGGACACGTCTCAACAGCGACGAAGTCGGCGCGAAGACGCCCGGCAGGAGGAGATCGATCTGCTGCGCAAGACGCTCGCTGAAGCGCAGGCCTTCGCCAAACTTATCGATGCCGGCGTGGATGATCCCGGGAATTTCATCCAGCGAGCACTCGTTCCAGTAGTCCGAGGCGAGATGTCTGCCATCTTCACTGTCGACACTGCCACGGAAGTTCGCGAGGCCCTTGAGATTGCCGAGGAGTTCGGCCTTAAGACCATCTTGAGCGGCTGCACCCAGGCCTGGTCTGCGGTCGATCTGATCAAGAGCAAGAATGCATCCGTCATACTCGGCCCCATCACCGACTTGCCCGAAAACGACGAAGATCCCTACGATTCGGTCTTCACGCTGCCGGCCAAGCTTGCCGCCGCAGGAGTCAAGTTCGCTCTTTCAACCCGGGATTCGGCCCATGTCCGCGACCTCCCGTTCCTGGCCGGTATGGCTGCCGCCTTCGGCCTGTCTAAAGAGGAGGCCCTCCGGGCGGTCACGATCAGCCCAGCCGAAATCCTCGGCGTCTCCGATCAGATCGGAAGCCTGGCAGAAGGAAAGGTCGCCAACATCATGCTGGCTGAAGGCGATCCCCTGGAGGTCATGACCAACCTCCGGCACCTGTTCATCGCAGGCAAGCCAGTCGACCTGACGAGCAAACACACGGATCTCTGGGAGAAGTTTTCGAAGAGACCGGATAACTAGGTGAGTGGAAGGCTGACCTGGGGGCTATGCGTGTTTGTTGCATTGTGGTCAACGCAAAGACGCAAAGGGCGCAATGTTTTCTTGTCTGCCGTTAGGACTCAGGTCAGGCCTTGCCGTAGGCTCGCTCTCAATGTCCGACCAATAACCTTTTGCGCCCTTTGCGTCATCGCGTCTTTGCGTTGAAACCCCCATGTCGAAATGAGACCAATACCAGGACCATACGTGACCCCTCAAGGTGTCAAGCTCTAGTACCGTGAAAGCCCTCATTCTCACTTCCGTAACCTGTCTGTCACTGCTCTGCTCTACGTCCCCTATCCATGCCCAGACGCCGGCAGATTTCACGCTGAACGTCGATGTGGACCTGGTTGAGCTACAGATCACGGTCCTCGATGAGAACGATCGCCATGTGAGGGGGCTCGCGCTTGAAGACTTCCAGATAACCGAGGACCAGGTCGAGCAGGATGTTTCTCTTTTCAGGCATGACGACAAACCCGTCAGCCTCGGCATCATTATCGACAACAGCCGGAGCATGGAACGGAAGAAGGAAAGGGTGGATACTGCAGCCCTGTCGTTCGTCCAGCACAGCAATCCTCAGGACGAAGCCTTCCTGATTCACTTCGACGACGAAGTCCGCCTCGCCCTGGACTTCACCGGAGACATCGACCCCATTCGGACCACCCTGGCTTCGATCAGTCCGTACGGCCAGACCGCACTATTTGACGCCATCATGATGGGA
>CAZOZZ010000182.1:0-6796 GCA_964584435.1 uncultured Solibacteraceae bacterium | reverse complement strand
ATCTTCAATCTATTACCGTCCAATTCCGGTCCTTCTGCCGCGCAGACTCCTAGGGCCGTTCCGTGCTAGGCTGGGGCGAAAATGATGCGACACCATACCGCAATCGGGGCTCGGAGTCAGCGGGGCATGAGCATGCTCGAACTGATGATTGTGATGATGATCATCATCGTGGTTGCGGCGGTGTCTCTACCGTCCTTTCTGGAAGCACGCGACAACTACCGGCTGACTGCGGTTTCGAGTGCGGTATCCCTGAATCTCTCCAGCGCCCGCATCCTGGCAATCACCCGCAATGCCGATGTCCGTGTCTACATAATCAGCAGCACGAACTACGAACTGCAGGAGGACACCGGCTCATGGACAACCGAGGAAAGTCATGACTTGCCGACCGGTTATACGATTGCAGCCGACAGCTATGCCGAGTTCCACTACAGAGGGAATGCCACTCCCGTAACGACTTTTACGATCACAGACCCGAACGGACTGGCCAAGCAGGTCGTTGTGGAGACTTCCGGGCGGTCCTATGTCCAGTAACCGCGGCTTTACGCTGATCGAAACAATGATTGCAACCGGAATCCTGGTGACCGGCCTCGTCGCGGTTGCCTACATGTTTTCCTACTCCGTGCGGACAAACATGACGACACAGCAGTCGACGTCGGCGACGATGCTCGTCCACGACAAGATGGAAGAGCTCAAGGCGACAAATTTCGGTTCCCTGGCTGCCGGGGGAGGGCTCGATGGATCGAGCCCCACCGCGAGTTATCGCGAATGGGTGACCATCTCGAGCGCCGGTGTAGTCACGACGTCCACCTCCGAAGTCACAACCGCCGGGTACCTGCGCCTCTGGCAGATCACCGGCACCAACCCGTTGACGGTCACGATCGTCGTCTTTGCCCAACGAAGTGGTGTGAGCGGGAGCCAACTGGAACTCATGCGAGCGTCGACGTCTCTGACCAGCTCGTTCTGATGACGATGAAGAACACGCGAACGAACTCCAGCGGTTTCTCCTTGGTCGAGATGATGTTCGGCATGACGATCACACTCGGTATGGGTATGGTCGTGTTCCAGTTGTTCATTCAGAACCAGAGGGTCTTCGAGGATCAGAATCTCATCCTGGAAATGCAGCAGAGCGCCAGGGCAGTCGCTTCCATGATCAGTGACGAGTTACGCATGGCCGGTCAGGGCGTGCCAATTTACGCCGCAAGTCAGGATGATTCCGGTATCGAGGCTGTGCAGACTTTCCTGGACGGAACAGATTCCACAACGCTTCGCTTCAGGGGTGGAGTGCGGAACGCGTTCTCAACTGTATCGACACCCCTGACGTACGTGGCCTCCACCGCGGCACTCGTCACGGTCGCCGACGTCGCGGACATCGACACCATCGTCGGCGCCAACAGCAACCGCTTCGTGTTCTTGTGGGGACCGACCGCAAATTCATGGACCTGGCTGAGAGCCCAAATCGCGACGAGTCCCGCGATCGATGCGGCAAACGAACAGCTCACGATCACTCCATGGCAACTGAGCGGTGAGGGAGGCACCTTCGCCTCATCTCCGAAGCTCGTTCTGGAAGAAGGCATTTCTTACCGGCTCTCGAGCGGAGCCGTTTTGAGGGGCACGACGACAGACTTCAGCAGCGAAACGGCCCCGACCTTTACCGAAAGCACGGTAGGAAACAATTTCACGACTCTCTCTTTTACCTACTACGACAGCTCCGGCACGGCTGTAACGCCAAGTACCCTCGCAATCAGGGACACAGTCCGCCGTGTCGACATCACCGTGGCGGCAGAAACCTCGGACAACCTGTCGTCCACCGGCGCAAAGCAGTCCTACGCCGTGACGCTGCAGGTCTATCCTCGAAATCTGGCTATCAATTAGGAAGCTTGTAGCGAGGAGCTCCAGGCCGCAGTTGTAGGTGCGCTCTATGAGCGCATGAATTGTGCGGTCACAGACCGCACCTACATCTCGGGAAGAAATGCGGTCATAGACCGCACCTACATCTCGGACCGACGTTTCACACCCCAGTGCAGGGCGGCTATTCCAGCCGTGAGGTTTCTGTAGCCGACCTCTTCGAATCCGGCAGCGGTCATCAGGGACGACAGCTCCTTCTGTGCCGGAAACCGTCGTACCGAGGAAGGCAGGTACTGATACGGATCCTTCTTTCCGGAAATCAATGCACCCAGCCTTGGAAGCACATACGAGAAATAGAGGCTGAACAACTCTCGGATGATAGGAATCACTGGGCGGGAGAACTCCAGGATGACGAGCGAGCCTCCCGGCTCCAGGACGCGAACCATTTCGGAAAGTCCCCGGTCGAGCCGTTCTAGATTGCGCAGTCCGAACGCTATCGTTACGAACTTAAAGCTGGAATCTCGAAACGGCAGGTCCAGGGCATCGGCTTCGGCTAATCGGATCGATGAAGCGAGCCCGGCATCTCTGATTTTGACATTTGATCGGATCAACATCGGATGGCAAAAATCGGATCCGACGACCGACAGTTTCAGCATGCGATGAACTTCGAGAGCCAGGTCCCCCGTGCCGCTACAGAGATCCAGGCAAACATCAGCCGGCGTCGGGCTTCGCCCCGCGATGACCCGAACGGCCTGACGCCTCCAATAGCGATCTACCGACAGGGACAGGAAGTGGTTCAGAAAATCGTAGCGATGGGCGATGTCGGCAAACATCTGCCGGACGAGACGGGGCTCCGGTCCAGGCCGGGGGGACTCACTCTTCACGGTCTCATTCATCCTTCATCCGATCAGAGGATTTCACCAAGTACTTGACGCACCATCCTTCCAGGCACGTCCGAATTGATTTCCACCTTCCCTATGCGGCGGGGAAGAACGAAATGCACGGTTCCGGCTCGAATCTTCTTGTCATGCTGCATCGCTTCCATGATCGCCGAAGAGCTGATCCCGTCTAGTTTTGGCAAAACCCCCAACGAGACGACGGCATCTTCGATCCGGGACGCCGCCCTATCCGAGATCCGTTCCAGCTTTCTGGCAATACGGGTCGCACCGATCATTCCGTATCCAACCGCTTCGCCATGTTTGATGCGGCGATAACCTGCTGCAGTTTCGATGGCGTGGCCCAGCGTATGGCCAAAATTCAGGATGCGGCGGAGATGGCCCTCCCGTTCATCGGCAGCCACGACAGCCGCTTTTGAACTGAGACAACTCGCAACAAGACTCTCCAACACCTCGGGCCGACGATCGAGAATCGCCTGCCGGTCTCGCGCGAACTCGTCGAAAAGCTTCCGGTCCCGGATGATTCCATACTTGAGTGCCTCGTACAGCCCACTCGTGTATTCACGTCTCGGTAAAGATTCGAGAAGAAGCGGATCGGCAACGACCAGGCGGGGCTGGTGAAAGGTGCCAATCAGGTTCTTGCCGGCCGAATGGTTTACCCCGGTCTTTCCGCCCACTGCGGAGTCTACCTGCGACAGCAACGTCGTCGGCACCTGCACGACGGGAATGCCGCGGAGATACAGGGAGGCCGCGAACCCGGCAACGTCACCGACCACGCCGCCACCCAATGCAAGGACGGTCGATTCCCGGGTCAGCCGTCTCGACACCATCCGGTCGATCAGCCGGGAAACAGTCCGTAAAGACTTGGCGCTCTCGCCGCTCGGTATCGTTTCGACGTGTGCGTCAGGAAGGCTATCGACTCCGACAGCATCAAGGATTCTCGACTGTGAAACGATCATCATCGAACCGGTCAGGCCGACACGGTCGAGGTGTGTTCTGATGGACTGATAGGCACCCACGCCAACAACTATTTTTGATAACGACCCGAGGAGCTTCAACTGGAGCTGCTTCATGACAAAAGAAACGGGCGGCCTTTCGGGCCGCCCGTTTGAAGACGTTTTCGGTTAGGAATCCAAAGCTCTCTATTGCCGACGTGCGATCGCACTGTGCGCACGCTGGGAAAGCTCTCCGGCTTCCGGCATCAGTTCCAGAGCCTTCAGGATTTGCTCGTCGCCGTTCAACAGAACACGTGCCGCTTCGGAAACTCCGCGACGATTGTAGAAAACTTCGTACTTGATCATCCGTTTGATGAAGTCCCGGTTCTCGGCCACTTCCTCATCTGAAATCTCGATCTCCCGTTCACGGGTGTGGGCTGTGAAGTCGTCCACAACGGCATCGGACACCTCGAAGGATGGCTCGATGCTGGGCTTATCGACCAGAAAGTCACGAACGAACGTGAAGAACACTAAACGTTTTGCCATCCGATCCTGGAAATCGTTCAGCTTCGGCGTCGTCACGATGTGGTCGGGCGTGATACCGCCACCTCCGTAAACGACACGTCCCAGATCTGAATGTTTGATCTCCAGGTTTTCCTGTTTCGTTTCGTCACGCTGGTTGTAGTAGTCGAACTGAGAAATCTCTGAGTAGTCCCTCTGAATCAAGCGACCGCTTGGCGTGTACCACTTCTGTGTCGTCAAGGCCAGGCCCGCACGTTTGGTCAAGGGATAGACCGACTGCACGAGTCCCTTGCCAAAACTCGTTTCGCCCACGATCAAGCCGCGGTCGTGATCCTGAATCGCTCCCGAGACGATTTCTGACGCGCTGGCGCTTGCTTTGTTGATGACGACCACTACCGGATAAAGGTTGTCGTTATTGACACGCTGGGATGCATAGGGGCGGTTCGAGCCCCGCGCACGTCCCCGCGTCTCCACGATCAACTGTCCCTTCTGCAGGAACATTTCTGAAATCGCGATCGCCTCTTGAAGAAGCCCGCCCGGGTTGTTTCGAAGATCGATGACCAGTCCGTCGAGACTATCTGGGTCGAGTTTTCGGAGCGCTTCCCGAAGCTCGGCAGCGGTTGTCTCGGCAAAACTTTCGATCTTGACGTAGCCGACCCTCTCTCGGATTTCGAAAGCGTTGCTGATCGTGAATTTCGAAATCTCATCGCGAACAACGGTAACCTCGAAAGGCTCATCGACGCCGGGACGGGAAACAGTCACTCGAACGGAGGTTCCCTTGGGACCCTTAAGCTTGCCGACGACGGTGTTCAGGTCAACTCCTTCCGTCGGTTCCCCGTTCACATGACTGAGGACGTCCCCAACACGCAAACCGACCTTTTCGGCCGGCGCGCCCGGGAAGGGTGGGGACACGACCGTAACCTTGCCGAATCGGCTCGTCACGGTAATGCCAAGACCATAGTACTTGCCACGCTGGTCTTCACGAAGACGGGTGAAGTCCTTCGGCGTGAAAAACTTTGAATGCGGATCGAGGGTACGGAGCATGCCATCGATGCCGCCGAACACAGCAGTTTCCGGGTCGACCTCGGTAGCGTGGTTTCGCTCGACAATACTCAGGAGGGACGTGAACGCCTTGAGTCCGTCATCGACATCATCCGCTACCGCAGTAGTTGCCTCAACCCTGGTGCCGTACAGGCCACCCAAAAGGGCGACAACCGTCAGTACGACTGCCCAGACCAGTATCCCACGGGACCGCTTTAGCTTCATGTAAAACCCCTTTTCGCAACAAGTGTCGATAGTATAGCAAAAGAATAATGGGAAATACGAGCGGTAAGACCTTGATAGGGCGGGTCAAAGCCATACTTCGTGACCCACCGACCCGGGGAAGTTTGCGTTGACGGAATTTCACGCCTGCCGCTATCATTGAACTGGTTTGTTTTACTAAGGAGGACTTTTCATGGGACAGCTTGGCATGCAGGAGCTTCTCGTTATATTCGTCATCGCGCTCCTCGTTTTCGGGCCGAAGAAACTCCCGGAGTTGGGAAAGTCCCTTGGCAAGGGCCTCAGAGAATTCAAGCGTGCAACCAACGAGTTGAAATCCAGTTTTGACGAACAGGTCCGGGACGCGGACAAAGAATTGAAGGACCTCAAGGACGATCTCAAGACTGACCTCGACCCTGAAGAACCCAGCAAGGATGCCAAAGCGGAATTTTATTCTGCACAGAGCCCGTCTCCTCCCAAGAAGAATCCCGAGAAAGAAGCCGAGAAGCAACCAGAGAACCAGGCATAAATGGCCGTTTCGCCCCCAGTAGACCAGCCCCCGACGACTACCACTGTCGGTGCCATGTCCTTCCTGGATCATCTGGAAGAACTGCGGAACCGAATCATACGGTCTCTGATCGCCGTTGCCGTCACCTTCGTTGCGTGCTGGGCTTTCGTCCAGGAATTGTATCTCATCGTCGCTGGGCCAATTCTGGAGGCGCTCGAGGGTCAACCGCTCGTCTTTACCAGTCCGACACAACCCTTCAATCTTTTTTTGAAAGTCGCGTTCGTCGCCGCCCTGCTTCTGGCGTCACCATTCCTGCTCGCTCAGGTTTGGCTCTTCATCGCGCCCGGACTCTATAAGAAAGAACGACGCTATGCCATCCCCTTTGTCCTTTCCACGACGCTCCTGGCCATGTGCGGCGTCACGTTCGGTTACTTCATCGCCTTCCCATTCGCCCTGGATTTTCTGATCAGTTGGGGCGAGTCCGCCAACCTCGAGGCGATGATCGACGCCACGAAGTATTTCGACCTGTTCCTGACGATCATGGTCGGCCTGGCGATCGTTTTTCAAATCCCCCCAGTTATCTTCGTCCTGAGCCGCATCGGCCTCGTGACGCCGGGCTTCCTCTTCCGCAACACGAAATACGCCGTCCTCATGTCGTTCGTCGTGGCTGCCATCATCACGCCGACAGCCGACATACCCAACATGATGATCATGGCCGGTCCGATGATCCTGCTCTACCTGGTCGGCGTGGCCGTCGCTTATGTGTTCGGGAAGAAGAAGTAGAAGAAGAATTTCAACGCAAAAACTCAAAGACGCAGAGGCCGCGAAGG
>CAZOZZ010000181.1:0-6837 GCA_964584435.1 uncultured Solibacteraceae bacterium | reverse complement strand
GTGCGACGAGGGGGGAGGTCGCTCTTCGCGTCCTCCCCTACTCTACCGTCGAAAAACGTTACGGGATGGGGTACTGGCAACAGTTCAGGAGCCACTCGCAGCAACTCTGTCCCCTGGCCGGTGTTTCTGCAGAAACTCCAGGAGCGCGGCAGTGGTCGGTGTAAGAACCTTTTGTCGCCGATGGACGATGCCGATCGGGCGAATCAGTTCGGGTATGTCGAGCGGTATCGCAGCGAGGACGCCTTCTTCGACTTCCCGGCTGACGCTGGGCCGGGGAAGGATGCTCACTCCGGCCTGGGTCGTGATCGCCTGTTTGATCGTTTCGATGTTGTCGAACTGCATGGCCATCTTGGCTTTGAATCCCCTCTCACGAAGTGCCCGATCGATTGCCTTGCGTATCGACAGCGTCTTATCGAAGGCAACGAAACGCTGTTGGGCCACCTCGGCCGCCGTGACGATCCGGTTCTTCGCAAGCGAATGGGTTGTGGAGCAGACGAAGACCATCGGTTCGGAGTGCCAGGGGATGATCGTCAGCGAACGATTCACGTTGGGGAAGGCCAGGATGCCCAGGTCGGCGGCGTCGGAGATCACGGCCTCGACAACTTCGTCCGGATGGAGATACGCCAGTCGGATGCGGGCCCGGCTGTAAACGCTGGTGAACTGCTGGGTGTACCAGCCCATGTCCTGCAGGCCGACCGAATAGATCACCGCGACCCGTACCGTGCCCTCAATCCGGGACCTCTGGGTCGCTATTTCCGCTTTGGCTTTTTCGAAGCACTTCACCATCTCCTGGCAGGCCTCGTAGAACACCCCTCCCTCCCTGGTGACCATGAACGGGCGCTTCGTTCGATCGATCAACTGCACGCCGAGTTCCTGTTCCAACTGACGCACAGACTGACTGGCCGCCGATTGCGAAATCTGGTGGGCCGCTGCACCCAGCGAAAAGCTGTTGGAGCGAATGACATCGCAATAGAGATAAAGAGTTTCCAGATTCATGGTATCGAATCTATAGAATAAGGTGGGCTTATGTAAAGAAATTATGTTTTCCGGATGACTTATTTTTAGAAAAGACATAGAGTGTACGCTACCCACAAGATCGGGGATCTTGACTTCAGGCTCTAGGAGTCGATCCGTTACAGGGTTTCACGTATCTTGCACGTATTTTGGAGGTATAAGGGGTAGTGTCGATGCAGGCCGGTTTCCCAGCGAAACGCGGGTTATATGACCCCCGGTTCGAACATGATAGTTGTGGCGTGGGCTTTGTGGTTGATATCCAGGGCCGACGTTCCAACAGCATTTTGCGTCAGGCGCTGGAGGTTCTGCTGAACCTGCGTCACCGTGGCGCGAAGGGATCCGAGCCCAACACCGGCGACGGTGCCGGAATCCTGTTGCAGGTGCCCCATGAATTCCTTGAGGCTGAATGTCTGCAGATCGGTTTCCAGCTGCCTGCTCCCGGCGATTACGGCGTGGGTATGGTGTCCATGCCGGCCGATGACGCCGAAGCTCAGAAGATTTCAGCGGTGGTCGAAGATACGGTTTACCGAACCGGTCAGAGATTGCTCGGCTGGCGTGATGTCCCGACGGACAATTCCCCGATTGGACAGACCGCTCGTGCGCGGGAACCGCGGATTCGACAGGTCTTCATAGGTCGCGAGAGAACCACCGAGCGCGCTGATTTTGAACCGAAGCTACTCCTCTTGAGGAAGCGGGCCGAAAAGCTGGTTCGAGAATCATCGATAGAGGGTCGGGAAGACTTCTATGTCGCCAGCCTCTCGTCGAAGACGTTGGTTTACAAAGGGATGCTTTCCGCCGAACAGGTCGAGACCTACTTCCCAGACCTTGCAGATTCCCGAGTGAGTACCGCCCTTGCCCTGGTTCACCAGCGCTTCAGTACCAATACTTTTCCGAGCTGGCCCCTGGCTCAGCCGTTCCGCTATCTGGCACACAACGGTGAGATCAACACGCTGCGCGGAAACATCAATTGGATGAAAGCTCGTGAAGGGCTTTTCCGGTCCGATTTCTACGAAGAAGATCTCGAGGACCTGTTCCCCGTCCTCATCGACGGTGGCAGCGACTCGGCAGTTCTGGATAACGCCCTCGAGATGCTGGTGCTCAGCGGTCGATCTCTTCCTCACGCCGTCATGATGTTGATTCCCGAAGCCTGGGATGGCCACGAGGGCATGAGCGATGAGAAGAAGGCCTTCTACGAATATCATTCCTGCCTGATGGAACCCTGGGACGGCCCGGCGTCCATCGCGTTTACCGACGGAGACGTTATCGGCGCGGTTCTGGACCGCAACGGCCTCAGACCCTCTCGCTACTATGTGACCAAGGGTGGAATGGTCGTCATGGCCTCGGAAGTGGGTGTGCTCGACATCCCTCCGCGCGAGATCGCCCATAAGGGCCGGTTGCAGCCTGGGAAGATGTTCCTCGTGGACACCAGCAAGGGTCGCATTATCGACGACCAGGAATTGAAGCATGAGATCGCCTCCGAGAAGCCTTACCGGGAATGGCTCGATCAACACATGGTTCGACTCTCCGATCTGCCCGCTGCGGATAAGCTGCCCGACCCGGACCATTCCACGGTTTTGCGGCGAGGGCAGATCTTCGGCTATACCCACGAAGACCTTCGGATTCTGATGGCTCCGATGGCCGTCAACGGCCAGGAGGCGTTGGGTTCGATGGGTAACGACACGCCGCTTGCCGTGCTCTCGGAGCGTGCGCCGAGCCTTTTCAACTATTTCAAGCAGTTGTTTGCCCAGGTGACCAATCCTCCTCTGGATGCCCTTCGCGAAGAACTCGTGACTTCGACGATCAGCTACATTGGACCTGAGCGAAATCTGCTGCATCCCGAACCTCAAAGCTGCCGCCAGATCAAGATCCTGTCACCGGTCCTCGACAACGCGGAGTTTGCGAAGCTCGGCGAGATGGCGGTCGATGGTTGCCTCGATGGCTCCGTCGTTGGTTACAAGGCCGCGGTCTTTTCGATGCTTTTTCCGGTTGCGGAAGGGAGCGGTGGACCCGAGCCCGTTCTCGACGGGATATGCCGGGCAGCCAGTGAAGCCATCGACGACGGGGTCAACATCCTCATCCTCTCGGACCGGGGCGTCAATGGAGACCTCGCCCCGATTCCGAGCCTGCTTGCGACCGCCGGCCTCCACCACCACCTCGTTCGCGAAGGAAAACGCACTCGAGCCGCGATCATTGTCGAAACGGGCGAAGCACGAGAAGTCCATCACTATTGCCTGTTGATCGGCTACGGGGCTACCGCGGTCAATCCGTACCTCGCCTTTGAGACACTGGACGACATGATCGGCCAGAAACTGATCGACATCACACATCAGGAAGCTGTCAACCACTACATCAAGGCGGTCAACAAAGGGATCGTCAAAGTGATGTCGAAGATGGGTATCTCCACGCTGCAGAGCTACCGCGGCGCCCAGATCTTTGAAGCGATAGGGTTGAACGAGGCTTTCGTCGAAAAGTATTTCACCGGGACATCGTCGAGAATCGATGGCATAGGACTTCCGGAGATTACGCGAGAGATTCTCGCGCACCATCGGCACGCATTCCCATCGCGCCCGGTCCGAACACCGGATCTGGACTGGGGTGGGCAGTATCAATGGCGGCGGGAAGGCGAACATCACGCCTACAATCCGGATACGGTTCACAAGCTGCAGGTTTCGAGCCGTACCAACGATTATGCCCTCTTCAAGGAGTACAGTGCGGCGGTGAACGCCGGCGAGGAACGGCTGAGTACGTTGCGCGGATTGCTGGGCTTCAAGATGGCTGACAAGCCGTTGCCGCTCGATGACGTCGAGTCTGTCGAGTCGATCATGCCGCGGTTTGCTACAGGCGCGATGTCGTTCGGGTCGATCAGTAAGGAAGCACACGAGACGCTTGCCATCGCCATGAACCGCATCGGCGGAAAGAGCAACACCGGAGAGGGAGGCGAGGACCCTGCCAGGTACGAACCAGATCCGAACGGCGACTCGCGTTCCAGCGCGATCAAACAGGTAGCGTCCGGCCGGTTCGGTGTCACCAGCGAGTATCTGGTCAACGCCCGGGAATTACAGATCAAGATGGCGCAGGGTGCAAAGCCAGGAGAAGGCGGACAACTTCCCGGTCACAAGGTGGATCAGAATATTGCGCGTGTGCGTTATTCCACCCCCGGGGTGGGACTGATTTCACCACCACCACATCACGACATCTATTCCATCGAGGATCTGGCTCAACTCATATTCGATCTGAAGAATTCAAACCCGCGAGCCAGGATCAGCGTGAAGCTCGTTGCGGAGTCGGGTGTCGGCACCGTTGCGGCCGGTGTTTCTAAAGCGCATGCCGATGTTGTTTTGATTTCAGGAGGTGGCGGGGGTACGGGAGCTTCTCCGTTGACCAGCATCAAACACGCCGGCCTGCCCTGGGAACTTGGGTTGGCCGAGACGCACCAGGTGCTCGTGATGAACGACCTCCGCAGCCGGATTATCGTGCAGACCGACGGGCAGTTGAGGACCGGTCGAGATATAGTCATCGCCGCTTTGCTCGGCGCCGAGGAATTTGGCGTAGCAACCGCCGCACTGATCGTCTCGGGGTGCATTATGATGCGGGTGTGTCATCTCAACACCTGTCCGGTGGGTGTCGCCACGCAGGACCCGCGGCTTCGCAAAAGGTTTTCCGGGAAGCCGGAGTACGTAGTGAACTTGTTCCGCTTTATCGCCGAGGAAGTGCGCGAGCTGATGGCCGAGCTCGGTTTTCGTACCATAGACGAAATGGTCGGCCGGATGGACCGACTGAAGACCGAGGATGCCATCGAGCACTGGAAAGGCAGCAACCTGGATCTGTCTTCGATTCTGTGTCGTCCGGAGGTCTCCCCGAGCGTCGGAATCCGTCGGAGTCGGGAGCAGGATCATGGGATCGACGATGTTCTTGACGTCCGGTTGATCGAACAGACGAAGGATGCATTGGAGAAGAGGCATCCAGTAGAAATACGGTCACGCATCAGGAATTCCGATCGAACGACAGGCACGATGCTGGGGAGCGAAATCTCCAGGCGTTACGGTGCCGCCGGGTTGGGCGAAGACTCGATCCGGATTCACTTCAACGGTTCCGCAGGCCAGAGCTTTGCGGCGTTCGTTCCGTCCGGCGTGTCGCTTACGCTGGAAGGCGATGCTAATGATTACCTTGCGAAAGGTCTGTCCGGCGGGAGGGTTGTGGTCTATCCGCCCAAGGAATCCGATTTCACGGCCGAAGAGAACATCATCGTGGGTAATGTTGTCCTTTACGGCGCGACTGCCGGTGAGGTGTTTATCCGGGGTCTCGCTGGAGAACGTTTCGCCGTCCGCAACAGTGGTGCAGTGGCTGTCGTGGAAGGAGTCGGCGATCATGGCTGTGAGTACATGACCGGCGGCCGCGTTGTCGTCCTGGGTCGTACGGGGCGCAATTTCGCTGCGGGAATGAGCGGGGGGATCGCTTATGTGTTCGACGTCGACGAGGACTTTGCGCAGCACTGCAACCTCGAGATGGTCGATCTCGAACACCTGGAAGCCACCGCGGAAGAAAGCTTTGTCCGCTTCCTCATCGAACGTCATGTCAATTACACCGACAGCGCTCATGCCCGTAGCATTCTCGAGGGTTGGGAAGAGAACCGGCACAAGTTCGTCAAGGTTATGCCGCTCGACTACCGTCGTGCATTGAAGGAGCGCCGCAAGGGTCGCATGGAGATGGCCGAGCATGGGTGATCCATCCGGATTTCTCGAGATCGCCCGCGTCACTCCCGACACTCGTCCCGTTGTGGACCGCGTACGGGACTGGACGGAGGTCTACCAGAAATTCCCGGAAGACAAACTACGCGATCAGGCAGCCAGGTGCATGGACTGTGGCATTCCTTTCTGCCATCAGGGGTGTCCTCTCGGCAACATCATCCCCGACTGGAACGATCTGGTTTACCGGGGCCGCTGGGATGAGGCGATCGAGCGTCTTTCGGCAACGAACACTTTTCCGGAATTTACCGGTCGACTCTGTCCCGCTCCATGTGAGGGGGCTTGCGTCCTCGGCATCGACGCCGACGCTGTCACCATCAAGCAGATCGAGGTTACGGTCGTCGAACGCGCTTTCGAGAGTGGCCGGATCAAGCCCTCTCCTCCTTCCTCTCGTACCGGCAAGAACGTTGCGATTATCGGTTCCGGTCCGGCCGGCCTTGCCGCCGCAGATTTGCTGAACAAGGCGGGTCACACCGCGACCGTGTTCGAACGTGCGGACCGGATTGGTGGTCTGCTTCGCTACGGCATACCGGAATTCAAGATGGAAAAGAGCGTCCTCGACCGTAGGTTGGCGCTGATGGAAACCGAAGGAGTGAAGTTTCGAAAGAACGCGAACGTCGGGGTGAACGTTGGGGTGGACGAACTACAGTCAGACTACGACGCGATCCTTTTGGCAGGCGGAGCGACTGCTCCCCGGGACTTGCCCGTGCCTGGCCGAGAACTCGACGGTGTCCATTTCGCGATGGAATACCTGCCGATGCAGAACAAGGTTTGCGAAGGGGATGAGCCTCCAGACAACTTCATCACCGCCCGAGACAAGAGAGTCGTCGTTATCGGTGGAGGCGACACGGGAGCAGATTGTCTGGGCACGGCCCATCGCCAGGGTGCGGTTTCGATTCATCAACTGGAATTGCTCGACCGGCCACCCGATCAACGGTCGCCTGACAACCCCTGGCCGACGTGGCCCAACATCTTTCGCTCTTCCTCGGCCCACGAAGAAGCCGGTGTTCGTCAGTACAATGTCTCGACCAAGCGCTTCATCGGGCCTGACGGTCGTGTCGAGAAACTCCTTGCCGTC
>CAZOZZ010000180.1:0-6994 GCA_964584435.1 uncultured Solibacteraceae bacterium | reverse complement strand
CCTGGTCGCGTCCTACTAATGGACTGTACCGGAACTTTAGGGGTGCTGTACTAGATGGCCGATTTATTCAGCGATCAGGACGCTCTGGGCGAACGGCCACTCTTCATCCACCCATTGAGCGGTGCACCGGAAGCCGGACTCGCCCGCGATCCGGACGACTTCCCGGCAGTTGAATTTGTGGCTGCTTTCGGTCCAGATCGTTTCATCCCGGCGGAACCTTATATGGAGGTCTGCTCCTGGAATCGCCACTTTCTGGTCCATCGTTGACCGCAGATACATCTCGACCCGTCGATCTGTTTCATTGTAGACGGCGACATGACGGAACCGGCCGAGGTCGAAATCAGCTCCCAGTTCGCGGTTGATGCGGGCCAGGAGATTCAAGTTGAATGCGGCGGTCACTCCTATGGAATCGTCATAGGCAGCGATCTGCTGTGGAACGGTTTTCTCGAGATCGGTAGCGAGGTAGAGGACGTCGTTCGTTCGAAGAAGGTCACGGATGCTCCGGAGGAACTTTCTCGCTACCGACCTTTCAAAATTTCCGATTGTGCTTCCCAGAAACAGCAGCAACATCTGAGTTTTGGTGTCTCGCTGCTTCACTGCTCGAGCGAGTCCCTCAAGATACTGATGTTCAAGCGGGTCGACCCGGATTCCTTCGATCTGCTCCAGTTCGAGCTTGCAACGCGCCAGGGCCGTGGCGGAGATGTCGATAGGCAGATAGGTGGTTGGAGCCCTTCGTGCGAGTGCGGAGAGGACGTGGCGCGTCTTGGTGCCGGTTCCACTCCCCAACTCGGCAATGATCACGTCAGTGTCGAGTTGCTCGATCAAATCTCCTGTGTGCCTCTCCAGCAAACGCTGTCCGGCACGAGTCAGGCCGTATTCCGGCAATAGGGTAATGACCTCGAACAGGGCCGAGCCAACATCGTCGTACAGGTACTTGGAGTGAAGCTCCTTCTGAGGGGTCCTGGTGAGGCCGTCCCTGATGTCGGCGACGAGGTCACTCCCGAGCAGCTTGGTTGTCTTCCTGTCTGACATCGAAGTTGCTCTCAGGCGTGCACGCAGCGGAACGTTGAATAGGTGTGGGAGTACCGGGTCTGGAACGAGTTTCGAAACCTTGTTTAGCAGAGTGAAGGTGCTAAAGTCAATCTTTGGCCCCATCCGGGAAGGGGATCGATGGACTTTTTGATTGACGACATGAAGCCTGACGACTGGCCGGCGGTGAGCGAGATCTACCTGGATGGCATTGCCACTGGTAATGCTACCTTCGAGACGATTGTTCCGGAATGGAAGGTATGAGATGCCGATCACAGGCCCGACTGCCGTCTTGTTGGGCGATCGGGCAACAGAGTTGTCGGCTGGGCGGCACTGAGCCCGGTGTCGGACCGGTGTGTGTATGGTGGCGTCGGCGAGGTCAGCGTCTATGTGAGGTTCGAGGATGCTGGGAGTGGAATCGGCAAGGCCTTGTTAGGCAATCTTATTGAACGATCCGAAAGCCAGGGGCTGTGGACGTTGCAGGCCGGGATCTTTCCGGAAAACACACCGAGCGTGGCGTTGCACCTCAAGCAAGGATTCAGGGAGATCGGGCGCCGCGTTCGAATCGGCCAGATAAACGGTGTGTGGCGGGACGTTCTCCTGTTTGAGCGACGGAGTCGCCTCGTCGGAACATAATGCTAATGTATCCTCGACGTCCTGTTCTGCCGCCGAGGCTCCTACTCTGCCAGCCTATCCAGATCGAACCGGGCGCGTAAGATGTCCCGCCGGGCCAGGACGCCGACGAGCTTGTCGTTGTCGACGACAGGCAGACGACGCCAGTTGTTGGTCAACATCAGCTTCCGGGCATTTTCGAGAGGGGTGTCGGACTGAACCGAGGTGACATTTTCGGTCATTACTCGGGAAATCGGCACTTCTTCGCCAACGCAATCGATCGCGAGCAGTAGATCGAACTCGGTCACAACCCCGACCAGTTGTGAGTCTTTGGAAACCACGGGCGCACCACTGATTCCTTCCTGTACCAGCAGCTTGAGACCGCCGAGCGCAGAGTCTGTCGCTCGGACGGTGACCAACCGCGATGTCATGGCGCCCCGAACAATCATTTTTCCCCTCCTGAACCGAAAAATCCTACCACCTTGTCTTCCTCTACATCGTAATGGAAACTGGAGCCACGGTGTTCTTCCGAAATGTCCATTTCGGCGGGCCCGATCCGGATGCGCACCCCGGCATGCGTTTCTCTGTTTATCTTGACCGTTCCGGTTTCCCGGGGCGTATCCGAGTCCTTCAGACCGGCCAGCTCATCCTCGTTTTTGCTCTGCCGATCTTCCACATTTGCCAACAGTTGCTCGGCGAGCGCCGCCTGTTGACCCGGAGTGCTCAACTGCGCCATTCTGCCGATCCGTTTCCGGACGGCATCCGTCTGATTGATGCTTGCGGTGAGCTTGGCTGCGCGCAGGTCCTTTAAAGGGTTCACTCCCGCTGCCAGAGTGGTGAGCAGGCCGTTCACGTGTCCGGCGATCCCGACGTCTACCCCTTTCTGTGCCAGCAGTGCTCCTCCGATCACCCGGCCCGCTCCGGGGATGATGATGCTGTCACCGGAGACGACGGTGCTGTGGACGGCTTCCTTCAAGATCGTGATCTTGCCTTCACATTCCAGGTACGCTCCACTGACGTAGCCGGCCGTTATCTCCGTCTCGGAGTGGACTCGACTGCCACGAGCGATTCCCTGGCGGACAACCACTGCACCCCTGGCGCTCACCTCGGCCGCATCCACGACGCCGCCGACCGATACGTCACCTCCGGCGCGGATGTGAAAGTCCGGGAGAACATCCCCTTCCACCCTCACCGACCCTTCGCATTCGATGCTGCCCATCTTGTAGTCGAGGTTGCCGGAGACCTTGATCAGGTCTATCACTTCGATCCGGTCATCGACGTACCGCAGGTCTCCCGAGCGGATCGCACGCAGTTCGGCGCCCTCCGCTTTCAGTTTTGTCCCCTGACCTGCCATTATGTTTGGCTTATTGCCGGCCTCGGATCTGATTTCACCACCCAGAACATCTTTCCCCGGTGTTCCCTGTGTTGGGGGAACGATTTCAGCGAGCAACTGGCCCTGTTCGATCGGCGTGTACGAGCCACGTTCGTGAAAATCGATGTTGCCGGACTCGTCGGGCAGTCCCACCGGATTCATGTCGTACTCGACAGTCATCGTGAAGCTGCCGTCCACACCGTCGACAGGGGGAGTTCCCTTGGCAACCTTCTTGCGTACCGTGCTGTCTGGTGCCTCTTTTTCGATGAATTTGGCCATCTCGGTCACGCCGGCCTCGTCGACTCCGTGGATCACTCCAGCCGCCTTTAACGCCCGCTTGATCGCGTCGGCGTCGTGCTTGGCGTCATGCCCGGGTTCGACCTCGACGACGGCTTCCATCTTGTCTTTGTTGATCTTGACGAGAATAGGCATCTTTCGATACTGCCGCGGAAACAGCAAGAATCGTTTGTGTCCGCTGTCACGGCTCCATCAGGCTCTGCTTACATATCCAGCAGATGGTTAGTATCTTACGACGTTATGGGACAGTTCGTGTTCCTGGCAGCCGTGGCGGAAGTCTGTGGCGCCGCGTTACGAGCACCATGGGGCTAGCTTGAAGGCACCACGACGACGTTGATCCTTTACATCCTACATCTCGCGCAGATGGTGCGATCTTCGGTGGCGAGCATCGACGTTGTCTAGGTGGACCCTGGCTATCACTGAATCGAGATCACTTGGCCTTGACTTGGTGCCCAAGCTCCGTGCGATACTTTCGCACCCGCACAAATTTCTGGCTTGCTGGCGGGATCTTGGCGTCCGGTGAACCCTGGAAGACAGACCCGCCAGGCCGCCGGTGTCATCCGACCTTATGGAGGATCAGAATGCTACGGCGTGTGAATCAACCTTTTCTTCGAATGCTTGCCGTCCTGTCAGTCAGTTTCGTTGTGTCTCTTTCCGGATTCGCCCAGCAGACGGAAACGTCCAGGGCGTTTACTGCTGCGGACTACGAACAGGCCGAGAAGTTCATGGGCTACAACACGAACCCCCTGGTATTTGGTTCCACGGTGCGGCCAACATGGCTACCGGATGAGCGGTTCTGGTATAGAAACACGATTGCCGATGGAAGTGAGTTCATTCTGGTCGACCCGCGGAGCGGTTCTCGTGGGCCGGCGTTCGATCACGCCCGGCTGGCGGCGGCGCTCTCGGATGCTTCGGGAACGACCTATCTCGCTGTCGATCTGCCGTTCACGTCATTTGAGTTCTCCGATAACGAACGGAGCATTTCATTCTCCATTGAAGACCGGGAGTGGTCGTGCGAGGTCGAAGGCGATCGATGTGACCAGGCGCGCCCGACCGGGGGGGGACAGGTAGGCAGGCGCGGAGGCCGCGGTGGAGGACGGGGTGGAGGTCGTGGCCGAGCGGCAGCCGATCAGGCCCCCAGCGTTCCTTCACCGAACGGTCAGCGTGCGACCTTCATCCGGGACCACAACCTCTGGGTTCGGGAAATCGCGACCGGAGAGGAAAGGCAGGTTACCCGGGACGGCGTGGAAGACTACGGCTACGCGACCGACAACGCCGGTTGGAGAAAGAGCGAGCGCCCAATCGTCCTCTGGTCTCCTGACTCGAAGAAGATCGCGACCTTCCAGCAGGATCAGCGGGGCGTCGGGGAGATGTATCTGGTGGACACTCGTGTGGGCCATCCCAACCTCGAAGCCTGGAAGTACCCGCTCCCGGGTGACGCAGTGATCACCATGATCGAGCGGGTCGTCATCGATGTCGAAACCGGTAGTGTCGTTCGACTGCGGATGCCTCCCGATCAACACCGTTCATCGCTATGTGACGACGTTGTGTGTCGCGGGGGGTGGGGTGACGTCCAGTGGAGTCCGGACGGGGCTACCCTCGCGTTCCTTTCAACATCACGAGACCACAAGCGCCAGTGGCTCCGCGTTGCCGACATCGAGACCGGAGAGGTCCGCCAGGTGCTTGATGAGACTGTGTCAACGTTTTACGAGTCGGGCAACGGGGCTATCAACTGGCGTTATCTTCCGGAGTCGAACGAGGTGATCTGGTTTTCCGAACGGGACAACTGGGGACATCTCTACCTCTATGACCTCGAGACCGGCACGCTCAAGCGCCAGATCACGAGCGGTGCCGGCAACATGACCCGGCTCCTGCGGGTTGATGAAGAGAACCGAGTTTTGTACTTTCTGGGCGTGGGCTTCGAGGAAGGCCGGGACCCGTATTTTTCTCATCTGTACCGCATTGGATTCGACGGAGGGGAGCAGGTTCTTCTGACGCCGGAGGATGCCAACCACAACATTACCCTGTCCCCGTCAGGAGAATTCTTTGTCGACACCTACTCGAAGCCCGATGTGCCTCCGGTGTCGGTGACCCGCAATGCAGACGGGGACTTGAGAGCCAGGCTCGAAGAAGCGGACATTTCCAGCTTGATGGAAACCGGATGGCGCCCGCCCGTTCCATTTACGGTCAAGGCCCGCGATGGTGAGACGGATCTCTACGGGTTGATGTTCAGGCCGACAACTTTCGATCCCAATCGAAAATATCCAATCATCAACAGCATCTACCCGGGTCCCCAGACCGGGAGTGTCGGCAGTCGGAATTTTTCCACGGCGCGCGGCGATGCGCAGGCGATCGCCGAACTGGGTTTCATTGTCGTCAAGCTCGACGGGATGGGAACGCCCTGGCGCTCGAAGGAGTTCCACGAGGGTTATTACGGCGACATGGGTGACAACACGCTGCCCGATCAGGTAACGGGAATGAAACAGCTTGCCGAGCAGTATTCCTGGATCGACATCGAGCGAACCGGAATCTACGGTCATTCCGGGGGTGGGTACGCCACGGCCGGGGCGATGTTCCACTATCCGGACTTCTTCAAGGTGGGTGTGTCCCAGGCGGGGAACCATGACAACCGTGTGTATGAGGACGACTGGGGCGAGAAGTGGCAGGGGCTGTTGACGCGCAACGCCGACGGCGAAACCAACTACGACAACCAGGCGAACCAGAACTTCGCCCGCAATCTCAAGGGGAAGCTGTTGCTTGCACACGGAACGATGGACACCAACGTACCGTTCTACAGCACCCTCCTGGTGGTGGATGCACTCATCGAAGCCAACAAGGACTTCGATCTGATCCTGTTGCCCAACCGCAGCCACGGCTTTGGCAATGAGCCCTACATGGTGCGCCGAAGGTGGGACTACTTCGTCCGGCATCTCCTCGGTTCCGAGCCACCCGTGGGATATGAAATGAAGCCCCCGTCGGCGCGCAACTAGCCCAAACGAAGAGGGGAGTCAACGCAAAGGCGCAAAATCGCAAAGACAGCAAAATTGGTTGTCAGGGGGGCTCTGCCCCAGAAAACAGTGTTTGCGACCTTCGCGTCTTGGCGTCTTTGCGTTAAACTCCCCGATTCCTGCTCTCGGGCCGGTCTGCCTAGGGGCCTGTGGCGGAACTCTCGTTCAGCATGTCGATATACGCCCCCTCGACAAGATCCTCTTCCTCGATCTCCAGTTGAGACATCAGTTCGTGGGCGAGGGCAACCCCACTGGCGACTTCGTCGTCGGATTCGAGGACGACCTCGAGTTCGATGAAGGATCCGAGACCCTCGACCTCATCCATGTGGATCCGTGTCTTGCCGGTGAGGTACACCGTTCGTTTCTTTCGGACGAGTCCACGTACACCAAGCGCGTTTGTCAGCGCTTCTTTGAGTAGTTCGGGGGTGTCCGTCGGGTAGCGTATGTAATGGGACGCGGCAGGATCGAGGGAGTCCACCCGCTGATATTGGATCAACTCGCCGGAACCATCCTCGAACGTCCTGAGCTTCAGGCGTCCGGAGACAACGTTGAAGAACGTGTCTTCCTGGACGACGTGGAGAACGCCACGGTTTTCGAGGCGTTCGGCAAGGCGAACCTGGCTTTGGAAGTCTCGGGCGCGTGCCTTTATCTCGACGTTACGTGGCACTGGTTGCCT
>CAZOZZ010000179.1:0-7042 GCA_964584435.1 uncultured Solibacteraceae bacterium | reverse complement strand
GTGTCTCTTAGTTTTTTAGGGATCTCTGTCTGAAATGTTCTGACGGGCTACAATCGTGGCGGAAGTGCCGGTCGTGGCAGGAGCCACCCCGATCGTACGTGCCGGTGGGCAGTTGGTTTTTGGAAACAAGAACTGGTCCGCGCAGGTCCAGGGTACGAACGAGCAGTTCCCGGAAATCCGGGAGTGGCCTGTTGCGGAAGGTGAGTTCTTTACGGAAACGGACGTTCGTGCATCGGCTCGCGTGATTGTGATCGGTGCGACCGTCGCCGAGAACCTGTTTGACGGCGCAAACCCCATCGGTCAGACCGTTCGTGTCAGGAATCTCCCGTTCCGCGTGACCGGTGTGCTGTCAGCCCGCGGCCAGTCCGCCATGGGGCAGGATCAGGACGACACCGTTATCATGCCCTACACTGCAGCGCAGAAGAAACTGCTCGGCCAGTCCGTGCCCCGCATCAACCAGATCATGCTGCGGGCCGTCAGCCCGAATGCGACACCCGTAGCCGAAAAAATGATCGCGGACCTGCTCCGCCAACGACACGAAATCGGTCCCGATATGGAAGACAGCTTCAGTATCCGGAACATGTCCGACGTCGCTGAAACAGCCGAGGCGACGGGTCTGGTCATGACGCTGCTCCTGGCAAGTATCGCCGCGGTTTCTTTGCTCGTTGGCGGGATCGGCATCATGAATATCATGCTGGTGTCGGTTACTGAGCGAACGCGTGAAATCGGTATTCGAATGGCCGTCGGTTCGCGTCCCGGCTACATTCGCCTGCAGTTTCTTTCCGAGGCGGTTATCCTGAGCATGGCAGGTGGGCTGTTTGGCGTGATAGTGGGTGGAGCGACGGCGTTCGGCGTCGGCCGATTCTTCGAATGGCCAACGCTCGTGTCTCCCGCGTCAATCGTAATTTCGTTTGGATTTGCCGCGATCGTCGGTGTTTTCTTCGGTTACTACCCGGCTCACAAGGCCGCGGCACTGGATCCCATCGACGCCCTGCGGTACGAATAGTAAGATAGGGGCAGACGTGCCTGCCCCTATCTTATCGTCCATGTATTCCGGCCTTCCTTAATTCAGCAGGAAAGCTCTTCGCTGCTCGGCGAAGTTCCGGAAGGCTTCGGCTCCTGCCTCGAAATCCTCCAGACTCTCAAGCTTGCGTGTGTCCGCTGCGACCTCCTCTGCGATGAGCGCTCGGTAGCGCTCGACGATTGGACCCAGCTTTTCCCAGTCGAGCCAGTTCGTCGCGATGTCGCGCACGTAGCCGAGATACCTTTCCCGCAAAGCTGGTATGGCCAGGAGCTTCGACCGCAGCGGCTGTCCGGGGTTGTCCAGGCCAACGAGGGGATCGAGGTCGATGGTCGCCCGGGGAACGCCACCCGCACCACGTCCTCCGCGCCCGGCGCGTCCTCCACGTCGAGCCGGGGCGCCGCGTCCTCTTCCACCACCCCCACGACCGCCACCGGCGGCCGGCACACGGAATGTTTCGTTGCCGTCGTGTGGGATGATGTGGAACCGTCCGTCCGGGTCCTGGTAGATGTTGTAATCGCTTGCCCGGGTCCAGTAGCCGTCGCCGTTCAAAAGCGCGATATCACTGGCGAGAAACCTCAGGACTCCATCGATGTCGAGTATGGGTTCGAGGGCGGCTTCGAGACTCTCCGGGGGCGTCTGGTTCAGTACCCGAGCCAACTCGATCAGGTCGTTCCATGAATTCTGATCATCCTTCGTCTTGATGTCGTACACGGCCTTGTATGCATCGACGTCCTCGCCGAAGTACTCCAGACCCCGCCCGCCGCGCGGGTTGCCCTTCACTTTCCAGCGAGCACCGCCCTTTGTATCGAACGCATCACGCACGAGATCGCTGTTGAACTGTTCGACGTTGACATACACGCCCCAGCTTTCACCGTTGATGACCACCCGGACAAAGTTCGCCCTCGGGGCCGGCAGGTAATCGCGCGACACCTCGTAGAAGAGCACCGAACGCAGAAACGTGGGATCTGTGTGAGCGTTGAGCAGGTTCAGCGTACGATGGCCCCCCAGGCGCTGATCGTCGTCGAGGGCATCGATCGACACGTTGAGTGAACGCTTGAAGCCCGGCCACACGGTGAAGTACGACGACGCTCCCCGGAACGAAACGCCAACATCTTCATAGACCTCTCCGTCGACCGTCAGCTTTGCGGGTATTTCGACGTCCGAGTACCGGAACGCTCCCAGTTCACCTTCCCAATCCTCACTTTCGAACTCAAAAAACAAGGTACGCAGCACCGACATGTCATAGAGTGGCTCGTCGCCGTAAGTTGCCACATCATCGGGCGACAGGCGTTTGCCGGGTTCGGGTGTCGGCGGTTCCGCTCCTCCCGGACCCCGACGCGTCGGTTGTGTCGCGATGAACCGGCGAGCGGGCACGCGTTCGGAGGCATCGAGCATTCCGTCACCATTCGTGTCGAACTGATCGACGATCTCCAACTCAGCCAGACCGGCGGTTGGATTGGCGGCAGCGCCTCCCCGTCCCCGTCCGCCCCGTTGCGTGGCTCCGGCGCTGTATGTGTTGGCGAGCAGTACCACTGCCAGACAGGCGGCGAATGCCGTGATCAAACGAGTTGATGCTTTCATGGCCTTGTCTCCTCAATTCCTCTTCGGTTTACGGCGCTGTATCTGAGCACTCAGAACACCATCCAACTGATCCAGTGCTTTGATCAAAGCTTCGGTAGAGTCGTCCGATAGCAACCCCACATCGTATGTGACGTCGATCGCCGAGCCTTCCGGTTCGGTACCCATCGACTTAAGGCGCCGCTCGGAGAGGTACCGGTCGAGCAGGGGCCCCAAAGTCCGGTTCACGTCATGTCCCAGCCCGACCTTTACCTTGAGCGTGCCTACCTCAGGGTCTTCTGCCGCCTCAACCGGAACAGGGATCTTCCTCGGGCTCCGCATCAGATACGCAGCAAACGAGACGACGCAGATTCCGATCCCGGCCACCCAGGGGTCGCCCGCTCCGGCAGCCATTCCGACGACGACGGCAAAGATAACGTAGGCCGTGTCCTGGGTATCTCGCACCACGGTGCGAAAACGCACGATCGACAGGGCACCGACAAGGCTGAACGCGCGCGCCACGTTGTCGCCGATCACCTGTGTCACCATCGCGATGAGAATCGCCAGAAGCACGAGCGTCGTAGTGAACGACCCGGCAACGTCTTCCTCCGCCCGCGTTCGCCGGTAGACGAACACGACGACGAAGCCGAGGATCATCGCCGCCACCAACCGGATGCCGACGTTGACCGGAGAAAGCGCCAATCCACCCTCGAACGGTGCAAGCAGGAATTCAGGCATCGGCTGTGCCTCGGTCGTCGCCCTCTGGTCCTTCGTCCGCCGAGTCCTCAAGACGGTACAACGCATTGACCCCGAGGCGGAACTTGGATACCGGTACCTGTTCCAGTTTGAAATCCTCGACGAGTTGTTCGAACAGGGCCGGCATAGTGACGGGAAACTTGAACTCAACCAGGACTTTTGATTCCCTGACCAGGCTTCCGGCCCCGTTGAGGAAGCCCAATTCCCTGGTTGGCCAGACGCGAATGTCGCGGTCGGCCGTCAGGCGGATCGTTCCGTCTTCCGTCGTGGCGATACGCGCCGTCCGACTGTACGCAACCTGGCACACGGGCTGAAGGTTCCGCAGGTGCAGCCGACGGCGAAACCAATTCCCAGGCCATCCGGCCACCCTCTCGTTTCCGTTGAGCCGGTTGAACTCGTCGATGCGAACCTTGCTTCTCCTCTTGTTCACCCTGTCGGCTTTCCTCAGCTTCCGCTCCAGGAACAAGTCTTCCGCGTCGTCGTAGCGGCGGACGCGGAACTTGGCTCGGCCGTAGGAACCACGGCGATGGAAGGTATGGAAAGCGCCGGTGTCGAAGTAAAGATTCGTGATGCGGTACTCGTCACCCATTTCGCCTGAGCCGTGGGGGTCGCGCTCCATGTGTGTGCGCGCCCACTCGACAATGGCGTCGGCGACGGGAGCATCAAGGACGAACTTGATTTCGAACCCGCTACTGCGGATTTCTGCTAATGCAGCGACGTTACTCATCACGAGGTCCGCTCGAAGACGAGACACGATAGTGAAGGGAGCACCTGCACAGGAGAGCATGTCCGTGGTCTGGAATTCAAGCGTTGTGCGGCTAAAGTTTGTAACAAATCGACCCTCTTTATGGATTACGTCTCGCGATCACGCGAAGTTACCGGGGCCCCGGGGCTTCTGGTACTCGATTGGGCGCCACTGCTTGTATGCTGTGGACGAACTTGTTCAAGACAGCCGGCTCGACATTCGAGAGATCAAATCTGAAAAGCCCGAAGGATTCAGCGAGGCTCGATGATCATTTAAGAGTATGCCTGCCTGAATTGTCGGTCTAGACCACGAGTAGAAATATCGCGGCTTTGATATAGTCGGAGACATATGTGCGGGGCGTATACCGTAGCGAAACACATGAAGGAACTGGGCGGCTTTAAACGCCTCGTGGGGTGGTCCGAGGTCCGATTGCCGATCTACAAGGCCCGTCCCAGCGAGCATCTCCCGGTCGTTCTGGATCGAGAGCCGGGTCGTGTCCTGGCGGTCAAGTGGGGCTTCAAGCCCGACTGGGCGACCGCAAAGAGCCGCTTGCTCATCAACGCCCGCGCGGAAACCGTCAATCAGAAGCCGACATTCAGAGATGCCTTCCGCAATCGCCGATGCCTGATCATCGCGGATGGTTTTTACGAGTGGCAGGCGTCACCTTCGGGCAAGTTGCCGTTCCGCATCACACTTCGAGACGGTCAGACTTTTGCGTTTGCGGGTGTCTGGCAGGAGGTTGATGGCGTCCTTGCCTACACGATCATCACGACCCGGCCGAACGAGATTGTCAGCCCGATTCACGACAGGATGCCGGTGATCTTGAGCCAGGAGCAGCATGAGCAGTGGCTCGATCCGGGCCTGACGGTAGAAGATGGTCTGAAGTTGCTGGCCCCCCACTCTTCTGCCGATATGACAGCCTACCGCGTGTCCAAAGCCGTCAATCGGCCGATCACTCCCGGTCCCGAGTTGATCGAACCCCTGAAAGTAATTGAGGCCCCGACCCTGTTCGACTAGTCGTCCCTAAGACTCCGAGAAATTCCTCACGAAACTGTGAGTCCCGGGCTACAATGGAAGTTTGGCCTACTCGCCCTGGAGCTAACGTACATATGCAACTTTCGATAAACAACGTGTCGATGCGCTACGGCGCCCTGGTTCTGTTCGAAGACGTCAGTACCACCTTCACTCCCGGACGGCGCTATGCGATCACCGGGCCGAACGGCGCAGGCAAGTCCACGCTGATGCAGATCCTGACAGGTGAAATCAATTCCACGAAAGGGTCGGTGACTCGTCCGAAGAAAATGGGAATCCTCGGTCAGGATCAATTCGCCTATGACCAGCATGGCGTGTTGGACACGGTGATCATTGGGAACGCCGCGTTGTGGAAAGCCCTCGAGGAGCGCGAAACGCTCTATTCCAAAGATCCTGACACACTGACGGATGATGACGGCATGCGGATTGGTGAACTCGAAGGCATCGTCGGCGACGAAGGCGGCTATACCGCGGAAGTTGATGCTGCGAAACTGTTGGTAGGTCTGGACATTCCGGAAGAGCTTCACGAGCGGAAGATGAGTGAGCTTCAGGGCGGCCAGAAGGTGCGGGTCCTGCTGGCACAGGCGTTGTTCGGTGATCCGGAGGTGCTGCTGCTGGACGAGCCCACGAACAACCTCGACCTCGATTCGGTTCACTGGCTTCAGAACTATCTTCGTTACTATTCCGGATGCCTTATCGTCATTTCGCACGACCGCCACTTTCTGAACGAGATCTGCACGCATACGGCAGACATCGATTATCGGACCGTCATAACCTACACCGGCGGTTATGACGACATGGTACTGGCGAAGACGCAGGTGCGTGCCCGGATTGAAGCCGGCAACGAGAATCGTGAGAAGAAGATCGCGCAGTTGCAGCAGTTCATTTCGAAGTTCGCCGCAGGCACCAGGGCCTCGCAGGTGGCGTCCCGGAAGAAGGAAGTGGAGCGGCTCCGGACCTCTGAGCTGGCAAAGTCCAATATCCAACGACCGTTCATTCGCTTCAACGTAGCGCGGCCCTCAGGAAGGCATCCGCTTGAAATCGGCCGGCTCACCAAGTCCTATGATGGCGCCGGCGGTCCGGTTCGAGTGTTTCACGACTTCATTGCCAACGTGCACCGCGGAGAGAAGATCGCAGTGATTGGTAGAAACGGTGCCGGAAAGACGACGCTTCTGAAATCACTGATTGCGAACGCCACCGGCTTTATCGATGACCCCGATCGGGAGTTCTCAATCGATTCCGGAGAGGTGGCCTGGGGACATGAAGTCGCCGTCGGATATTTTGCGCAGGACCACAGGGAATCCATCCCCCACGGCGTTACCGTTATTGAGTGGCTGCACAGCTTCGATCCCAGCGCGTCTCAGGAAGAGTTGCGCGGGCTGCTGGGCCAGATGCTGTTCAGCGGTGACGACGCGCTCAAGCAAACGCATACCCTCTCCGGTGGTGAAGCAGCCCGAATTATTTTCTGCCGCCTGATGCTCCAGAAACCCAATTTCCTGATTCTGGACGAGCCGACCAACCACCTCGACCTGGAATCCATCAACGCCCTCAACATCGCGTTGCAAGGGTATGTCGGCACCCTGCTGCTGGTGACTCACGATCATGATGTGATCGACGAAGTGGCAACCCGAATCTGGAACTTCGAACACGGCCGACTCGAAGACTTCAAGGGAACTTACGAGCAGTTCCTCTCTCAATCCCTGCAACCGGTGTAGCGGAATCAGCCCCCCGTCCCTATTTTCTGGTCCTGGAACACCTCCTCGATCGTCAGGTCGAACACACGAACGATACGGTGTGCGAGACTGAGCGACGGGTTGTACTTGCCTTTCTCAACGACTGGGTCATTGCCGATACCATTGGCAATTCGTTGGGTACTGTAGCCCGTCAGAACATTTCAGACAGAGATCCCTAAAAAACTAAGAGACACT
>CAZOZZ010000178.1:0-7200 GCA_964584435.1 uncultured Solibacteraceae bacterium | reverse complement strand
TTCGCCTCAAAATCGAGAAAATCTGTCCTCGATTCCCCACTTTCTCGCTACGATCCCTTCTGCCGCGCAGGCTCCTAGGGGAGTCCAGGGTGGATCACTTTTCTTCCTCGGTCGGTGAGGGAGTCGTTGCGGCTGGTGTGAACAGTCGTGCCCACCACGAAGTCTTGGGCTTGATCGTGGGCTTTGGGCTGTACCCGGCGAGGTGATTTGCTTCGGCTCGCTCGAACAGGGCCTCTTTAGTCATGACATACCTGGAGTCCGGGACGCAGGATCCGACCGGGCACACCGCGTCGCACTGCACCTTCTTGAAAAAGCCAACGCATTCGGTGCACAAATCTGGAGCGATCACGTAAATCCGCTTGCTCTTCTTGATGGCATCGTTCGGGCAGGCAAGTTCGCACACGCCGCAGTTGATGCAAGAACTGGTGATCTTGAGTGGCATATACAGGGTTCTTGGGAGGTACTCTTGCCCCGGTGTCCCTCCGGCGTTTCGCCTGCCAGGGATCACCGAAAGGAGCAACCGAATCCTCTCGCGTGACGGGGTAGCCGGAATCAATGTGCAGGCCCCTCGGTCCCAAGATTAGGCTAGCATAATTTACGACCGTGTCGAACCCGGACGTTCCAGTCTTGACGGAGTAAAATGCGAACTCGCCCGGATCGACCCCCAGGAGCCGGGAATTCCTCGACCGTACGACGTAGTTGAGCTTGTCTTCGGACGAATTGCTGCTCGTCGAAATCCGTCGCACGTCGCGTTTCAACCCGCTTGCCGTCGGACATGCCGGTTACCGTTTGGCAACCTCGCCGCCGGCTGATCGTCCCATTTCAGAGGAGCATTTCACTCCTTCTCGTCACCGGTTGGGGCAACATCTCCGACTGGTGGAAAAAGTCGTTCCCACCATCCACTCGACTTCGGCTTGAGCGTGGGCTCTTCTTCATCGTCGCCGCGGTTCGCCTTGGCTCTCTCTAACAGGGCCTCTTCAGTCAGGACATTATCGGGGTCGGGGAGACAGCATCCGACCGGGCACACTACCTCGCATTGCGGCTTCTTGAAATAACCGACGCATTCGGTGCACAAGTCGGGATCGATGATGTAGATCCACTCTCCCATCTTGATGGCTTCGTTCGGACAGGCACGCTCGCACACCCCGCAGAAGATGCAGGCGTCGTCGATTACGAGTGGCATTCAATCGCCTCCTCGGGAGGGTGCTCGTGCTCGGATGCTCCCCCCGCGCGGATCACTGTCAGGACCCCCGGAAAGGGGGAATCAATTCGCGTCATCAAGGATTCGACGGCTGCGGCCCGTATCCTTGAACATGTCTTTGGTACCAACACCGACACGCGCAAGTTCGTCCAGGCGCGTCTCGATCCACTGGACATGGTTTTGCTCAAGCCCTCCGAGTTCTCTGTAAATCGACGCCAACTCCGGCTGGTCCGTGTGCCTGGCGGCCTGGTCGTAGAAGTCCTGAGCTTGAAGTTCGGCATGGAGGACCGTCTCGAGCGCTTCCTTTAAGGTCAAGCTATCGAACGCCATGCCGGCAGAAACGCCCAGGTCTTGATCCTCGGGGATTTCGGAAACGTCATCCTGCCCGATGGTCTTCGTCATGTTCGGATAACGCTCCTTGAAGATCTCGTCAAGCTGGTTGCGATGTTGATCCTCTTCCGCGGCCATTCCGGCAAAGAGTTTGGCGGCATCGGGTGAGGACTCCGCAAACAGCAGGGAAAAGTTGCGTAGCCGATCTCCGTTCATCACTTCGACATCGATCGCCAACATCAAGACTTCTTCAGGTTTCAGTTCAGTAAAACTCTTGCGCCGCATTTGTGCTCACTCCTGCTTCCACTATTCCGGTTTTTCTTACTCCGGTTCTTCCGCGAAAAGAGGGCCCTGGCGAGGGCTCAAACGCGGCTCTTGTCCAAGAGCCAACCAAACCCGGAAAGGTGACCTCCCAATGCCGAGCGTAGGGTGATCGGCAGGGGGTGTAAATCCGACGATTAGCTCAATTTCCTGATGCAGATGCACGGGCCCTCCGGGACCCGGAAACCTGCGCTCGAACACCCACAATCAGCCTTGAAACCGGTGTCCGAAAACCTTGGCACTCAGAGTCCCGAAGGCTCTTCTTGAACACCCACGCTCCTCATTATCTACCTGATTCTCCAGTGGCCCAAGGGCAAATTGACGACAAGCTGTTGTTCCGTGATCCGAACTTCGTCGTCGGTACACCCAGGGGGGGATCCTGGACGTGCCCACCCAACGGCTCGAGCGCGATCTGCCTTCGGCTGCCCGGGCCGCCCGTTCCGGAGCCAGTGATATGATACAAAAACGGGATCGTTTGTCCTCGTGACGGGCAATCCTTATGATAAATGCAGAAATAATAATGCCGTGCATGTGGAAACGACGCGCGACTAGGGCGTGGACGTCACCACGATTGTTTTCCGGGACGGGTGTTGGTGAAGAGCTTTTGAAGCCAACCGAACCCTCTCGGGAGGTGGGACCATGATTAATACATACAAGCTAATGTTGAGCAATAGAATCTGGATGTTGGTTGGAATCCTGACTGCCGCCGCGCTGCTGGTGTATCCACCGGTTGCGTCGAGCGCGGTTTCGACTTTTTCGGGGGGGGGGACGACGCGATTCTGGGGGAAGCAACTCCCGAAGCCGAGCCCGCCCCTCAAGGATCGGGTCCAGGCAACTATCGTTTTTACGTTCGTAACTGGACCCGTGTATCCACCTGGGATTTCTTCGATCCGGGGCCGACGGGCGGCGATCCGAACTACAGCTATGTTGCGAACCGGCTCCGCGTCGGTGTCCAGTGGCAGAACGATGAAGTCGAGCTGCACGCGGCCGTTCAGGGTGTGCAGTTTGCGAAGCTGCCAGGGTCGGCCGCCGGACCCGGCCCACTGGGCCTGGGAGCCGTATACAGAGGACACGGTGGCGGTCCCCATCCGGGAAGCGTCTACATCCGGTACCTCTACATGAACCTCAAGGACATCGGTGAAACCGGTCTCTCATTCCGCTTCGGCCGAATGGGCTTTACCGGTGGTGCGGAAGGAACGTCCGATCGGGGGAAGATCAACCGTGTTCGTGGCATGAGAGTTGGCGATAAGTTGGTCGGCGAATTCGGCTGGAGCCTCTTCCAGCGTAGCTTCGACGGCGGTCGGGCAGACTGGGACCATGGGTTCGGTCGACTCACAATCGGCGCGTTTCAGCCCACCCAGGGTGGTTTCGAAGAACGGGCTGGGGTCTCCATCGACGAGATCAAGTTGTACACCGCCGCGTGGACGCTTCTCGACAATGAGGTCGTGCCGAACAACGAAGTTCAGGCTTTCTTTTACAATTACAACGACGAGCGACCCATCACCGCGGCCCGTCCCGACAACTCGGGCTTGTCGACTGGCGGCTTGATGAACCTGGATCTCCGGACCGTAGGCTTCCACGCCATCGGTGCTTACGAGGTTGGTGGCGGCGAATTGGATACGCTCGGCTGGTATGCCTACCAGACAGGATCCTGGTTCAACCAGCGTCACCGTGCTCAGGCAATGGCCGCGGAAATCGGCTACCAGTGGAATGTGGGACCCCGGCCATGGCTTCGTGCGGGTTATCTGCGCGGGACCGGCGACGAGGACCCCACTGATGACAAACACGGCACCTTCTTCCAGATGCTGCCGACCACCCGGCTGTATGCGTTAACGACGGCGTACAACCTTATGAACAACACGGATCTGTTCGTTCAGGCTCTCCTGGCCCCGCCCAACTGGTCCATCCGGGCCGACTACCACCACGTCGGACTCTCAAACTCCATGGACCGCGCGTATTTCGGCGCTGGCGCGACCCAGGCCAAAGGGACGGTTAGCGGATACGGTGCCCGTCCATCAGGTGGCGAGAACGATTTTGGAGACGTGTTCGAAATCCAGGCGACGCGAACGATCAATTCGCATTGGTCCATCACCGGCTACTACAGTCACATCGTAGGCGGAAAGGTTGTCCAGGCAAACTTCCCTGGAAGCAAGCATTTCAACTTTGCGTACATCGAGAACGCATTCTCTTTCTAAGGAGGAGATCTGGACCAAGGCGCATCCGTAACGGTCTAGCGCCCTGTGGCGGAACGCTGCAGGGCGCTCGGTTCACCGTTTGGAGCCACCATGACTGGAACCAAAACAGCCCGTTCTGTCGGCTCGTTCATAGTCGTCAGCATGCTCGCAGTTTCGCTTGCAACGACGGGTTTGTGGGTCGTCGGTCACTCGGTCGGTTTCGCCATGGAAGGCTTCGGTGGGGATGCGCCTTGCTGCTACGAACACGAGGTGGGTTCCGTGATTCACCGATTCTGTCTCTCGGGCTCACACGGCAACGACGACTCCGACGATTGTGACGTCTTGAAGCCCGGTTCCGATCTTGGTTTTCCATTGATTACTGCCGGAGAATTACTCACTCCGATCCTGATTTCTCCGACGCTGGTGGACGAGCCCGTCGCGCCACTCGAGGGTGCCTGGGCTCCGACACCGGTCCGGATTCCCCTCATCCCTCCTCCTCGAGCGGAGCCCCGAAAACAGCCTGAAAAACGATGCAATGTCCGGCAACTGAGGATCTGGGCGTACTGCGTCCGGTAGCCGGGATAAGTGTAGCTACGTCAGGAGGTAAATACGATGAAGACATTGTTTTCAGATTTCATGACTAAGCCGCGATTCTTCTTGTTAGGTATTCTGACAATCGGATTCGCCTTCGAGGCGTTCGGACAAGGGCCGGAATGGACGAGCGGCCGTCCGGACGGTCATGCGCCCATCGGCGTGATGGCGGATCACGTGCACGAAAAGGGCGAGGTGATGGTCTCCTATCGCACCATGCGGATGGAGATGGACGGGAACCGGGTCGGAAGCGAACGCATCGACGCTTCCCGAATCGTTTCACCCTCTGGGTTGAACTTCAAAGTGACGCCCACCAGTATGCCGATGACAATGCACATGCTCGGTGTGATGTACGCACCGGCGGATCGGTTGACATTGATGTTTATGATCCCGGTCCTGGACACGAGCATGGATCATCTCATGCGACCCGGAAACGTTTTCACTACCGAATCCGGTGGAGTGGGTGACATCTCCGTAGCGGCGCTGGTCGGTCTTGGCAAGTTCGGAAGGCAGACCGCCCATCTGAATTTCGGAATTCGATTGCCTTCCGGAACGGTCGAACAGCAGGATGTGACCCCGATGTCGGCCCCAAACCAGACCCGACTTCCGTATCCGATGCAGCTGGGTTCGGGCACCGTAGACCTGTCTCCAGGGTTCACGTACCTGGCGCAGTCCGACGACTGGTCGGGTGGGGGCCAGGTGTTGTCTACGATTCGTACCGGTGAGAACGATGCCGGCTATCGTCTGGGACATCGCTTCCTGGCGACCGGGTGGGTCGCTCGCCGGCTGGGAAATCGGTGGAGCTTGTCTCTTCGGCTTGCCGGAGAGAAATGGGGCGACATCAAAGGAGCGGATTCTACGTTTGACATGGCTGTTGCCATGAGAATGGTACCCACCGTTTTCCCGGATCTGTGCGGTGGCAATCGACTGGATGTCGGGGCTGGGTTTAATGTCATCCTGAGGCGGACCCGTCCGGCTCAGACACGTGTGGGAGTGGAGGCGCTGACGCCGGTCTACCAGAACCTGCACGGCCCGCAGCTTGAAACCGACGTTCAAATCATTGGAGGTTTGCAAGTGCTCTTCTGACACGTCGAGAGCATCTTAATCTAGTTTTTGTTCAACCGATCCGGGCAGAAGCCAGTTTGCGTTGGCCGCCAGTTTTTTCATACGATGGTTGTGGATTTTTCAAACTGAACGGTCGACGTCAGGAGCAATTAGATGAAGACAGTCATATTGGTGTCGCTTGGGTGCCTGGTAGGTGCCACAGTACTAAGCTTTGCGATCCCGTACTTTTATTGGGGGCCGGCTCCAATCGAGGAAGTCGCCCATGATGCGTATGTCGCGGACCAGACCGCGCTTCTCAATCGGCTCGTGACGATTTCGGGAATCGTTATTGTTGTCACGTACTACCGGTGTGTGACATCACGCGATGTGAACGCTTCAGGGCAGGATCGTTCATCGGATTCCTGACCCGGGTCCGACTCCCTCACCGGCTCTCACACCCCGCAGCGATTCGCGTATGCCACGGCTTCCAGCCGGCTGTGGACATCGAGCTTTCCGAGGATGTTCTGGACGTGATTCCGGACCGTTGTCCTGCTGATGAACAGGCTTTCCGCCAGAGCCGTGGTCGTCATTCCCTGAGCCATCAATCGCAAAACCTGTTGTTCCCGTGCCGTCAGATCGGCCGGCAGTTCCGGCCTCTCTCGAAGCGGTTCATGTCCGTTGCCAGATGCGACAGGCTCCAGTTTCTGACGTACAAGTGATTCGAGTTCGTGGGAACGCGTCACATCACGAAAGAGATGAACGACGGTCGGTGGGCTGTCCCCGTTTGCGGGAACGCTCAGGCTGCTGACGTCGAGCCACACCGGGGTCCCGTCATTCGTTTTTGTGGACATTTCAAAATGCCGAATCGGTTCTCCCATCTTCGCTTGCAACCGCACGGTGCAGAATCCGCAACAGAACAGATTCCCAGCCGGATCCCTGCCCGCCACAATTTCGTTGCACTGCTTTCCGACCACGTCAGCTTGCTTGTAACCGAGGATCTCCTCGGCGGCCCGGTTCCAGTTCAGGATTTTGCCGGCCGGACCGATTGAGCACACACCGTCGGCGGTATTGTCGAGGAACGCGTCAAGGTTCATAACTCTCCTTGTTGCCGCCACATCCATCCTTCCAGCCCGGATGTGAGTACTGCCAAAGCGGCTTATTCTTAGTTGATAAGTACTGCCGAGGTTCATGCAACCTCGGCACCACAATCGCCCGGAGGACGAATTGACTTCTCCGACTCATCCTAAATTCCATCAGGTCAACAACATAATGCTACGGTAGGGGCTCCGGGCCACCGAGAAAACAGGTTTCTGGCTGGTGATTCGTTTGCATTAGACCAATCTAGTGCACCTGAACTATGCCACCTTGTCGCTCCGTCCGGGTCGCCTCAGTGTCATCCTGTCATTGTGTCGGTTCAGCCCCGCAGAGAAGACGGGTCGGATGTCAGTGAGGCGTGTTTTGGAGAGTGTCGGTTGGGGGTGTCAGCTAGTGGTCCCCGCCAGATATAACGATACTCACTACTGTCCGGACGTTGAAGGA
>CAZOZZ010000177.1:0-7254 GCA_964584435.1 uncultured Solibacteraceae bacterium | reverse complement strand
TGCGGTCATAGACCGCACCTACATTTGTCCTCCCTCAAACTTCTCGCCTGGCTCAAGGTGCATACCGTTCACGAAGTCCGAGGCTCTAACGGACCCTCGATTCTCCATCTGCAATTCCAGCAACTCAAGCAGCCGCCCATCTCCACAGACTACTTTTAGACGGCCCTCGACACAAATGATTGTCCCCGGTGACGATTTATTCTCAGCTTCTTCGCCGAGCCGGCAACGGAGAATCTTGCACGGTTTTCCACGAAAACGGACCAACGCCGACGGCCAGGGAACGAAAGCCCGAACCTTGTTGTGAATCGCCGCGGCGGTCTCATTCCAGTTGAGGGCACCGTCTCCTTTCTTCATCATGGGCGCCAGGGTCGCGGCCTCATGATCCTGGGGCGTCGGATGGATCGTTCCATGATCAATGCCCTCCACGGTCGTGACAAGTAAAGCGGCACCGATGTCGGCCAATCGCGCCGCCAGATCCACAGCGTTTTCCTCCGGGTCGATGGCCGTTTCATGACACTGGTAGACCGGCCCGGTATCCAGCCCCTCATCGATCTGCATGGTGCAGACGCCGGTGATGGACTCTCCCCGGACGATGGCCCAGTTCACGGGCGCGGCTCCACGGTATTTCGGAAGCAGAGAGCCATGCACATTTACCACACCACGAAGCGGAAGGTCTATCAACCAACGAGGAATGATCTTGCCGTAAGCGACCACGGCGATCATGTCTGGAGAAAGGTTGCTGAAGAGTTCTTTCGTGGAATCGGCTTTGAGAGAGTCTGGCTGGTACACGGGAAGTTCGAGTTCCAGAGCGGCTCGCTTGACGGGAGGGGGCTGGAGTTGCCGGCCCCGGTCTCGCGGTCGGTCCGGCTGCGTGAAGACGCCGACGATGTGGTGGCCCGCGTCCACGAGACTACTCAACGACGGTATAGCAAAAGGCGCGGTCCCCATGAAGGCCAGACGCATCTAGTGATCCCCGCCAGAGATAGCGTTGCTGGATTTCGGAGTGCAACGGTACCAAAACAAGGTCACGAGTTACCACTCGTCTTGCTTAACAAGTTTGCGAATCTTACGCTTGATCAGGTCGCGTTTGATGAAGCTGAGATGGTCCAGGAACAGAATGCCGTTGAGGTGGTCCATTTCATGGCAGAACGCCCGGGCAAGCAGATCCTGTCCCTCCAGTATGATTTCGCGTCCTTCCATGTCCAACCCACGAACCACGATCGACTTGGGACGCCGGACACGTTCTGTGAACCCGGGTATGCTCAAGCATCCTTCCTCTTCATATTGTTCGCCATCTGAGGAAACGATTTCCGGATTGATGATCACGAGCAGATTGTCATTCTGCTCACCCCCGCTCGTGTCGGTCACCATGATGCGCTGTGGGACACCAATCTGAGGGGCAGCCAACCCTACGCCTGGAGCCTTGTACATCGTCTCCACCATGTCCTGGACAATCTGAACCTCGGCATCGGTAATGTTTTCGACCGTGCTGGCGACCTGCTCAAGGACCACCTCGCCGTACCGGACAATCTTTCTATCCATGGTTAGTCAATGTGGGGGAAGCTCGCAGCCATCAGCTTGCAGCATGAAGCGATCGCTGCTCCGCCGTTTGCCATCTGCTCCTGGCTGTCCGGTCTAACGATCATCCTAACATCCCGCATGTCGGATCACTTCCCGCCGTTCGGGAAGTTCCGCAATTGTTCCAGATATCCCCTGTAATTTCTGTGTGTTTCACCAATCGAGTCGCCGCCAAATTTTTCCGTAACGGCCCGGGCGAGCACGAGCGCGACCATCGATTCGGCGATGACTCCAGCCGCAGGTACAGTGCACGTGTCGGAGCGCTCATGCTGAGCCAGAAAGGGTTGCTTCGACACCATATCGACCGAACGCAACGCCTTCTTGAGTGTCGGAATTGGCTTGAGGTATCCGATGACGCGGACGTCCTCGCCGTTGGTCATCCCACCTTCAATCCCGCCTGCACGGTTGGACAGTCGGTTGAATCGCCCAGTGTCGGGATCGTATGAGATCTCGTCATGCGCGGCCGATCCACGGATGAATGCGATCCGGACTCCATCCCCGACCTCAACCGCCTTGACGGCGTTAATCGACATGACCGCCTGGGCCAACAGCCCGTCCAATTTCCGGTCCCAGCCTGTGTGGGAACCGATTCCGACGGGAACATCACGGGCAATGACTTCAAAGGTACCGCCGATCGTGTCGCCATCTTTCTGAGCTTTCTTGATTTCCTGGACCATTCGATCCCCGTATTCGGGAGAAACACACCGGACAACGGTATCGTCCCGGATGGCCTCGAGCTGATCCCAGGAAACCGTGAAGTCGTCGGGCAGACAAACGGTTCCGATCGCCCTGGTGTGACTGAGTATCTCCAGACCGAAGGATGCCAGGAAGAGTTTCGCTACCGCCCCGGCAGCTACTCGGGCAGCGGTTTCCCGGGCGCTGGAACGCTCCAGAATGTTCCGGGCATCGGATTGATCGAACTTTTGCGACCCCGTCAGGTCGGCATGGCCCGGTCGCGGGCGAGTAACACGCTTCTTCTCTGCAATCTCGGGAGCAACCGGTCCAACATCCATCACATCGTCCCAGTTCGCCCAATCACGGTTTTCGATCATCATGGCAACCGGGCTGCCAAGCGTTCGTCCGTGCCGGACTCCGGACAAGACCTGGACGTTGTCGGATTCGATCTTCATCCGTCCGCCACGTCCAAAACCACCCTGACGGCGGCGAAGCTCGGAGTTGATGAAAGTAAAGTCCAGGTCCAGATTTGCGGGCACACCATCAACAATCGTTACGAGGCCCTGGCCATGGGACTCACCGGCCGTCTTAAAACTGAACATCGCGTCAGTATAGCGTAGATAGCCCGATGCCGACGTCACCGTCAAGGGGCCCCGGGCGTTGTCGTTCATCGGTCAGGAGGACGGAGCATCGCTATTCACTTCGATGCCTCGAACCCGAAGTCCCCACACTGGCGACACGCTCTGTTCCACCACAGGCGGATGGGGCCCAACAAGGGCTAAATGTTGACCACAAAAGGAATCTTCCGATACGATGCCAACATGTTTCTGAGTCCCAAGGACGCGGTCATCGAGGTTCAGGAAATCTCTATCCTGGTCGCTCGATCATTCCTGGGAGCATTTCGACGGCCTTTTTATGTTCGAGACATACTCGTCCAGATGGACCAGGTCGGCGTGGGTTCGCTGGCGATCATCATGCTCACGGGATTCTTCACCGGTGCCGTCCTGACTCTCCAGACTTCGTCGACGCTGTCTGCGTTCGGCGCCGTCGGGTTGACAGGCTCGCTGGTCTCCGTGTCTCTGGTGCGGGAACTCGGCCCTGTGCTGGCAGCGCTCATGGTGGCGGGGAGGGTCGGCTCCGGGATGGCCTCGGAACTAGGGTCCATGAAGGTCACCGAGCAGATCAACGCGATGCGCGCCCTCGGCACCGATCCTATCAAGAAGCTGGTTGTACCGCGCATTCTGGCCACGGTCACTCTACAACCCGTGCTGACGATAATAGCCGACGCTTTCGGCATCATCGGTGGGTTGTCCGTCGCGGTCTTCATTCTGCACATCAGCTCGAATCTTTATCTCAACTCGGCCTGGGATGCCCTGACAAACCAGGACCTCCTCGGGGGCTTGCTGAAACCGGTCGTATTCGGCGGCACCGTCGCCATAGTGAGTTGCTACTGCGGGATGAGGACATATGGCGGGACCAAGGGCGTCGGTCGTTCCACGACCCAGGCTGTGGTGGCTTCGTCGATACTCATCCTCGTGTTCGACTTCTTCCTCACTCGACTGATCCTGGCATATTCATGAGAGTGATGGATCATCAGAATGCGGCCGAGAACTCGGAGGCTGTCGACACCATTATCGAACTGCGCAATGTTTCCAAGTACTACGGGGACGTTCTCGTACTCGACGGTGTGTCTTTCAAGCTCCGGCATGGCGAAACGAAGATCATTCTGGGAGGGAGCGGTTCGGGCAAGTCGACGATGCTCAAGCTGATGATGGGTCTTGAAAGACCCGACGAGGGGCAGGTATTCATAAAAGGGCAGGACATCACGTTTATGAGCGAGCGGCTGCTGGGCCGCATCCGACCACAGATAGGGATGGTATTCCAGGAAGCGGGCCTCTTTGATTCGCTGTCGGTGTTTGAAAACCTCGCCTACCGGCTCCATGAGCTGAAAGTGGATGACGAGTCAATCGAAGAGCGCGTTCAGACGGTGTTGGGTTTCGTGGGTCTGGCCGACGCAATCGACAAGGACCCATCCGAGCTTTCAGGTGGCATGCGGCGTCGGGTCGCACTTGCTCGCGCGTTGATCTCCCAACCACACATCATGCTCTACGATGAGCCAACAGCGGGGCTCGACCCTGTCACGTCGAGAAAGATCAACGAACTGATCATCCGGTTGAGAGACACGCAGGATGTGTCAGGGGTGTTCGTTACACATCGATTGAGGGATGCGTTCACACTCGCCACCGAATACGCGGAAGAATCGAACGGAGACATTCGCTTCCTCCGCGAGGACGGAACGTTCTGCCTCGCGCACACCCGGTTCGTGATGCTTCAAAACGGGAAGACGATTTTCGAGGGACCCGACGAGGTGCTCCGCCAATCGGAAGATCCCTATATCCGAAAATTCTTAGCGTAACTTTGTTCGTTCAAAGGGGGAAAAATGGCAAGGCGTCAATCGTTGGCTTGGGTCGAGCTACGTGTGGGTCTACTCGTGGTCGTCAGTTTCGGACTCCTGGCCGCGGCAATCTTCTTCGTCGGCGGCCAGGCGGGTTTCTTGAGACCTAAGTATGCGGTTACCGCCTATTTTACGTCTGCAAACGGAATGAACACCGGAGCAGAGGTACATCTGGAAGGCGTAACGGTCGGTAACGTCAGCACCGTCCGGCTCACCAACTTCCCCGAGCCGGAGCGGTCAGTGGCGGTGGACATGAGCATCGACTTGAGCTTCCAGGAACTCATTCGCTCCGACTCCCTGGTGACGATCGGTACGATTGGACTGCTCGGCGACAGCAAGGTCGACATCGCACGCGGGCCGGGGACCGGAGACATCGTTGCCGACGGAGGTGCCATCCAGGGACAGGAGGCGGGTGACATCGGCCGGATCATCACCGGGACCAACGACATCGTGGCCAACCTGGCAGCCCTCAGCGACCAGGTGCAGGAGATAGCCTCACGGATCCGGGAGGGCCAAGGCACTCTGGGACTCCTGCTGACGGACACCGCCATTTTCGACAACGCTAACGCGACCGTTGAAGAAATCAACTCACTCATCCGGGACGCGAGGACCGGACCGGGCACCATGGGGCAGCTCATGTCCGACCCCGGCCTGTACGACCGCATCACCGACGCCCTCACCCAGATGGAAGACATCGTGGCCAAGGTCCAGACCGGAGAAGGGGCATTGGGCAAGTTCATCAACGACCCATCGGTTTACGACAACGCCAACGACCTGATCGCCCGTGCGAACGTCGTCGTACAACGACTCGAGAACGGCGAAGGAACACTGGGTCTTCTGAGCAAGGACGAGGCGCTTTTCACTGAGGCCCGGGACGCGCTGGAAGGTATCACGACCATGGTGTCCAACGTCACCGACAGTGAGGGCACCGCAGGCAAACTGATCAACGATCCAAGTCTTTACAACAACATGAACCAAACAATCTCAGAAATGCTCAAGCTGGTGTACGATTTCAGGCAGGATCCAAGAAAGTTCCTGACGATCAACTTCAGACTGTTCTGAGCCACGGCACTATTCGACACGGGGGTTTGTTCCATGGCGTTGGAAGTAACCAAGAAACTTGAAGGGGAGATCCGTATCCTCGAGAAAGAACTGACGACGGAGCTTCCTCGAGCGTTGAAGTTGGCGCTGGCGATGGGAGACTTGAGGGAAAACGCGGAGTATCAGACAGCCAAAGAGCGGCAGGAGTTCGTCCGGGCTCGACTCGGCCAGCTCAAGAAGCGATTATCCGATCTTGCAATGATCGACGTCTCCAAGATCCCGCACGACCGGATCTCGCTGGGATCAAGGGTTGTCTTGTTCGACATCGAAAAGGAAGAAGAGGTGAGTTACCGGCTCGTCACATCCGAGGACTCCGATGTCGCCGAGGGCGCGATATCGACGACCTCGCCCATCGGGCGAAGCCTCCTCGGCAAACGCGATGGCGACACCGTTGATGTCCGGATCCCGAGCGGCGCCCGCAGTTTCGAAATCGTCAGCTTCACAACAATCCATGACCAGCCATCGACTTAGCAGCGATTGTCCAAAAGGATGATTTAGCGTAAAATCTCTGTCGAGGGCCGGTCTTTTTGACGGCCACGGGCTTCAAACAATCGATGCTTCACATCAGCGGGAAAATCGGCAAAGTCGGCAAGAAGGCTCAGGACTTTCTCGTCCGAAGGCTCTCCAAATACCGAGTCAATCCGAATTTTCTCACCTTCACCGGCCTCGGAATCAATATCGCCGCGACCGTCTGTTTCGCAAAAGGCATGTTCTTCTGGGCGGGGCTCATCGTATTGTTCGCCGGCGTCTTCGACATGCTCGACGGTGCCGTCGCACGGGTCACGAACCGGGAAACTCGATTCGGCGCCTTCCTCGATTCAGTCGTCGACCGCTACTCGGACATGCTGATGCTGTTCGGCCTAATGATCTGGTACGCGAAGATGGACAAGATGTTCTACCTGAGCCTGACGGGAATGGTCATCATCGGTTCGGTCATGACCAGCTACACGAGGGCACGGGCCGAATCCATCATCCCCGCCTGCAAGCAAGGCTTCCTCGAGCGTGCCGAACGGGTTGTCCTCCTGATCATCGGAGCCCTCACCGACAGACTGGCTGTAGCACTCTGGATCATGGCCATCCTGACCAACTGGACCGTCGTCCAGCGAATCTGGTACACGTATAAAGAGGCATCCCGCCTCGAAAAACAGGACCTCCAGGTAGAAGGGGAAGAAGCCGCCCCACCCACCGATGAAGAAGCAAAGTTAGCAGCCAAAGCCAGCCTGCAAACCTGATCAACCTGACCTGTCACATTCCGCTACGAGATCGGTCCGTAGTCAGCGCAAAGTCGCAAAAACGCAAAGCGCGCAGAGTTTTTGCCTGCAGGTTTCAACAAACCAGACAGGGTTGGCTCACACATCAGACCAGCCTCGGCGTGGACACAATACTCTTGTTCGCGTTTTTGCGTCTTTGGTGCGCCAGGCAAAGCTTGGGCATTCTAGCTGAAT
>CAZOZZ010000176.1:0-7318 GCA_964584435.1 uncultured Solibacteraceae bacterium | reverse complement strand
CTTGCGACCCGAATTGATGAGACGCCCGGTGAGGTGACCCGGTGGCGGAAACCGGTGGATGTGTTCACTGGCCAGAACATCCGATTGGGCCATGTTCACGCCGATCCCGACCTGGACGGCATCATTCGAAGGATTGTCTCGGCAAAGCAATCGGAGGGCCGGGTTGTTTCGGCCCTTTCGGTTGAACTCCTGCGAGCCGCCGGAGCGGATCTCTCCGAATTTGAGGATCGGTTCGGCGAGAGTGTCCGCGTGCGCCCTGAATCGTTGATGATCCGATTTGCCGGCGACCGCCAGACCTTCCAACACGTACCGGCGTGGAAAGTATTGGAAGGAGATGTGGACGCGGCAACGTTCCGGGACAGCATTGTCCTGGTCGGTGTCACGGCCGAGGGACTCGGGGACGACTGGATGACGCCGTTCTCTCTGGAAGGGCGACGGATGAGCGGCATCGAGATCCACGCGAATGCTCTGGAAACCATTTACTCGGGCTTACGTATCCAGCCCGCGTCCGATTTCACCGTGTTCGCTGGTCTGGCTCTCCTGGTCATGCTGTTGTACTGGTTGGATCGCCGGTTTGAGGGGAGACGGTTCTATGTGGCGTCTCTCGTACTGGTTCCGCTCCTGGTTGCCACATCGTGGGTCTTGATGAGTGTGTTTACTCTGTGGTTGCCGTTTCCCACGTTCCTGGTGACTTTGGGACTTGTGGTTCCGGGCCTCGAGGTACGGAAACTGGTCCGGGTCAATCGGGATCTGGATGGAAAGATCGAGAAGCTGTCGGTGTGGGCAGGGCAGGGCCCCATCTCCGAAGAACCCGGTCCAGGTGTGCGCGCTTCGCTTATGGAAGAACTCGAGCCCGGCGAGGTCCGGGATCTGTGGATTGCGTTGCTCGAATCGCATGAATCAAAAGTGGCCGACACGGCAGGCAGCCGGGAGCGCTTGTTTGGTGTTCAGCGTCGCAACGCGCGATGGAAGCTGGAAGCGGTCGACTTCTTCAACGAGCAACTTTACCGTTTCGTGTCCTTCAACAACGCCACCCTGTCCAGTATCGAGGACGTGATCATCGTTTGTGACCCGGCGGGTGGTGTCGTTTATCAGAATCCAGCGGCAAAGCAGTTGGCCGGCTACAAAGACGAGCCTCCTGTTGCGTGGGAATACCTGTCGAGCCTGCTGGACGGCCGCAAGCTGGCGAAGGATTTTGGCGCCGTGTTTGCACACGGTGAAACTCGTCGACTGGAGTTCGTGGCGGGTGCGGACCGGGCTCGTTTCTATACGCTGACGCTTTCGCCGATCTCCGATGTCGGTGCTGTTGCCAGCATGAACGACGTGACCGCACAGTACGAGCTGAACCAGGCCAAGAACGATATGGTGTCTCTGGTCTCGCATGAATTGAGGACGCCATTGACGTCGATCCAGGGATACAGCGACATGCTTGTGAAGTATGGGCTGGTTGAAGAGAAGGGGGTGGAGTATCTGACGTCCATCGTCGATGAAAGCCGGCGGTTGAACCAGCTCATTCAGTCGTTCCTCGACATCGCCTACATCGAATCCGGCCGCCAGGAACTGAACGTGACCGAGTTCGAAGCCGGGCCCGTACTGGATGACCTGTTGCGGACGCACCGCCCCGTAGCGGAGGAAAAAGGGATATCGGTGGAAGTGAGTCCGCCTGCCGACACCGTCGTTCGAGGTGACCGGATGTTACTGTATCAAGCGTTGGCAAATCTGGTTTCGAACGCCATCAAGTACAGTCCCACGGGGACGTCCGTAGTGATCGGCGCATCGAACGGAGACGGGCGGGCACGGTTTGAGGTGAGCGACCAGGGATACGGTATACCTTCGGAGGACGCCGTACGAATCTTCGAAAAGTTCTACAGACGAGGCAACGCCGAAACACGCGACGAGACCGGCTTCGGCCTGGGCCTGGCCTTCGTCCGTGAAGTGGCCCAGCGACACGGCGGAGACGTGGCCGTCGAAAGCAATGAAGGGAAAGGGTCTGTGTTTTCGCTTTGGGTTCCGAATTGAGCGGGGAGTCCAAGGTCCAAAGTCCATGGTCCAAAGTCATAGGCGGATTTCGCGGATGGGATTGGGAGTCCGAGGTCCGAGGTCGGGAGGACCAATCGGAGGCTGCTCGCTACTCGCTGAAGGCTAATAGCTAAGAACCATGTCATCAAAACCTAACATTCTTGTCGTCGATGACGATCGGTCGATCTGTAAGCTCATCGGGTCGCTCCTCGAAATGGAGGGGTATCCACATCAGATCGTGCGGCAGGGTGAGGCGGCCATCGAGGCGATCGGTCAGGCTCGCTATGACATCGTCATCAGCGACATCTACATGGGTGACGTGTCCGGACTGGATGTTCTCGATGCGGTCCGATCATCTTCGCCCGAGTCCGAGGTCGTCATCATGACTGCCCACGGATCCGTCGAAACTGCCGTCGGAGCGGTCCGTGCCGGTGCGTTCGACTACATCAGCAAACCGTTCGCCGTCGACGACATCCTCGGCGTCATTCGTCGGATTGAGGAGAAGAGCCGTCTGCTGGAAGCCTCTACAGTGGGTGCCGAGCTGGCCGAAGATCTCCCAGATACGGAAATCGTGGGTACGAGTCCGCAAATGGTGGACATTTACAAGAAGGTGGCCCGCGTGGCTGCCATCGATGCGCCGGCGCTTATTCTCGGTGAAAGCGGTTCCGGCAAGGAACTGGTTGCCCGTGCGATCCACCAGAACGGCATACGCGCTTCATTCCCGTTTGTTGTCATCAATTGCGGGGCGCTGACCGAAACGCTGCTCGAGAGCGAGCTTTTTGGACATGAACGCGGTTCGTTCACCGGAGCGGTCGGAACGAGGAAGGGGCTGCTCGAAAGCGCTTCCGGAGGGACGGTTTTTCTGGATGAGATCTCCGAAACCTCCCTCGGCTTCCAAGTGAAGCTTCTTCGCGTGATCCAGGAACACGAGATCCGTCGGGTCGGTTCAAACGACACGATGGCGGTTGATATCCGAACCATAGCCGCCACTAACCGCGATCTGAGGGAGATGGTCCGAACCGACCGCTTTCGGGAGGACTTGTTTCACCGTCTCAATGTGTTCACGATCTCGATCCCGCCGCTGCGTGATCGCCTCGGGGACGTTCCGGTGCTTGTCAGCTACTATTTGAAGCAATACAACGAGCAATATGACAAGTCCGCAAGGCTTCTTCCCGAAGCCCTGGACGAGATGAAACGATACGGCTGGCCGGGCAACGTCAGGGAGCTGAAGAATGTGTTGGAACGGGCCCTGACCTTTTGTGACAATAACGTGATTCAGCCTTCGGACCTGGAGCTTGGAGCCCCGGATGTCGATGAACCGGCCGGTCCGGCGAAGGGGTCGCTCGATGAGATGGAGCGTGAGCACATCATCCGCACCCTCCGGGAAACGGGGGGAAACAAAAAGAAAGCAGCCGAGATTCTGGGGATCGAACGCCGGACGTTGTACAACAAGGCCAAGCGCTTAGATATTGATTTAAGGAGTGTTTAGCGGTAAAATCCGCGCGTGGGGCATTGCGCCCCGAAGATGATTCGCCGCCTTTTTGAGGCGGGTGAACGACGATGAACTGGAAAAGCGCCATCTCGGTCGGGACTTTGTCCCTGTTGCTGGTAGTGCCCGTGTCGGTTTTTGCCACCGATGACGTGCCGGACTTCGAAGTGAAAGTCGGTGACGTGATCGAAGGCCTCGACGCGGAGGTAGCGATGGATCGCTCCCTGCCCGCGGTATTTCAAGAGATGCTGCGCACTGAATACGGTACATCGCGAGCGGAATTGCGATGGGCTCTGGATCAGTCGATTTCCTGGGGACAGATTGCAGTCCTGTCCTATATCCAGGCAACGACGGGCAGGTCGTTTGAAGAACTAACGGCCCAGCGAGCTCATGCCGATATAGTGAAGTTCACGGCCGAAGCAGAGATCAGTCCCGACAAGATGATCGGATCGCTCGAGGGTTTCTCGCAGCGACTCCGGAGGGAACGGAATTCGATGATCTTCGACCGGTTGCGCCTGGCGCGACGGATCGAAGCGCTTCCCGATCTGGGGAGCGGTTTTGGCCTCTTCCAGGAGGCACTCGACTTCCGACGAATCGAAGCCCCGCGTCCCATCAAGATTCACAGTGGTGATGCGGGAGTGGCCAACGGTGGTAAGGGAAACTAATGAGGAAATACTTATTTGTAGTGGTTCTGCTCCTGTTGCCATCATTGGCGTTGGCTGCGGGACCGGTGAAGGTGACTTCGTCGTATGGACCGGTGGAAGTGATCTTCGCTTCAGGTACCAGACTCGTGCCGGCCCGAACGGAACTGCCGACGCTCGACATTGGAGATGAAGTCCGAACGGGTCCGGGTGCTCAGATGACGCTCGAACTGCCGGATGGCTCCTATATGGTCGTCAATGAGAACACAACTCTCAAGATCGACAAGTTCTGGGGCTCGGATGTCCGGAACCTGGTTCGGGTGATGATGGGAAAGGTCCGTTTCTTCATCCAGCGGCTTGGAGGTCGACCGAATCCCTACAGGGTCAACACCCCAACGGCCCTGATCGCAGTGCGGGGAACTACGTTCGAAGTCACCGTAGGAGAAGCCTCCGCGACTGAAGTCCTCTGTTTCGAAGGGCGGGTCACGGTGGAAACCGCCGGCCTGCCTGACCGCGAAGTCGTCCTCGATGCGGGACGCAAGACCATGGTTGTGCCCGGACAGTATCCAATGAAGCCCGTCGAAATGAATGACATCTTCGTCGGCTCCCGGGTGCTCCGTGTTGTCCGAAAAAGGGAAGACGCAGTCCCCGGACTAAGTGACGTACCCGCGATGGAAGGCCTGGCACGCGACAACGACCGTCGAATGAGAACCGTCGATCCGTTGGCGAATCCCAACTCCTCCCGACCGGGCCTCGGCCAGCAAATTCGCAGAGGAAAACTCACCTACCCAAGACCGTAATAAAAACAAAAGGGGCGGAGACTCTTGTCTCCGCCCCTTTTGTTTTTAGCTAGCAGCTTTTAGCTATTAGCTCTTCGGACCCCGGACCTCCCAATCCCATCCGCGTAATCCGCCTAAATCCGCGTATGACCTTGGACTTTGGACTCCCCCAATCCCCCCAATATACCGTAGCTTTCGCTTACAATAGCCAACATCGTCCCCAATGAGCCTCAAACACCATCTGGATCACTTCCTCGACACGTTTCCCCGGGAAAGACATGTCGAAATGGACCCGGTGCAGTTCGTCCATCGATTCTCCGAGCCTGCAGATCGCGAAGTAGTGGGTTTTGTTGCTGCGGCACTCTCCTACGGCAATGTCGTCAGTGTTCTTCGAATCGTGGACGCGATAGTCGAACGAATGGGGGATCATCCGGCCGAGTTCGTGTCCCGTTTCGAGCCACGGCGGGACGCGCGAATATTTCGAGGTCTCTACCACCGCTGGAACTCGGATACCGACGTGGTTGTCCTGCTTTGGATTCTGAGGAGGATGGTTGAAGAGCACGGTTCCCTGCAGTCTGTTGTGGCCGAGGAAATGGCGGTTTGGGACGGATCGGTGGGGGTGGCCCTGGACCGATTCTCAGCAATAGCACTGAATCTTGGGCACGAACAGTTTTACAGGAAGAATGAGCTCGGGAAGCGGCGTGGCGTGCGGTATTTCTTCCCGAGGGTGTCCGACGGCAGCGCATGTAAACGATTGAATTTGTTCATGCGTTGGATGGTCCGCGCCGATGATGGCGTCGATTGTGGTGTGTGGAACCGGATAACTCCAGATCGGTTGGTGATCCCGCTCGACACCCACATCACTCGAATCTCCAGGTACATCGGTTTGACCGAGTTGCACAGTCCGGGGTGGAGTATGGCGCAGGATATTACCGACAGCTTGCGTCGGCTGAATCCATCCGACCCACTGAAGTACGATTTTGCCCTCTGTCATCTGGGAATTGCGGGGGATTGCCCCAAGAAAAGAAATGCCGTCAAGTGCCGGAAGTGCCCTATTCAAGCGGTCTGTAGGCTATAGTCCGATACGTATCAGAAAAAATCTCATTTTTATGTATTTTTTGTCTTGCAAAAAAGTCGTCCAGGAATAAGAATCTCTCCAGTCGTTTTAAGACAACAACCCAGGAAGGGGGATTTTGATGTCCAAGGATGGTACGACACTCGCCGTTGAGCCTGCGAGCCTCGTAGGCAGTCTCTTTGCTCTGCTTCCGATTCCGGTCGCGATTATTGACTCTCAGGGACAGATCGTTATGTCGAATTCGACTTTCAACGATTTCTTCCCGAATACCTCCAACGTCAATCGGATTCCTCGTCACGAGGTCCCGGTTAACGGCACGAGCACGTTCGATTTTGAGGCAGTGCCGCTGACCGATCAGGGTCTGTCGATATTCATCGGGCGGGAAACCACGAACGAAGCCCAACTGCGCCAGCAACTGGTTCACATGGAGAAGATGAGCGCAATAGGCCGGCTTGTTTCCGGCGTGGCTCATGAGCTGAACAATCCGCTGGCGGGCATCGTCGGGTATGCCCAATTGCTCGGTAGGGCAGAACTCGATCCTTCGGCTGCGCGAATGGTGGATGTACTGCGGAAGCAAGCCGAGCGCGCCGGTCGTATCGTCCAGAATTTCCTCAGCCTGGCAACGAAGACAGAACCCGACAAACGCTCGTTCGACCTCAATGGGGTGATCGAGAACGTCCTGCTGCTGCGCGAATACGATCACAGCGTGGCCGACATCATTATTTCCCAGGAACTGGCGGTGGGTCTGCCCAAGGCATTCGGAGACCCGGGCCAGGTCGAACAGGTTGTGCTGAACTTGATCGTCAATGCTGAGGACGCGGTCCAGTCGGCAGAAGGCCGTGTGGGTGAGATTCAGGTCCGTACTCATGTCCTGAACGAAAGGATTCGTTTGGAAGTATGTGACAACGGCAGCGGGATTCATTCGCACGACATGAGTCGGATTTTCGAACCCTTCTATACGACCAAGGGCAATCCGAACGGCGGCGGCGGGACAGGATTGGGCCTCAATATCTGTGCCGAGATCGTCAAGGACCACGGAGGGGAACCGTACGCCTGGAGCAACTACGGAACGGGATCCACCTTCACCCTGGAGATGCCGGTGAAGGCTGTTGCGCCCATCACTCCGATCGTTCAGAAAAAGGCGCCCGGTTCTTTGCTTAACGGCAAGTCGATTATGGTGATTGACGACGAGGTGACGATCACGGAGTTGATCGATGATCTTCTCACTCGATACGGCGCCAACGTCGACTTTTTCAATTCCGGTGCGGATGCCTTCGATCAGTTGTGTGTGAAGTCCTACGATGTCATCGTCTGC
>CAZOZZ010000175.1:0-7343 GCA_964584435.1 uncultured Solibacteraceae bacterium | reverse complement strand
CCTTTCATTCAGCTAGAATGCCCAAGCTTTGCCTGGCGCACCAGAGGCGCAGAGGCGCAGAAAAGTTCTTGGGAGGATGGGATGGTTTGTGCCGCGGAGTTCTCGTCGAACGACAGGCTGGAAAGGGCCACAAACAGACTGACGTTCTTCCCCACTCTGTGCCTCTGCGGTGAAAAGTTCTCCGTCCGTCTCCTCCACATCTCAGGATTGAAAACAGGTACGGTCAGGGGTGGCCTGGAATCTGGAGCTACACCGCGCGGGAGGCGATCGTGGCGGTATGAAAGGCGTCGAAAACCTGGGCGATCGGGCGGATAAAAATGCGGCCTATCTTGGTTACGGTGATGGAATCGTTGCCGATCGTGACGAGGCCGTCGGTAGCAAGTTCCTCGAGCCGCTGCAACTCGTCGCGGAAATACTCGTCGAAACGGATGCGGAAGCGCTCTTCGATGTCTTCCTTTACCAGTATGTTATGGCACAGGATGTTCTCGACCACCGTCCCGCGGATCCTGTCGTCCTCGGTCCGCATGTACCCACGGAAAATGGGCAGGCGGCCGTCGCCAACAGCTTCTACGTAGGAGGGCAGATCCCGGTAGTTCTGAGTGAATGTATCGCCGACCGAACTGACCGAGCTGATGCCGAAGGCGAGCAGGTCGGTTTCGGCATGTGTGGTGTAACCCTGAAAATTCCGGTGCAGGGTGCGTTCGCGCCTCGCGATACTCAACGGATCATCCGCTCGGGCAAAGTGGTCCATGCCGATGAATTCATAGCCGGCCTGGGTAAAACGGCGGATAGAAAGCTTGAACAGTTCAAACTTCTCGACGTCGGACGGCAGGTGACGCTCCAATGCTCTCTGCTGGCGTTTCATGCTTGGAACATGAGCATAACTGAACAGGGCAATCCGGTCGGGACCGAGCGAAAGGATCTGGTCGATGGTTCGCTGAAACGAGACCGGCGTCTGGAAAGGGAGCCCGTAAATGAGGTCCACGTTGATGCTTTCGAACCGCAATCCACGCGCCTCGGTGAACATATCTCTGGTCATTTCGAATGACTGAACGCGGTTCACGGATCGCTGCACAGCGGGATCGAAATCCTGAATTCCGATGCTCAGCCGGTTGAATCCCGCGCCTCTGATGGCACTCAGGTGTTCCGAACTCGTGACTCGTGGGTCGATCTCGATCGAAACTTCCGCGTTCGGGGCAACAGGAAACCGGGTTCGTATGGTGTCGGAAAGCAGTCGGATCTGTTCGGGATCCAGGAATGTCGGCGAGCCTCCCCCCCAATGAACTTGCGTCACCTCCCTTCCGTGGGCGGTCGGAAGCAGGTCCATTTCAGACGCGAGTTGGTCCAGGTATGGCACGGCCTTGGAGTGATCCCTCGTGATAAGCACGTTGCATCCGCAATAGAGGCACAGGTGCTCGCAGAAAGGAACGTGTACGTAGATGGACAGAGGCCTCTTCGACGCACCGAGCGCAGCCACGAGGTGTTCGGCTCCAACGTCTTCGCCCCAGTTCGGGATCGGGGGGTAACTCGTGTATCGGGGGGCTGGCTTGTTATACCGTTCGAGTAGCTTGCTCATTTGCGCCTGTCATCCTTACCTTTTCCCCTCCTCGGAAGCAAACCAGGCTCCAAAAAGGAGATCCAGCCGTTTCAAGACTTTAGACGGGGAGCTGCAGATCGGCCGCATTAGCGGCGCGCCAAAAAAACAAATCAAGGTCATCGGGCGGGTACCTACGCTGCCAAATCGTCACAAACCCCGCACTCGCCATGTCGACGTGGCAGGAACAGTGGGAGTTTTCCCAGCCTGTGGTGGAAGTCTCCAGGCTAATCGAAGCGAAGCGCCAGCATCGGATCGATCTTCGTTGCCCTCCTCGCAGGAATCACCGACGCGGCGACGGCCACGGCGGCAAGCACCAGAGAGATACCGCCGAAGACGGTGGGATCCACCGCGCTGACGCCGAAAAGGAAAGTCGACATTACTCGCGTCACTCCCACCGCCGCCGCCAGGCCAATGCCGAGACCGACAAGAGCCAGAACGATTCCCTGGCGCACGATCAGGTGCAATGCATCACCGGGCTTTGCGCCCAGCGCCATCCGGATGCCGATTTCGTGCGTCCTCTGGTTGACCGAATACGAGATCACGCCATAGACTCCGACACCGGCAAGGACCAGTGCGAGCAGACCAAAAGCGGAGACCAGCCATACGCCAATCTGCGCGTTGAACATCGAGAGCTCGATGATTTCGTCCATGGAACGAAGGCTGGTTATCGGAAGGTTGGGGTCGATCCGTCGAAGGACGGACCGAACGCTGGCGGCCACCGACGTCGGTTCTCCTGTCGTACGAACGAACAGGTTAGCGCCTCCCGTGATGTCGCGGTAGCTTTGACGGAGAGGTAGATACGCGTGGGGTTGGGGGTCCTCGGAAAGGTTGCCGTACTTGGAGTCACGAGAGATTCCAATCACCTCTACGGTCAACTCATCACCGAAAAATGTGAACCGACGGCCAATCGGATCATCCCCGGACCAGAAACGTTCCGCCATAGTCTGGTTGATGACGGCCACCCTTGGCGTCTCGCTTGGCTCCTCACTCCTGAAGGTCCTTCCCCGGACCAACTCTATCCCCACCGCCCGAAAGTAGGCATCTCCCACAGTGGACACGCCAGCCAGGATTCCATTCTCGCCCTCACCGACATCGCGACCCTCAACGAGGACGGTCCGGCGCAGACCGCCAAACCCCATGGGGACCCGACTGGAAATAGTGGTCGATTCGACACCGGGAAGTGCGGCAATTTCCTCGTTCAGTCGATCCAGAAAAGCCCGCCCCCGAGCCTCGCCTGAATACCGCTGATCCGCCAGGGGGAAACTGACAGCAAGAAGCTTCTCCGAATCGAATCCGGGATCGAGAGCGAAGACATTTTCGATGCTCTTCATCATCAGGCCTGCCGAGATCAACGCAACCAGGGACAGGGCGACTTGTGCTACCACGAGAGCATTGCGAAGACTCCAACGCCGAATCGTACCGTCGCGCTGCTGGCCCGTCTTGAGACCGTTCGACAGGTTCGGTCGCGACGCTGTCAGAGCCGGCATGACGCCGAAGAAGAGACCGGCGGCAATCGTTATCAACAGCGTGAATCCGAGCACGCGAACATCAAGGCTCGTGTCCAGAGCTATGGGGAAGGGACTGGGAGGAACAAGCGACCAGAGAAGCGCACCAATCCAGTTGGCAAAAGCGATTCCAAGCATGCCTCCCATGGCAGCCAGGAGAAGACTCTCGGTGAGCAACTGTCGCACCAGCCGCATCCGGGTCGCACCGAGAGACACTCTTACGGCTATCTCGCGTCTTCTGGCCGCGGCTCGAACCATCAGCAGGTTCGCAACGTTAGCGGAGGCGACGGCCAGTACAAGCAGGGCAATACCAGTGAGCAAGGTCATCGCCAATCCTATGGTCGAGTTGGCCGAGGGATCGATGCGCGACAGAGGATGGAGCACAACCGACCGGCCAGCGTTCGGCGCTGGATAGTCCTCTTCCAGGTTACTGGCGATCGTCTTCATTTCAGATTCGGCCTGTTCGATCGTGACTCCGGAATTCAGTCGGCCGATCACCTTGAAGACCAGCGCGCGTCGCTCAAAAATCCAGTCCGGGCGCGGGGTGACCTCCTCGTACATCATCGTCGGCACAAAGAACTCCGGAGCTGGCGCTATCTCGGTCCCCTGAAAGCCCTCCGGACTCACTCCGATGACAGTGAAAGCGTGGCCGTTCAGCGTCAATTCCCTGCCGATCACAGACGGCTCTTTTCCGAATCGGCTTTCCCAACTGCCGTAGGTCAGGACGAGCACGGGATGGGTCCCGGGAGTGACATCTTCGGCGGGCAGGAAGAACCGTCCCGCGGCCGGCCGGAGGCCCAGCACATCAAAATAGGAGCCCGTCACCATCGCACCGGACACCTGTGCAGGCTCGCCCTCACCTGCCATGTTGACGAACACGTTGTTAAACGCAATCAGGTCGGTAAACGAGTCGCTTTGCTCACGGAAATCACGAAAATTGTCACCCGCCATGCTGAAGAAGCCCGGGTTCTTTTGGTCCGTCGTATACACACCCACCAGTCGATCGGGATCTTCCACGGGTAGCGGCCTGAGGAAGGCCGCGTTCGCCATGGTGAAGATAGCGGTCGTCGCACCCACTCCCAGAGCGAGGATGACGACCACGGCGAGAGTGAAACCGGGGCTTTTTGAGAGTCCTCGAAAGGCAAAACGAACGTCCTTGAATAGCTGTTCCATTATTGTTGTCGCTCCGGTACTTGGGGGTGTGACTTCGAAGACGGCCTTCGCATCAAGACTACGACCATCGGGGCTCGGTTCCAGCCCGTTGCTGGGCGAACCCTGCCTTCGATATGTCCATACGGAGTAAAACGCTGCAGAGTTCCGCTTTCTTAACAATTTCTGGAAACCGATTCAGGAAGGAGTGCAGAGGCCGTGGTGAAAGTTGCCCATAGCTGCAGGGGGGCTCAAAGACGGGCGGTCATAGACCGCCCCTACATACAGTTCGGACCCGAAGGACTAGTAAACGACGGCGGGAACGCCTGCATAGTTTTCAACATATTGAGCGATCCTCTCCAGGTCTTTTCTTTCGACCGGCAAGACCGGATAGGACGGCATTCGCTGGACCGAATAAACCTGAACTTCCCGGGGACTGATGAGCCTGATCCAGGGAGCCCACTCCCGCAACTGGCGAGGTTGGGTGTTGTCCATGGGCCCATGGACGAACATCGACTGGATCACGACGTCCTCGATCATGGAGATCCAGCCGACCAGCGATTCGATAGTCAGCTTGATTCCGGGCCGATTGAGTTGGTCCAACATCGAATCTATCCCCGCGTCGAGCTTCACAATCCTGCGGTCGAGCCTGCCGATGGCGTACCGAACACTCGGCTTGTCAAGAAGCGTTCCGTTCGTCAATATCACGGTTCGAGCTCTGGGCCAGAAGCGGTCGCGGGCGTCGATGACGGCATCGACAAGTTCGCCGAGCCGGGGGAAGAGTGTCGGTTCTCCGTTCCCGGCGATCGTCAACGAATCAAGTTCGTCCGAAGCAAACATCGAGGCAGCCCGTTCGAGCGACGAACACATTTCGGCCACAGTCGGAAACGCTCGCAAGCCCCCAGACGTTACTGGGGTCACGTCCTGGCCACATTCACAATACACGCAATCGAACGTACAGCGTTTCGGGCCGTCAGGAAGCGGATTGACTCCCAACGAACGCCCAAGTCGACGGGAGTCGAAAGGTCCGAACACACGATCGTTTGGCTTGCGTTGTGGAAGCATCTTCAATCTTGAGAGATGGGGGCGCCGCCTGGTGCCGGTGACCATCGGAAGTCGTCGAGATGACAGCGGTGAACAGGATATTCCACCGGACTTTGAAGCCGACCCGCCGCCGAGGCTCCTAGGCGTGGTTCCCGTTGGCCAGAGCCACCGCTTCGAGCCGATTGTGGACCTCGAGCTTCCCGAAAATATTCTGAACGTGATTCCTCACCGTCGCCCGGCTGATGCAAAGTTCGTCCGCCATCTCGGAGGTGGTGGAGCCGGTCCGCATCAGATTCAAGATTTGAAGCTCCCGCTGGGTCAGCTTCTCATCGAGATTTGGCAATTGAATGGGCGGCTCGGACTTCCCTGCGGACAAGCGTTCCCGAACGAGGGTTTCGATCTCCCGTGCGGCGGTCACGTCACGAAAGAGATGAACGGTCGTGGCAGACCGGTGTTCATCGCCCGGATCGTACAAAACGCTGACGTCGATCCATATGGGCTTTCCCTCGTTTGTCTTGGTGGCCATTTCAAAGTGGTTGACGACATCCCCTTGTTTCAAGACCCCCTTGATCGGACAAGGAGACATGCAAATGGGATTTCCGCTGACGTCGTGACCACCGAAGAGTTCCCGACACAGCTGCCCGACTGCTTCCTCCGACGTGTAGCCCAGGATCGATTCGGCCGCCTTGTTCCAGACGAAGATCTTGCCGTCACCGCCAACCGCAGTGACTCCGTCAGCCGTGTTTTCGAGAAGAATATCTAAATTCATTGTTTTCATGCCTCTCCTGATCTAATTCTCGATACCTCTCCTGTTGACCCGGCGCTTAGGCCGCCCAACTCTGGACTGAACCGCGATGGGAAGCCTCCCTTCGACGAGGTCGACCTACTGATAACCTATGCAACAATTGAACCAGACCCCGCAGGGGCGGCAAGAACCGTCTATTCGGCCTATGTTGTTGATATCTCGTGTCTGAAGAATGGCGGGCCTTTGAACACCCCCACCTAGTGCAAATTGACTATGCGCCACCCTGTCTACACCTGACCGGTCGGCTTGCTGGATCGTGTCACTTTGTCGCCGGCTGGTTGAAGCCGGCAACGGATTTCGTCAGTCAGACACAGAATCTGAAGAGAAGAAAGACTTTGTTGCAAGAATTCCGGCCTGGACCAATCGTGGGAACCACAAAGAATCAATAACTTAAGGGCAGCGTGGGTCGCAATCCCCTGTCCGACGGCAATCATGAGCAAGTTGTTGGGACATTCAAACGCACTACACGTGTGACGACGCCTGAAGAACAGGGATTCGCAAACAGGGACGAACCCGGCACCATCCGGGAACGTTCTCGATGACCAAATACCGGTATCCGAATCCGGTTGGCCGCTTCTTTGTGGTTGCTGCCGGCATCGTTTTTCTCTAACCTCGCTGCCAGCAGCTTAAGGAGGCAACAAATGAGTGAAGAAACACAACGCATGTCCGCGATATCGATTTGGCTGCTTCTCCTGATGGCTTCTGTTCTCTTTCAGGCTCCTGAATCGGTTGTTGCCCTCCAGGGGGTCCACGTCATTGACGGCACCGGCGGCGAACTGCTCTCCGATGTCACCATTGTCCTGGCTGATGGAGTGATTCAGTCCATTGGCCCCCGCACCGACGTCGCCGTACCTGCTTCCGCAACAATCATCGAAGGAGACGGTCGCTATGTGATCCCCGGTCTCTTCAATCTCCACGGTCACGTCGGTGTGACAGAAGGACTGGACGTGTCGGCGGGATTCTATTCAGAAGCCAACATTCGGCAGGAACTCAAAAGGTACCTCTACTACGGCGTGGTGGCGGTCGCCAGCTGCGGGGTCGATTCGGATCCTGTCTTTCCGGTCCGAGATGATTCCAGAAACTCAGATTTTCCGGGTGCACACCTGTTTACCGCATGGAGAGGCATCGGATTCAAAGGCGGCCTGCCCGCACCAGGTTCCGATCTGGGCCGGATTCCGATCGAGGTGTCTGTACGTCGTCAGAGTAATTCGGACAGAAGAGCCGATCTGCTAAGAGACGGTTT
>CAZOZZ010000174.1:0-7555 GCA_964584435.1 uncultured Solibacteraceae bacterium | reverse complement strand
ATCTTCTGGTTCTTCCTGACGCTAGCGCCGACCTCCAGTGTCGTGCCGATTCTGGACGTCATTTTTGAACATCGGCTGTACCTTCCGATGGTTGGTCTTTGCCTGTCGTTTCCGCTCTTCTTTCAGTGGCTGGCTCGTCTTGTCAAGAGTCGAACAAGCCTGACGCTGAAGCCAGTTCCGATCTGTGCGGGTCTGCTGGTCATTTTAACTGTCGGCACCATCCTGCGAAACGAAGTGTGGCGAGACGAGATTACGCTTTGGTCTGATGTTGTGGCGAAGTCTCCCGATAAGGCGCGTGGCTACAACGCACTGGCGATGTCTCACTTTCGGCGTGCGGAGTTCGAATCGGCATTAAAGGTTGCGAGGGTCGGATTCGAGAGGCTTCCACAACACGAAGCGCAATTTGTCGATACTATCGGGAATGTTTACCTGCAGCTGGGTCGGTACGACGAAGCGGTAACGGCCTTCCGTAGCGCAATCGAAAGCGAAGAAGCCCGAGCTGTTCCCGATCGCAGGTTTCTCTCCCTTGAGTATAACAACGTCGGTGTGACACAACTCTACATGTGGCGCCTGCTTCGGGAGAACGAACAGCAGGTCACTCCAGGTGAGTTCGCCCGGAGAAAGGTGAAAATACTGGAGCCGGCTCTTGAGGCTTTTCGAAAGAGTCTTGAGCTTGAGGAAGAGACCTTCACCGCGCTGGATAGCCTTGTGAATGTTACGCACTGGCTCGGAAGGCAGGAGGAAATGAGGCGAGAACACCTGGCGATTCTCGAAGGAGGGGATGAGTTCCGAGCCAGCTACGTGCTGGCCAAGCTCGCATTCAATGACAATGACTTCGAAGCGGCCCTCGAGCACTTCGACCGCGCAGTTCAACACCGTTCGTCAGAGCATCTCCTCTGGTTCAACTACGCCTATGCCTTCGAACGCCTTGGCAGACTGGATGAGGCGATACTGAAATACCTCGAAGCAACCCGTGTCAACCCGGTTTTTATCGAGGCCCATCACAATGTTGCTTTGCTCTACATGAAGAAATCTGAATTCGAAGTTGCTGTTGAACATTTTGAAGAGGTACTTCGACTGTATCCCGATCACGAGTCGACCAACCTCCATCTTGCCAAGATATACATCTACAATGGGCAGCATAGTCTTGCCCGCAAACATCTGACGATTGTGCTCCACGGATCCCCCGAGCATCCGGAAGCCCTGTCTTTGTGGCAGCAGCTCTGAGTCTGGGTAAGCAAGATGTATGTCATGATGATGTCGTCGAACTCGCTCTGGATCTCCGAAGTTTCAGTTAATTTCCGGTCTGAACCCAAATCTTCACCCGGAGTCAAGCCGAAGAAGGATTAATAATTAATGATCGACAAACACAGCCGAAAGGACGATTCAAACGCGAAGATCCTTGTGCTCGGTGCCCAGGGGACGGTCGGTCGCTCGCTCGTGGACGAGCTCAACCGGCGGAACAAGTCGCTCTTGATAGCAGATCGGGGGTACTTCTCGGCTCCGAACTATTACAAGTGTGACGTTGGCCAGTATCGTCAGATTGAGCGAATCTTCCTGGAAAACGAAGTCGCTTTCGTCTACAACCTGGCGGCTGAGTTCGGGCGCTGGAACGGCGAACAGTTCTATGAAAACCTGTGGGCAACGAACGTGATTGGTTTCAAACATCTGATCAGGCTTCAAGAAAGATTCAAGTTTCGGATGGTGCATTTTTCATCCTCGGAAGTTTATGGCGATTTTGACGGAGTTATGGCCGAAGATGTCATGGATCAGCACGAGATCCGCCAACTGAACGACTACGCGATGACCAAGTGGGTGAATGAAATGCAGGCGATGAACTCCGCGGCGATGTTCCAAACCGAAACGGTGCGGGTTCGGCTGTTCAACACGTACGGACCCGGAGAATATTACAGCCCCTATCGGAGCGCACTCTGCATTTTCTGTTACCACGCACTGAACGATCTTCCCTACACCGTCTATCTGGGACACCGACGGACATCGACCTACGTGAGCGATTGTTGTTCGACGCTGGCAAACATCGTCGACAATTTCAACCCTGGCGAAGTCTACAACATAGGTGGCACCGATCTGCACGACATGAAATCTGCGTCCGACATCATTATGAAAGTGCTCGGAAAGGACGACAGTCGTGTGAGCTATAAAGAGGGCGAGCCGTTCACGACAAAGGATAAGGTCGTGGACGTCAGCAAGGCAGTCCGGGAGTTGAAGCACCAGTCCACCGTGAGCCTGGAGGAAGGGTTGACCCGGACTTTGGAGTGGATGAAACAGGTCTACCGCCCTGGTGACGCCGCGACGAAACTTTGAGCGTGACCTTTGAAGATTCTGGTTGTTCACGAAGTCAGTTATCTGAAGAAGGTCACCTACGAGTTTCAAATCCTGCCTGAAGCCCTTTCCTTGTTAGGGCACGAGGTGACAGTCGTTGATTTTGACGACACCCCCTGCAGTTCTCCCCGCAAACCCATTTTTGGCCTTGCGACAGAACGTTATGACAAAGTTCACCGGGCGTATCCGGACGCTTCGATCACTCTGAGACACCCTGGAACTATCCGGATTCCAATCCTTTCTCGTATCTCGGGCTCCGTGGCTGCTACGCTGGAGATCCGACGTGTGCTGAGCGAAACACCCTTCGATGCGATGTTGTTGTATGGTGTCCCGACAGTAGGGATTCAGTCGGTTCTGACAGCGCGCCGATACGATGTCCCGGTCTTTTTCCGGTCCATCGATGTCAGCCATAAGCTGGTGCCTTTCCGTGTGCTCTCGCCACTCACCCGCCTCATCGAGCGTTACGTCTACAAGAGTGCTGACGGTGTTTCGGCATTGACGCCCCGGCTCAAGGACTATGTGGCATCGCACGGGGTTCCTCCGACGCGAATAGGCGTTCTGCCTGCCGGAGTCGATGTTGAAATGTTCTCTGGTGGTGAGAGAAAGCCGTCTCCTCTCAATGAATGGGGCATCGATCCGCATGATCCGGTCATCTTGTTCATGGGCACGATCTATCGGTTTAGCGGGCTTGACACCGTCATACGGGATTTCCCCCGGCTCCTGTCCGAACACCCGAACGCCCGACTGGTGGTAGTCGGGCACGGAGAGGATCAGGCGCGACTTTCCAAGCTCGCCGCCTCGACAGGCGTTTCGAGGAATGTGATCTTTACCGGCCGGCAGCCCTACCAACTGCTTCCCGACATCATTCGCGCCTCTGACATCTGCATCAATCCTTTTGAATTGAATGATATTACACGCGACATTCTACCCACCAAGCTGTTCCAGTATCTTGCGTGTGAGCGACCGCTCGTGGCGACAAGACTTCCGGGGACCGATCCCTTCTTGAGTGGAGAAGATCAAGGTGTGGTCTATTCTTCGCTGGAAGAGTTTGTGGGTGAGCTATCCGCACTCCTGAACCAACCGGAACGGCGAGCGTTGCTTGGACAGAGCGCTCGCAGAGCGATGCTGTCTCGCTATGATTGGAAGAGGATCGCTCAAGAGCTGATCAACTGGATGAGGGAAGTTCACTAGGATGCGCATCGCACTAGTCATCCCATACTTTTACCCGGCGTGGGAATACGGAGGCCCGCCCAGGGTGGCACATGAGGTTGCGAGGGCACTCGTCAGAATGGGCCACTCCGTGGACGTCCTGACGACAGACACCGCCGGCAGTTCTCGACTGACTGCCGGACAGACGAACCAGGCCGTCGATGGAATTACCGTGCGGCACTACAGGAATTTCTCGAACTATCTGGCTTTTCGTCATCGCCTGTTCCTGCCTGTGGGATTGCTCCTCCGAGTCCGCGACGATCTTGCGGACGCCGACATCGTGCATGTTCACGAGTTTCGTTCGATGCTCACCGTCGCGGCCTATTCTGCCTGCCGGCGGCTGGGAAAACCTTATGTTCTGTCTCCGCACGGGGGATTGGAACGACTGGGAAAGGGACGTGCTAAGAAGTTGTTCGACCGGCTGTGGGGCAAGGCGATACTGGACACTGCCGATTCAATAGTGGCGCTCTCACCCCTCGAGGCGAAGCAGGCCAGAACTCTGGGAATTGCCGGCACCCGGATTCGAACCGTTCCGAACGCCGTCTCGATTGAAGATTACGACCAATTGCCGGCGCCAGGTTCTTTTCGACAACGTTGGAGTTTGTCTGAATCTGACATAGCTCTCTTCCTCGGAAGGTTGCACAGAATGAAGGGTGCGGATCTCCTGGTTCGAGCCTTCGAGCGAGTGGTAAAGGAACGTCCCGATACTCACCTGGTGGTGGCTGGTCCGGATGATGGTCAGGAAGCCGAAGTTCGCCGACTGGTGGGCGACCTGGGATTGAGGAATCGCGTGACATTTACTGGACTTCTGAACCACTCCGCCAAGCTCGGTGCCTTCGTCGATGCTACATGCATAGTCGTTCCATCAAGAAACGAGATATTTTCTGTGACCGTCGTGGAGTCCCTGATGTGCGCCACTCCTGTCTTGCTCTCTTCTGCATGCGGACTTTTCCCGTTGCCTGCGCCCGATGAAGGGGTCGTTCAGTTCACAAGTGGTGACGTGGCAGATCTCGGCCGAAAGTTGGTCTATTGTCTGGACGACACAAGCTTTCAAGCAGGTGCGGCAAAGGGACGGCAATTTGCGATTCGGGAATTCGGAATTGAGAAGGTGTCAGCCAGGATCGAAGAGATGTATCTGGACATCCTCAAGCGAAGAACCGAAAGTCGTGCGGCTCCCATATGAGAGCTACATGAGCCGAGTGATGACCGATGTATGTTTCAGAATGGTAGACTTCAAATGTTAGCGGGATAGCTTCCCGGCCGGGAGATGCGGTTGAAGAAGGATATCTTCAAAGTCGTAGTCGTTCTACCTGCGTTCAACGAGGCGAAAGCTATCGGTGGGGTGGTTGAATCTATTCCTGCGAGTATTGGAAGCATGCAGGTTCAGAAGGTCGTGGTCGATGACGGCTCAACCGACGCCACCGCCCGTGCCGCCCGCGATGCCGGAGCCAGAGTTGTGCGGCATCTTACGAATTGTGGCGTTGGCGCGGCAACGAGGACCGGGTTCCGGGCCGCCATTGAACTTGGTGGCGACGTGATCGTTACCATGGACGCGGATGGCCAACACGATCCGGCCAACATCAAGAGCCTCGTGGACTGCCTCATAGAGGGAAACTATGACGTCGTTATCGGTGATAGGATGCTTCATCCCCAGGGGATGCCGGCCTCGCGCATTGGCGCGAACTGGCTGCTGAACGCGATCACGTTCCTCGTCTACCACGGGACCGTGTCGGACACTCAATCGGGATTCAAGTGTTTCTCGCCGAAGGCCATTCGAACGATGGACCTGAAGGCAGACAGCTACGCGATCTGTTCGGAGATGGTTGGCGAGATCTTTGCAAAGGGCTTGCGGTACGGATCGGTACCGGTACAGCCGGTTTACACGACCTATTCCCGCGCCAAGGGGCAACACTTTCTGAACGGGATCAATATCATTCTGCACTTATTCGCAAGGATGATGAGGCGCGTTTGATGTGAATATGTTTCTCCTGTTCTCCAAAATCTTTTCGATCGTCCTGGCCGGAGTTGCCATTTCGAAGAGCTATGTCGATTTTCGAGCCCGCAAAGAATCCGTACAGATGTTTCTGTTGTGGGCGATCACGTGGATCGCCGTCGTAGTCGTCGCTCTGTTCCCGTCCATCGTCGATTTTCTTATTGACCTGGGAGGAGGCCGCATCGGGGTGGGGACATTTTTAGGGATGGCGTTGGTGTTTAACTTGTTCCTGGTCTATCGGATGTACGTGAGAATGGAGGTGTTGCAGCAGAAAATGACGATGATCGTTCAGGAACTCGCGTTGACGACTTCGGCCCGGGAGGGGGTTGCCGAAACCAGGCGAGAACTTACCTCCGATCAAGAGCGGTGAGGCCGGCTCCCGCCTCTCACTGTTTGCGCTGCAAGTCCAACTGCAAATCGCCCTTTTCGACGATCTCGCAGGTTTCGGGATTCGGGACGATTCTCGTACCAACCCCTATGATCCGGTCATCCGTTACGACCACAATGTGCCATTCAGTGTCGAACTCGCACTCCCGGCCGTTCTGAAGCTTGGCTTTGAAATGCCCCGTTCCCTTGTAGGTATTGGGTTCCTCAGTGCCCTTCAGATCGACCAGATATTCCGAATAGGTGGGGTTTGACCCTGCGACGATTTGAACCTCGACGTCGTCTCCCACCAACTTGAGTTCGAACTCAGAACCCGTCGCAGCTTTCCAAATGCCGGTGGGGTTGCTTTTTGGCATAACCTGGATCCAAGTGAGAAGGCTAAGCAGTAACAAAGTCCGCATGAACTCATGATAGTTCAGCGCAAGTGCAGTGGCAACCGCTGTGACATCGTTGAAATGCGAATTCCTCAGCCAGCTTGCGGAGACGGTGTGGGTGTCGTGCGGTGGGGCCCGGCAAGGTATACTGGCCGAGGAAACTCGATAGGTAGGTTGAACCAGATGAATATCATCGAAGAGATCGCAAGGGTTATCGACATTGAGACCGAGGCGCTGCGATCGGTTCGAGACAACCTGAACGGCCAGTTTGAAGAGGCCGTGCGGACCATCGCCGCGTGTAGGGGCCAGATCCTTGTGAGCGGCATCGGAAAGTCTGGGATCATCGCCCAGAAGATTGCGGCAACTTTTCGGAGTACTGGAACCCCGGCGCTGTTCCTACACGCGGTCGAAGCCCTCCACGGCGACGTCGGAGTGGTTCGGGCCGATGACGTCGTTTTGGCCGTTGGGAAGAGTGGGGAGAGCGGGGAATTGAATGCGTTGTTGCGGGTCCTGAAGAAGATTGGTCTTCCAATCATTTCAATCACCTCGAACCCGACCTCGGCCATGGCATTGATGTCCGACGTCGTCCTGAATCTTAAGATTCCCCGGGAGGCCTGTCCGCTTAATCTGGCGCCGACGGCGAGCACCACGGCCGCCTTGGCAGTAGGAGATGCTCTTGCGGTAACGCTCATGAAGTTGAACGATGTTTCCGAAGCAGACTTCGCACGCCATCATCCCGGCGGCCAACTCGGTAGAAGATTGCTTCTGAGGGTCGATGACGTGATGCGCAAGGGCGAGCAAAACCCGACGATTGGAGCAGATCAGTCGGCCCGGGAAATGATCGTCGCCATCACGGCCTTCCAAGTCGGAGCCATTTCGGTTGTCGACGGAGACCGGAAATTTCTGGGTCTCGTGACCGATTACGACATACGGAAAGCTCTGGAAGGTAACGTCAACATCGAATCGATGTCCGTTAAGAACATCATGAATGCCACTCCAGAGACGATTCTCTTCGATGTCAAGGCGGCCGAAGCTCTCGAACTCATGAAAGCGCGCAGCAAGCCGACTGCGGTTATGCCCGTGTTAGACACTGAGAGAGTCGTGGTCGGTATGGTGCACCTGCACGACCTAGTGGCTGCTGGAGTCTAGAGCAGCCCGTGGTGGAAGTCTGTAGGGTCGCGTTACGAGCGCCATGGGGCTAGTGGTCCCCGCCAGATATAACGATACTCACTACTGTCCGGACGTTGAAGGA
>CAZOZZ010000173.1:0-7600 GCA_964584435.1 uncultured Solibacteraceae bacterium | reverse complement strand
TCCCGAATCCCTATAAATCCGAGTTCTTATCGTTCTGCCGCGCAGGCTCCTAGGAGAACGTCCTGCTACCACTTCGACCTTCTTGCTTCAGTAATGAGACTCTGAGGCCACGCGAAGCGCAAGTGTTTTAGGGAGTCAGGGAATCCATTAGATGTAGGGGTTCTGGCCCGTGAACGGGCGGTCACAGACCGCCCCTACAGTGGGGATCAGGAGATCGCGGGGAACATCTGTTCGAGATAGAGGCGGATGAGATCGTTGCCGTAGAGCACCGCGATGATTGCTCCCATGCCGAGGAACGTGCCGAATGGGAGCTCGTAATTCCTCGATTTCCCGAAAAGCTTGATCACCGATAGACCTATGACAGACCCGACCACGGAGCCGAGGAGAATTGTCAGAAGGGTAAGAGGCAGTCCTAGAAACGCTCCCACCATGGCCATCATCTTGACGTCGCCGAATCCCATGCCCTCGATGCCGCGGATACGGAAAAATGCCTCCCGTACGGCCCAGAGGAGCCCCCCACCGAAAACAATGCCGACCAGGCTGGCTGTCAGCGCCTCGACTCGCTGACCGCTCCCGACGACGCCGACGACACTGAGAAGGCGCGAGGCGAGTGAACTGGAAGGGGCAAGGTAGACGCTGGCCAGAACGCCAATCCAGATGCCGTTCAGCGTGATGACGTCAGGCAGGATGCGGTGGTCGAAGTCGATCATCACGAGGACGATCATGGAGCACGAGAAAACCAGGTAAACAAACCAGGCAGGAGTCAAACCGTATTGAAGGATAAGGAGAACGCTCACGACAGCGGTCAGGGCTTCAATAGCGGGATATCTCGCCGATATCGCGACGTTGCAACGTCGGCAACGGGCGCCCAGCCAGAAGTAGCTCAGGATCGGAAGGTTGTCGTACCAGGCTATGAGCTTCCTGCACTTCGGACAGTGCGAACGGGGTGCAACAACGGATATATCGAGGGGTAGTCTGGCAATACAAACGTTCAGGAAGCTCCCGATGGCCAGGCCGAAGAACAGGGCGATCGCCAGATCCATTAGCGCAGTATACGGAACTCCTTGAGGAAAACATAGCGTGCCCCCATATAGGCAATGCGGACCCCCTGCTTTCCGTCGAGGAACCCCTTTTGGATCAGGAATGTCTTGATGAAGAACAGCAATGGCCCGAAGGCGAGCTTCATGGGGTTGAATCTCCGGTGGTTGTTTTTCGCCTGCTCCGCGGAGAGAGCGGTGTACCGATCGATTCGTTCGTGGTGGTCCTGTACGGACCTGAATGGAAAATGAAGCAGATCGCCGTCGAAGCGTTCGACGTTCCCTTCAACCTCGAGCCCTTCGTGAACGAAGGCGCCCTGCCACCTTCCGCGCCGCCGATCGTAGAGCCGGATCTTCCGGTCCGGATACCACCCGGAATGTCCGATCCAACGGTCCAGATAGAAGGCGCGTCGGGGCATCGAGACACCAGCGACGTCGCCGGCCGGTGGCGTCTCCTTCCACTTTACGATCTCGTTGCCGAGTTCAATGCTGGGGCGCTCGTCCGCATCGATGCTGAGCACCCAATCATTCATGGCTTCTTCGGCGGCGTAGTTCTTCTGATCGGAATAACCCTTCCATTCGCGCGTGACGACTCGAGCGCCGCTCCTGCTGGCGATCTCTCGCGTCTCATCCGAACTTCCTGCGTCAACGACGATGATTTCCTCGCAAAAGCCCAGGCTGGCGACGGTTTCACCGATTCGGTCGGCTTCGTTCAAGGAAATGATAATGGCGGTGATCGGAGTCATCGTGGGTTTCAAACGAGCTTATGTTATAGTGCGTCGCCGTGATCCGATGCGGAATTTGAAATTGATCCTTGCCTACGATGGTACACCGTATCATGGCTGGCAGATTCAGCCAAGCCTCCCTACGATACAGGGCGAACTCCAGCAGACGCTCGAAAAAATACTCGACCATCCGGTGGTCACGCACGGGTCGGGCCGTACCGACGCCGGCGTCCATGCGCACGGTCAGGTGGTCAGTTTCACGACCTCGGTTTCGAGGGACATCGACGCCCTGTTATACGGAATCAACGCATTGCTCCCCGACGAGATTCGGGTAGTGTCGATCGAAGAAGTTTCCCCCGAGTTCCATGCGCGGCTTTCCGCCGTAGCCAAGACGTATGAATACCATCTCTGGCGTCTCCCGGTGGTCCCACCGTTTCAATGTCGATACGTCTATGCCGTCGGGTATTTTCTTGATCATGAGGCGATGGATCGGGCCACGGTTCAGTTTTGTGGCGAGCACGACTTCACTGCGTTTTGCGCAAAGGCGACAGCATCGTCCGACCTGGTGCGGGAGGTGTACGAGGCCTCGTGGGAGAGAAGCGATCAGGAGTGGGTCTTCCGTATCCGGGGCAACGGGTTTCTTCGATACATGGTGCGTACGATTGTGGGAACCCTGCTCGAAGTAGGTAAGGGAAGGCGGGAGCCGGATGAAATTGGAGATCTCTTTCGGGCGAAGGACCGATCTCGCGCCGGACCTTCCGCACCCGCGCAGGGTCTGCATCTGACCGAGGTGGAGTACTAAGCTCGGATCGTGGCCATCGAGGGTTCCACGTCAGGCTGCTAAGGATGAACGACTTCCGGTGGGTTCACTTTTCGATATAAAGTGGTAAGATATGCCTCTATGTCGAGCGTCACCGAGGACATTGCCGGCCTGATCGACCCGAAAACGCTGCCTGCGCACATCGCGATCATCATGGATGGGAACGGTCGCTGGGCCAGCAAGCGTAGTCTGCCGCGTGTGGCGGGACATCGAGCGGGTATCCGTGCGGTTCGGGAAGCTGTAGAGGCTTCGGCGGAGCTTGGCGTAGAGGTCTTGACCCTTTACGCTTTTTCGACCGAGAACTGGAAGCGTCCGAGAAACGAGATCCGGGTGCTGATGGGGCTGCTGAAGGAATATCTGGCTAAGGAACTCGACAGCATCCACAAGAACAACATCCGTTTCGGGACGATCGGCGACACTTCCCAACTCAACCCCACTGTTCAGGACGAACTCGATAAGGCTATTCAGCGAACCCGTGGGAACACCGGGTTGCGTTTCAACGTGGCGTTGAACTACAGCGGTCGAAGTGAATTGATCCATGCCATCAACGAGGTCCTTCGCGAGACGAGTGAAGACCCCGGCATGCTTGAGGGCATTACCGAGGACGATCTCCGCAGACATCTCTACACGAGGGGTATGCCCGATCCGGACTTGCTGATTCGTACCAGCGGCGAGCTGCGGATCAGCAACTTCCTCCTCTGGCAGATTGCTTACTCTGAAATCTGGGTGACCGAGACCCTGTGGCCCGATTTCCGAAAACAACACCTCTATGAGGCGATCATCGCCTTCCAGAAGAGGGAAAGACGTTATGGAGGCCTGGTCACCGCAATGGCCCGCTCGCGATGAAGCGAGTTCTGACCGCCGCCGCCGGCATCCCCCTGGTCCTTTCCATCACTTATTGGAGTCCTCCCTGGCTGTTCGGCCTTGTTCTCGCTCTTGTGGCTGCTGTTGCGCTCGAGGAATTCTTCGGCCTCATTACCGCACGCGGTCTTGATCATCCGGGCAGGTGGTTTCTTCTTGTTGGTGCAGCGGTCACCTGGTCGTTCGTCAATGGTGCGGAGTGGATCCTGGCAAGTCTTGTCTTCGCGGTGATCCTCCTGATGGCCGTCTCTACTGCGACCGGCCCGGTACGCAGTTCACTGGAGCGCACGACGGCCGGTGCCGCAGGCGTGGTCTACACGTGCCTGCTGCTGGGATTTCTCATCCTCTTGTCACGGCCGGAAGTGTTCGTGTTACTTGGTATCGTCTGGGTGGGAGACACAGCGGCTTACTACGGAGGCCGCCTTTTGGGGCGGCATCGCCTGGCCCCTGAGATCAGTCCAAACAAGACGGTCGAAGGAGCCGTGGCCGGAGCCATGGGTTCCGTCGTCCTGGGGGCAGCGCTCGGAAGTACTCTTCTCGGACTCTCCGTTCAGTGGCTGATTGTCGTGTCATTGGTGACCGCCCTCGTCGCTCAAGTCGGAGATCTGGTGGAATCTGCTCTGAAGAGAGGGGCTGAGGTGAAGGACTCCTCTTCGATCCTGCCCGGACACGGCGGTATTCTCGATCGCATCGACAGCCTCCTGGTTGCTGCGCCGATCTTCTATTCCTTGCTTCGAATATGAAACGATTGACGATAATCGGTTCTACGGGATCGGTGGGAAAGAACACTCTGCGGGTGGTCGAACATCTCCAGGGACGGTTTGAAGTGTTCGGCCTGGCCGCGCGTTCGAACGTCGAGGTGCTGGCCCGTCAAGTCGCCATCTTCAAGCCCCGGGTTGTCGCCCTTGCCGATGCGGCGTCCGTCGACAGCTTTGTTGCGGAGTGCCGGCGGAACGGTGCCGCCTGCCCGGAGATCCTTGGAGGCGCCGAAGGGGTTCGCTTGATTGCCGAGGCTCCTGAATCGGACGTGGTCATTTCTGCGGCCGTTGGCGCGGCCGGTCTCGAACCTACGTATGCGGCCCTTCGAGCCGGGAAGCGAGTTGCGCTGGCAAACAAGGAGGCGATGGTTGTCGCCGGCGAACTTCTCGGAAAAACGGCGTCGCAGTTTGGGGGACTGATATTGCCGGTCGATAGCGAACACAACGCAATCGATCAGTGCCTTCGTGCGGGAAAGCAGAACGAAGTCCGGAAGTTGATCCTGACTGCGTCCGGGGGGCCTTTCCGGACGACACCGGCTGAGGACTTTGGAGGGATCACGCCGGAAGAAGCGTTGAATCATCCGACGTGGAAGATGGGCCGGCGGATTACGATCGACTCGGCCACTCTCATCAACAAAGGCTTCGAGGTCATCGAAGCCAGCTGGCTCTTCAACATTCCGGCAGAAGCGATTGAAGTCATCGTTCATCCGCAGTCTGTAGTGCATTCCATGGTCGAGTTCGTGGACGGTTCTATCGTCGCGCAGATCGGAACCGCGGACATGAGGGTCCCGATTCAATATGCGTTGACCTATCCGGAACGGCTGGCCTCGCCGGTTGCGGCTCTGGATTGGGCTTCTGTAACGTCGCTGGAGTTTGCCTTGCCCGACAGGGAGAAATTCCCCTGTATCGGGATGGCCTACCAGGCGCTCGAAATGGGAGGCACCGCTCCGGCCGTCCTGAACGCAGCCGATGAGATCGCCGTAGGGGAATTCCTGGACCGAAAGATTTCCTTCACCGATGTGCCTCGCATCATTCGAGATACTCTGGCCGCTCACGATCCCGTTCCAGCCGATTCTGTCGAAGCCGTTCTGGAAGCAGACCGGTGGGCGCGGGAATACGCCACGACTTCGCGGGCCAGCAGCTAGAGGCTCTCCCCTTGCAAGCTGTTCGAGCTTCCATGTTAGAATTATTCGACGTTATTTGAACTTCCAAGAGGGGAACTATGAGCGCTGTTTTCTCAAATATCGCCGCCGCGTTGTTCGTTCTGGGCGTGATCATCGTCATCCATGAACTGGGTCACTTTCTCGTGGCGAAGTACTTCGGGATTCGAGTCGAGACATTTTCCGTAGGATTCGGCCCTCGCCTGGCTGGATTTCGTCACGGAGATACGGACTACCGTCTCAGCGCTTTCCCGCTCGGCGGATATGTCAAGATGTCGGGGGAGAATCCTACCGACGAGGTGACCGGGGATCCTCACGAGTTCCTGTCAAAACCGAAGTATCAGCGCTTCCTGGTCGCGGCCGCTGGACCCGCTATGAACGTCGTTCTGGCAGTCGTTCTATTGGCCGGTCTGTATATGTACGGTAGCGAGGTTCCTGAGTTTTCGCAGAATGAAGCCCGGATCGGCATCGTTGAGAGTGATTCTCCCGCCGCCATCGCGGGCGTCTTGCCCGGTGATTTGATTCTCGAGTTCGACGGTGAAGAACTTCCCAACTGGCAGCAGGTTGAAACAGACATCATCATCAGCCCGGGACGCGCCATCCCTCTGACATTGGATCGTGCGGGAAGAGTCATTGAGACGACCGTTACACCGGAGAAACGAGGCGTCTCGGAAATGGGTTACAGCGGAATGGGGCCGCTTTGGCGGGTTGTCGTGGCCGACGTCGAAGCCGGTTCTCCGGCAGAGCGAGCCGGTATCCTGATCGACGATGAAATCATTGCGGTCGGCGAGACCGATCTCAGGCTGGCCGGCAGGTCAATTCAGGAATTGATCCAGCAATTTCCGGCTGACGTCTTTCCCGTGACGGTGCTTCGAGGGGAACAGACGCTGTATTTCGATGTGGAGCCCATAGTGCGGGACGACGAACGAATAATAGGGATTCAGATCCCGATCCCCATGATGATGATCAAGCTCGGGTTCGTCGCCGCGTTCGAGCGATCTATCCAGACCAACACCACCAACGGCCTGCTCATCTTCGAGGTTCTGGGAAGGTTGTTCAAACGCGAAACGTCAATGAAATCGCTGGACGGACCGATCGGTATCGTTCGGGTATCCGGTCAGGCGTTCCAGGCCGGGTTCACAACCTTGATCGCCCTGATGGCCTTGATCAGCCTGAACCTGGGTATCCTCAACCTCCTCCCGATTCCGATACTCGACGGCGGCGTCATGTTGCTGTTGACCGTAGAGGGCGTCATCAGGCAGGATTTGAGCCTGGCCATCAAGGAACGAATCGTCCAGTTCAGCTTCGTGTTCCTGCTGTTGCTCACGGCGTTCGTACTCTATAACGACATCGTCAAGCTGCTGCCTTCCAGCCAGTTATCCCCGTAAATCAGGCATGCGGAAGATCTCGCCAGAATTGCAGGTCTTCACCGAGTACCTGGAGAGCAAAAGGTTCAAGCACACGCCGAACCGGCAGTTGATTGTCGAGACTTTCCTCAAGGGCGAAGGCCACCGCAGCGTCGAGGACATTCACCGGACGGTTCGGAAACAGGCCCCGAGTGTCGGCTACACGACCGTGTACCGGGCAATGAAACTTCTCACCGATTGCGGTCTGGCGCGGGAGATCGATCTGGCCGACGGCATCACGCGCTACGAACACCTTTACAACCACAAGCATCACGACCATCTCATCTGCACCGGCTGTGGGGACTCGATCGAGTTCTTCAACGCCGACATCGAGAAAGTCCAGGATGCGGCTTCCGCAAAGCTGGGTTTCAGGGTCCTCGACCACAAGTTCCAAATCTACGGTCTCTGCAAGAACTGCAGCTAGCGGCACGTCATTCGCCAGAAAGAGAAGGGATTTTCAACGCAAAGTCGCAAAGACGCAGAGTTCTTTTCTTGCCTGCCTGTTGATCACACTTGCCTCAACAACATCGCTAAACGAAATGTGGAGGCAGGCCATCAGGTTCCGCAATGCGATGGAAAGAAGCTTTGCGCCTTTGCGACTTTGCGTTGAAGAAAATCAAGTAATGACTTCGAAATGCGGTCAGGCAGTATCGGTCGGCTTGGTTCGGCGGACCAGGTCCAGTGCCCTTGTCATGGCGGTTCTCATTCCAGTTGGGTCGGCGATTCCCCGGCCGGCGATGTCGAAGGCTGTGCCGTGATCGGGTGACGTCCGGACGTAAGGCAGGCCCAGGGTCACGTTCGTGGCTGATCCTTGCGAGATGAGCTTTACGGGG
>CAZOZZ010000172.1:0-7655 GCA_964584435.1 uncultured Solibacteraceae bacterium | reverse complement strand
CATGCACGGGTCGCCGTCCCCTGCCACCCGCCAGGCTGACCCAGGCCCCCAGCCGGCAGCCTGGGGCCCCTTCAACCCGGAGGCCGACGACAAGGCCATCAATTTCGTCAATCCGGGCGGGCGACCACAGGACGCCACACTTCACGTATCACGTTCCGCTGCCTCTGTTCTGTTCTTGAGGATGGCCACAAGGTGCTTGTCCCTGCATTTGTTACTCTTCTGTTCACTGCCAAACGTCTCCATCCTCCCCGTAGTCTTTAATCAAGTTCCTTTGCCGAATTCCAGAGACAAAATCCGCACCCTCACCAGTTGGGCGGGTGAGTGGGCCGCTTTGCCGGACGCCGAATCGGGCTCGTTACGGCAACAAGATCTCTTATTCATCCTATTGATCAGCTTTCACGTTCGCTCAGGGCCAGCAACTCCTCAAGCGCTTGACCCGGGATCCGCCCATAACGATAATCGTCTACTGCCTCAGACGGAATGGCGATCAACATGACAAATCCGGAATCGCTACAGAAGACAGTCCTCGTCGCCGTTAGCAACGACGCGATACGGTCCGCCCTTCTCGGCATTCTCGCGACCGAACGCTACAGGGTGATCGGGGCGGGAAATGCACCAGGAGCGTTGGAACTGCTCGCGGCCGAGCACATCCAGGCATTCGTAGTCGAATCTCGAACGGACGGCTTGGACGGGATCGCATTGTGTACAAGAATCCGGACCCTGCCCAGGTATCAGATGACTCCCGTCATCTTGATCACCGACAGCGATGATCCGGACGAGCACAGGCGAGCGTTCAAAGCCGGATGCGACGATGTCATCGACCCAGATCAACTGGGAGACGTTCTCGAACTGCGGGTGCGGTCCCAGATCGAGAAAGCAGAACGTTTCCAACGTCTCGAAAGAGCGCATAGCAACCTCAAGCGTTACGTTTCAGAGCGGACTCTCGATGTAGCGGAGGCTGCGACATCGGGGATCCCGATACCACCGGAAGAACGTGAGGTCGTGATCTGCTTCACGGACATCCGCGGCTTTACAACCCTGGCGGAAGACATGGATCCGGGCAGCCTGTTCGCGATGGTCAACGACCACCTGGCCGATCAGGTTCGGCTGGTACATGAACACGGCGGTTACATCGACAAGTTCGGGGGCGATGGTCTGATGGCCATATTCGACGGGGCCGACATGGCCGCAAAGAGTTGTGTCTGCGCCCTTGAAATCATCGACTCTCTGACCCTTACCGATCTGTCGGAAGGAAGGGTCAGTCAACTCGGGATTGGAATTCACAAGGGGTCCGCCATCGTCGGCAGCATGGGAACCCCTGAAAGACAGGATTATTCACTCATCGGCGGAGCAGTCAACCTTGCGGCCCGCCTGTGCGGTCATGCCGAACCGATGTCGGTCATCGTTTCCGAAGCCTTGTGGAAGGCGGTGTCCGACGATGAACGATTCCGGTTCCATTCCCGCCGCCACGTACCGATCCGTGGTCTCAGGGAATACGTCTCCATTTATCGGCTGGGCTGGGCGTAACTATACTCAGACGGCGCTCTCTTCCCTCATCCGCCCCGGCAGGAACAACGTGCACACCGTCGCTATGACCAACGCGGTCGCATAGACGCCGATCGCGGACGTATGGGCATCGATCGCGGTCGCCTCCCCACTCCGGCTGAGAACACACCCCAAACGGATATTCCGACTACAGCACCGATATAGCGTCCCGTGGAGATCGCACCTCCGGCCATCCCGGCATTACTCTGGTCGATGGAGCTCATCGCGGCAGCCTGGGAAGGAGCGGACGATAGCCCGAGTCCGGCGCCCAGGAGAATGACTCCAGCCAGAACGTCGGACGGAGCCAGGACGGTCAATCTTGCCAGCCGAGCGCAAGCACGAAGACAGATTTCTTTCCCGCCGGACCCGTCAGGCCTTACCCTGTTCATGCCTGATAACCGTGACGGCGTATCAAGAGATGAAGTCCAATATTCAAATCGCCCAGGAAGCCGAGGCCCTGCCGATCGACAAGGTTGGAAGGCGTTTGGGTCTTCGAAAGAAGGAACTGATTCACTACGGCCGCGGTATGGCCAAGATGTCGCTGTCGGTAATGGATCGGCTGGGAGCGAGGTCCGACGGCAGGCTGATACTGGTCACCTCAATCAACCCGACTCGTGGCGGCGAAGGCAAGACGACCCAGGCCATAGGAATCACACAAGCACTGGCCAGGATCCGCAAGCGGGCATCTGTCTGCCTGCGCGAGCCGAGCCTTGCGCCGGTGTTCGGCATCAAGGGCGGTGGATGTGGCGCCGGGTATTCGCAGGTCATCCCGATGGACGAGATCAACCTCCACTTCACCGGTGACATACACGCGGTCGGGTCGGCAAACAACCTCCTGGCTGCGATGATCGACAACCATATCTTCTTCGGCAATGAACTCGGGATCGACAGCGTGGGCCTGAACTGGAATCGATCGGTTGACATGAGCGACCGCCTCTTGCGAAAGGTCACGGTTGGGCAGGGTCAGTCTCGGCCTGGAGTGGAGCACGTAACGGGGTTCCAGGTAACCGCGGCCTCGGAAGTCATGGCCATCATGGGAATGACCGACGGTTTTCGAGATTTGAAGAAGCGACTCGGCAAGATCGTGTTCGGGTTTTCGCGCGATGGGAAGCCTCTCACGGCGAAAGATCTGAAGGCACACGGATCGATGGCCACACTCCTGAAGGACGCACTTCACCCGAACCTGGTTCAGACGATCGAAGGCGTTCCCGCCTTTGTTCACGGAGGCCCTTTCGCGAATATTGCCGACGGATGCAACTCCATCATCTCCACGAGGATGGCGCTGAAGCTTTCCGATTATGTCGTCACCGAAGCAGGGTTCGGGTCGGACCTGGGTGCGGAGAAATTCCTCGACATCAAGTGTCGCGTGGGCAAGATGACCCCGCACGCAGTCGTTGTGATCGCAACCCTTCGGGCGTTACGCCATCACGGCGGGGCCGAAGACGTCCACCAACCGAACCTGGAAGCCACCAGAACTGGATTTGCGAACCTTGCACACCATGTCGGAAACATCTCCGCGTTTGGACTGCCTGCGGTGGTCGCGATAAACATGTTTCCTGGTGACGAAATGCAAAGAAAGGAACTGGAGTGGCTGGTGGTCGAATGCGGCAAGCTGGGAGTGGGATGCCACCTGTCCAGCGTCTACATGAGAGGCGGTGCCGGTGGAATCGAGGTGGCCCGCGACCTGGTGCGACTCTCCGAAGAGCGCTCGCGCGTGTCGTATTGCTACCCGATCCGCGCGTCGCTGGCTGATAAGGCGGAACGAATCGCCCGGAGAGTCTATGGTGGGGACGGGATCACCTTGTCGAAGACGGCCCGGGAGAAGATCGAACAACTCGAACAACTCGGCTACGGCAAGTTCCCGGTGGTGATGGCCAAGACCCAGTACTCACTGACCAGCGATCCGAACATCCGGGGCGCACCGACCGGTTTCAAGGTGCCTATCCGGGACATCCGCGTACAGGCAGGGGCCGGCACCGTCGTCATGCTGTGCGGCTCTATGCTCACGATGCCGGGTCTGCCCCGCCATCCGGCTGCCGAGAAGATCGACATCCTCCCGGACGGAACGATCAAGGGGTTGTTTTGATTGGCGTGACCTAATCGGCACAACCGTGTTTGACCGCCCGAACTGTTTCCTATAGGATTTGCAAATTCACTCAAAGAGGGCGCGGGTCGGGACTTTACCCTGACGGCAGGTAGAACACTGGAATCAAATATTCGCACCACCGGGTCGGCATCCGCTACAGACCGTTTCAAGCCAGCCCTGCTTCTGCTGTTTGTAGGCAGCGGATTTGCCGGGCTCGTGTACGAAGTGGTCTGGTTCCACCTGTTGCAACTGGTTGTCGGCGCTTCGGCGATCTCACTGGCCGTCCTGCTGGGAAGCTTCATGGGCGGCATGTGCCTGGGGAGTCTGGCCTTCGGGCGCCTGGTGCCCCGCAAGCTGCACCCACTCCGTGTTTACGCCTGGCTGGAATTCGGCATCGGAGCGATCGGACTGGTTCTGCTGTTCGTACTCCCGCTGGTTGGCCGCATCTACCTGACGTCGGTGGGCTACGGCCTGGAGAGCATTCTGTTTCGCGGCGCCGTTGCCGCGATATGTCTCCTGCCACCGACGATATTGATGGGCGCCACCCTGCCCGCCATTGCACGTTGGATCAGAACCACCAGAATCGGTGTCTCTCAGTTGGGCTTCTTCTACGGAGCAAACATCGTGGGGGCGGTCCTCGGAACCTTCCTGACGGGATTCTTTCTGCTCCGACTCTTCGACACGATCGTAGCGACCTGGGTTGCGATTTCCGTAAACCTGGTGGTCGGAGCGTTGGCGCTGTGGCTGGCCTCACGGAATCCCCTCGAGGCCACGGAGTTTGAAGACGAGGACGAAGCGGGCTCGCCTGTCCCGATGGCCCCCTACATTGTTGTCGCCCTGAGCGGCCTCACCGCGCTGGGGGCCGAAGTCGTCTGGACTCGTCAGCTTTCCCTGTTGTTCGGAACGACGGTTTACAACTTCTCGTTGATCCTCATGGTCTTCCTCTCGGGACTCGGGGTCGGCAGTGGGATCGGGGCCGTAGTATTGAGACGCACCCGAGAACCTTCAGAAGCGCTGGGCAGATGCCAGCTTCTGCTCGTGCCGGCCATTCTCTGGGGATCGGTCCTGATCACCGAGAGAATGCCCTACTGGCAGCCCAACGAAGAATTCCTTCCCTGGGTTCTGGAGAGTACGGCTTATTTCTTTGGCTTCGACATGATTCGGTGCGGCATCGCGATGTTGCCTGCAACCATTTTGTGGGGAGCATCTTTTCCGCTGGCCCTGGGGGCAGCCGCCCGAAGGAACGACCCTGGAAAGCTGGTCGGTGGAGTCTACGCCGCAAACACGGCCGGAGCCATCGTCGGCAGCTTATTCTTCACCCTGATCTGGATCCCCCTGGCCGGCACTCGGAGTGCCCAGCAGGCCTTCATGGTGATTGCTGCCGGAGCGGCCCTCCTGATGCTGGGATCGAAGGGCACATCTGTTCCGGAAACGGAGCAACCTGCCGCCGCAGGGACCTCATCAATGTCATCATGGCCATCGGTCACCCATCTCGCCACCTTCGCGGTCGTCCTCGTTGTGACGCTGGTGCTTCTGCTTGTCGTTCCAGCCACGCCGCAGGGACTGATCGCTTACGGACGCTTCATCGAATATTGGGGTCAGGACACCGAGTTCCTCTATACGGCGGAAGGAATCGATGCATCGGTCGCAGTGTCGGAGTTTGAAGAAGAGCGGAGTATGCATGTCGCCGGGAAGGTCGTCGCATCAAACGTACAGATCGACATGCGTCTCCAACGCATGCTTGGGCACGTGCCTGCACTGGTGCATGAGAAACCACGCTCGGTGCTGATCGTCGGCTGCGGAGCAGGTGTGACGGCGGGTTCGTTCGTTGTGCATCCAGACATCGAAAGGATCGTCATCTGCGAAATCGAATCGAGGGTTCCCGAAGCGGCAGCCGGATTTTTTGGACCTGAGAACTACGATGTCCTCAGGGACCCGCGAACCGAGGTAATCATCGACGATGCGCGCCATTTCCTGGCGACCACCGATGAGAAGTTCGACATCATTACTTCCGATCCGATCCATCCGTGGGTAAGGGGCGCCGCCGCCATGTATTCGGCCGAGTATTTCGAGATGGTCCGGGAACATCTGAACCCCGGAGGCGTCGTTACACAATGGGTTCCTCTATATGAAACAAGTGAAGACGCGGTGAAGAGCCAACTGGCGACCTTCGTCGGAGCGTTCCCCGACGCCACGGTATGGACCAGCGACATTTTCGGCGGGGGATACGACGTATTCGTTCTGGGCCAGGAAGGCCCGACGACGATCCAGGTAGAGGAAATGGACCGTCGCATCCGCGAGAGTCCTCAACTCTACCAATCGCTCCTGGACGTCGATTTCGGATCAGCCGTGGACGTTTTAAGCACCTACGGGAACCGGGGCCCGGACATGACCGAATGGCTCTCGGATGCCCAGATCAATTCCGACCGCAACCTGCGTCTTCAGTACCTGGCCGGCCTTCACCTGGACCGATATCTCGAAGCGGACATCTACAAGGCCATGACGACCACCCGGCAATACCCGAACGATATTTTTCTTACTCGAAATCCCTTCTATGAATCGGCACTGAGGCGGGCTTTTGATCAGACGGGGCAGTCGGCGCCGCAATAGGGGACCCCGTGGCAACGGTGGGTTCGGCTTGAAGCGGGCGTCTCTCGCTTCGGATTGATTTCTTTCATCGCGATGTTAAGCCGGTCGACTCCGAACAACTGGCCACTGACCACTAGGAAAGCCGACGGTCCCCCGCCGGCTTTCTTCCAACCCTCAAATCATCAACCCATCGCTGATCCGTCGCGCCCATCCGAGGGAGTCCAGGTAATGGCCACGAACAGTCATATCCGGAAGGCCTTCGAACCAGACCTGGTCCCATTCGCCGCGCTCGTACGCCAGAACACAGTTCAAGGCCTGGCCGGGCCGGCCCTTGTGTCGGAGCAACGCATCGCGAACTTCCTCGGAAAGAGGGAGTTTCCGAACTGCCTCGGCCATCGGACGGTCCAGCAAAGCGTCCAGGACCGACAGCAGACCCACCGTAAAGAACGTCTCCTTGCGCCCGGCCTTCGCCGACATGGCCAGACGTTCACACATCGCGGCCCGGACAATTGCGGTAATCATGAGCTCGCGAGGCTTGTCCTCCATCTTCGCCACCATCAAAAGGCTTGCCCAGACACGGATGCGTTCGATTCCGATCATTCTCGCCGCATGGCTGATCGATTCCACCTCTCTGCTCAGCCCGAGGGCCGCAGAGTTCGAGTAACGTAGCAGCTTGTAGCTCAGCGACAGGTCGTGGCTGATAGTGACTGCGAGCTCGTTAATGCTGATCTCCTGATCCTGGAGTTCGGCCAGGACACGAACCGCTGCCAGACGATTCACGGGAACTCTAAGCGATGGGCTGTTGGGCAAGCAGAAGAAGTGTCCTTGAAAGTAATCGAAGTCGTGTTTCTTGCAGAGATTGAATTTTTCTAAGCGCTCAATGTTGCTCGCCAGGAGTTTGACGCCGAGATTCGAGTAAGCATCGACCCGCCTACGAAGTTCCTCCTCATCGAGCTCACTGACATCGATCCGGATGATGTCCGCGATGCTTGCCAGACGCGGGTCGGGGTCTCCCTCCCGGGGACTCTCAATCGCGATCTTGTACCCCTTGGCCGCCAGATTCGCCAGGGCGTCGTGAAACTCGTCGTCGAAAACAATGTTCCCAAGGACTTCCAGTACGACGCGCTGCTTTGACAGAGCATCACAGAAACCTCCGACCATCGCCTCACGCGAAACAGCGACAAAGGCGAGATTGTCTCCCGCGATCTGGTCCAGCCCGACGTCGGAAAAGGTGCCCAGATCGGCTCTCAGCTGGTCGGCTGTCACAGGCTCATTCACTGTCGCTGTTCGGACCTGCGATAACAACTCGTAAGCCAGCAGTTTGAAGTGGGCCCCGTAGATCGGCTGCCTGTTGACGAACGCCCTTTCCGTTGGCCGCTTCCCTAGGAGCCTGCGCGGCAGAACGATAAGAACTCGGATTTATAGGGATTCGGGA